>JBBRLA010000290.1:0-9953 GCA_038231615.1 Polyangia bacterium | reverse complement strand
GACCTGACCGCGGTGTGGGGCAGCGGCCCGCGCAATATCTACGCCGTGGGCGAGAACGCCACCGTGCTGCACTATGATGGAAAATCGTGGGCTCGCCAGCCCAGCGGCTACGCCAAGGAGACCAACCGGCCGCAGCTCATCGGGCTCTTCGGCACCGGCGACAAGGACGTATGGGCCGTGGGCACCTACGGCATCCTCACCCATAACGACGGCACCTCGTGGCAGGTGGTGCCCACCAAGAACGACGCGGTCTTGAGCGCGATGTGGGGCAGCGGGCCCAGGGATCTGTGGGCCGTCGGCTACGGCCCCGTGCTCCACTTCGACGGCAAGGTTTGGGCCCTTTCGCCCAGCGGCGTCTCCGAGTCGCGTTATTGGATCTGGGGCGTGGCCGGCGCCAAGGGCAAGACCCAGGAGGTGTGGGCCGTGGGTGACCGCGGCACCGTGCTGCGCCATCGACCCGGACACAAGTGAATCGCGAAGCGCGAAGCGCCGCGGTTAGTGAATCGCGAAGCGCGAAGCGCCGCGGTTAGTGAATCGCGAAGCGCGAAGCGCCGCGGTTAGTGAATCGCGAAGCGCGAAGCGCCGCGGTTATAGAATCGCACCCAAAGGAGCCAGCGCCATGCCCACTGAAGCGAGTTTCATGAAGTCCGTCTTCTACGGAGTCATCCCCGAGGAGATGATCTTTCCCTACCCCGAATTGAGCAAGGAAGAGCGCGACAACACCCACCTGATCCTCGACTCGGTGCGCGAGTTCTGCGCGCGGCACGTCGACAGCGCCAAGATCGACCGGGAGTCCACCATCCCCGACGCGGTGCTTTCGGGGATGAAGGAACTCGGCCTCTTCGGCATGAGCATCCCCCAGGAGTATGGCGGCATCGGACTTTCGGCCAGCAGCTACGCCCGGGTGATGCAGGAGATCGGCGGCATCGACGGCTCGCTGGCGGTGACCCTGGGGGCGCACCAGTCCATCGGGCTCAAGGCGATCCTGCTTTATGGGACGGAGGCCCAGAAGAAGAAGTATCTGCCCCGTCTGGCCAGCGGCGAATGGGTCGCGGCCTTCGCCCTGACCGAGCCCGGCGCCGGCAGCGACGCCGCCAATATCAAGACCCGCGCCGAGCTGTCCGCCGACGGGGAGAAGTACATCTTGAACGGCAGCAAGATCTGGATCACCAACGGCAGCTTCGCCAACCTCTTCACCGTTTTTGCCCGCACCACGCCCATGGCCAGCACCGACGCCAGCGCCGAAGCCGGAAAGCCCAAGATCACCGCCTTCCTGGTCGAACGCGACCACGGCGTCCGCTCGGGGCCGCCGGAGCACAAGCTGGGCATCCGCGGCAGCGCCACCACCGAGGTCTTCTTCGAGGACGTGGCGGTCCCGGCGGCCAATGTGGTGGGCGAGGCGGGCCGCGGCTTCAAGGTGGCGATGGAGGTGCTGAACAACGGGCGCCTGGGGCTGGCGGCGGGCTGCATCGGCGGCTGCAAGCGCCTCATCAAGATGGCGGTGGAGCGGGTGGCTGAGCGCCAGGCCTTCGGCCGTCCCATTGGCGAGTTCGGCATGATCAAAGACAAGATCGCCCGGATGATGGCCGAGACCTGGGCGCTGGAATCCATGACCTACCTGACCACCAGCCTGGTGGACGGGCAGGCCCACGGCAGGCCGGCGGACTACTCGCTGGAGAGCGCCATCTGCAAGGTCTTTGGCAGCGAGACCCTGTGGCGGGTGGTCAACGAGACCCTGCAAATCGCCGCGGGCATCGGCTACATGCAAGAGTACCCCTACGAGCGCATGCTCAGGGACGCCCGCATCAACCTCATCTTCGAGGGCACCAACGAGATCCTCCGGGCCTTCATCGCCCTGTCGGGGATGCAGGGCCCGGGGCGGCAGCTCAGCGAGGTGGCCAAGGCCATTCGCGAACCGATCAAGGGGTTTGGCCTGCTTTCCGACTTCGCCATGCAGCGGGCGCGCACGGCGCTGGGCAGGGAGCGACTCAACCGCGCCCACCCCGCGGTGAAGCGCGAGAGCGTCATCTTTGAAGATTACACCAGCCAGCTTTCCCGGCAGGTGGACAAGGTGCTGCGGCGCCATGGCAAGGAGATCGCCGAGATGCAGTACACCCAGGGGCGCGTCGCGGAGATGGCCATCGACCTGTACGCCATTGCCGCCACGCTCTCGCGCACCACCCGGGCCATCGACAAAAAGGGCGAGGACGGCGCCCGCCGCGAGATCGAACTGACCGCGGCCTTCTGCCGCGCTGCCGAGAAGCGCCTGGCCCAGACGGTGGCCGCCTTCGATGACAACGATGACGAACTGCTCAAGGGCATCGCCTCTCGCACCTATGTCGACGGGCAGTATTCGCCCGACATCTTGTAGACATCTTGTAACCACACATCTCTACCCACATCCCCACCAATCTTCGGCCAGACACCTTCCTTATCCTCCGCCAAACCGCCACGCTTGAATGACGTTGCGGCGGAGGTTTTTTTCCCTTAACATGTAAAGTCAGGTTAGCCCCATCACTTGCTCCCCTATGACCCCCCTGGGCATGGGCGAAGCAGGGGTGGAGTGTCCGCTCCCCGAGCATTCCGCGAGGAAAGATCGATGAACCGACGTACGAGTTCCCTCCTTGGCAATACCTGGGCGCTCCCGCTGGCGCTCGGGGCACTCTCGGCCTTTGGCTGTACCTCCGGGTCGGTGAAGGCGGGAGACCCTCGATCCTCGGCGGCAGGCCGCGTCAGTCAGGCGCTGAGCACCGACGGCGGCGACTTCACGGTCACGGGTCCCGGCACGGTGGTCAACCGATACGCCAGGCTGGCCGCGGACGCACTGAAGGGCAGCAGCGCCTTGAAGCTGGACAGCGCCGATGTGGTCACCGCGCTCAACGTGGCCCCAGGCGACTACCTGATGATCATCCAGATGCAGGGCGCCGTGTTCAAGACCGGCGACGACGCCACCTACGGCGCCGTGACCAATCTCGGGGGCGCGGGCCTGTACGAGCAAGTGCTGGTCAAGGGTACCAGCAACGACACTGTCAACATCGATCCGGGCTGCGGTGGCTTGAAGAACACCTACCTGACCGCCGGCCACGCGCAGGTGGTGCGGGTGGCGCGCTACAAGGCGCTGAGCATCGGCTTCGGGGGCGTCCTGACCACCCCGGCATGGGACGGCAACATCGGCGGCGTGGTGGCGGTGCGGGCAGACAACCTGACGGTCAGCGGTCGCATCGACGCCACCGGGACCGGCTTCCGCGGCGGCAACGCCAACAACGTCAGCGGCGATGGCGCCGCCGATCAGCCGACCTACCGCGGCACCTCCGACGGCACGGTCTCGGTGGGCGCCGAGAAGGGCGAGGGGATCGGCGGCTCCGGCGGCTACGGCGGGAACTACGACGCCCTCGGCGGGAGCTACGGGCGCGGCGCCCCGGCCAACGGCGGCGGCGGCGGCAATTCGCACAAGGCGGGTGGCGGCGGCGGGGCCAACGCGGGCGATCTGGGGATGTGGACGGGCCAGGGCGTGATGAACGCCGGGGTCCCCGGCGCCGCGGCGTGGGCGCTGGATCCGGGCTACAAGACCAACGGCAACACCCTCACTACCTCCACCGGCGGGGGCCGTGGGGGCTACACCTACTCCGCCAACCTGAAGGACGCGACCACCGTGGCCCCTGGCGACGCCAGTTGGGGCGGCAATTCCCGCCGAGAGCGCGGCGGTTTGGGCGGGCGCCCGGTGCAAAACGACTACCGGAACCGGCTTTACCTGGGCGGCGGCGGCGGGGCAGGGGACGCCAACGCCATCGGCGGTCCCGGCGGCAGGGGCGGTCGCGGCGGCGGTCTTCTTTATCTATGGACCGGCGGCCTTCAGGGGGGCGGAGAGGGCGGCAGCATTGCCGCGGACGGAGAGAACGGCCAGGGCGTCGGCAACGTCCTCATGGCCAGCGCGGAGGGAGAAGCTGGCGTCGGTGACGGTGAAGGTGTTGGCGTTGGTGTTGGCACTGGCGTCGCAGCGGGACCGCCGGGGCGGGCGGCGGTGGCGCGGGCGGCACGGTGGTGCTGGTCACCCCCAACGTCAGCCCGATCAACGTCGAGGCCATCGGCGGCCAGGGCGGCCGTCAGGTGACGGTCCTGCTGGAGGCCGAGGGGCCCGGTGGCGGCGGCGGGGGCGGCTACATCGCCGGCCCGACGGGGATCGCGGCGCTTCTGGGCCAGGGGGCCCCCGTCATCGGCGGCATCGGCGGCACCAGCACGTCGCTTGGCGTGGTGTCCTTCCGCACCAACGGCGCAACCGCGGGGCATGTCGGCACGGTCGCCGAGAGCGTCGTGCCCGGCGTGGCCGGCCCGATCTGCGCCCCCGCCGACCTTTCGATCACCGCCAGCGATGGTGTCGCCGCGCTCCTGCCGGGCGCATCGACCAACTACGTCGTGACTGTCACCAACATCGGGCCCATGCCGGTGCAAAACGCCCAGGTGACCAGCAAGGTCAATCAGAACCTGGCCTCCCAGTCGTGGACCTGCGTGGTGGCCTCGGGCGACCCGAACACCACTCGCTGCGACGACCCTCGGGGCAACGGTGCCTTGACCACCACGGCCAGCCTGGCCCCGGGCGCCAAGATCACCTACTTCGTCGCCGCGGCCCTGCCGCAGGCCGCCGTCGGCACCCTCGACTTTAGCGCCACCGTGACCGTGCCCGATGGCATCACCGACCCCGACCTGACCAACAACACGGCCACGGACAGCGATGTCATCGGCACGGCCGCCGACCTGGCGGTGCAGATCGCCTCGAACCCCGGGCCGCTTTACGCCGGGACCCCCATCCCCTTCGCCATCACCGTCAACAACCTTGGGCCCTCCGACGCGGTCAACGCCTCGCTGGCGATCAAGCTGCCGGCGCAGAGCGTGCTGACCGACGCGCCCGGCAATGACGGCTGGCAGTGCGTGCAGCAGGACCAGTCCCTCACCTGTCAGCGCCAGGGGCTGGGCAAGGGGCTGTCCACTGTGTTGAACCTGACCCTTTTGCCCGATCTGTCCCTGACCTCGATCACCCTGGCCGCCACCGTGGCCGCCACCACTCCGGATCCGGACCTGAGCAACAACAGCGCCGGCATCACCCTTGCCTTCGTACCCCAGCGGCCGACCTTGAACGGCGGCGGCTTCGGCTGCTCGGTGGCGTCGCAGCAGGCTGCCGGCCCGGGCGCACTGGGTGTCGGCCTTTGGCTCTGGCTGGGTTTTATGCTCGCACTGAATCGTTGGCTGAGCTTCCTCTCGCGCCGGCATCCCAAGGGGGACCCGGCCCGGAACTAGCGACGTCAGACGCTGATGATGACCATCACCACTTCTCCCCAACGCTTCGCAAAGGGGCCTACCGTGCGTCGAATCCTCCATCGCGCGTTCCTCCTCTCGCTCTTCTCCCTGTTCACGTTGCTGTGGCAACGACCGGCACGGGCGCAGGACCGCCAGGGCTTTCAGGTCAACCGCTATGAACCCACCGCCGCGGGCGAGTGGTCCTTCTGGGTCGACCATCCGTGGTACAGCTCGACCCGCTATTTTGCCGGCGGGCTGACGCTAAACTACGCTCACAACCCACTGGTCTTCGGCGTCACCGCCCCCGGTGGGTCGTTCAACGCCCAGGGCTCAGCCATCGAGCACCAGCTTCTGGCCCACGTGGACCTGGCCGGATCGTTCCTCGATCGGGTGCTGGTCAGCGCCTCGCTGCCCGTCACCTTGCTGGAGACCGGCACGACCCAGGGCGGCGTGTCCCCGCTCTCCGGCGTGGCCGCGGGCGACCCGCGCCTGGGGGCCATGGTGCGCATCTGGGGCCAACCCTACAAGGACGCCTTTTCCGTCAGCGCCGGGGCCTACGTGTGGATCCCCATCAACCACTACACCAGCTCGTTCCCCGCGCAGATCGGCGAGAGCTGGGTGCGCGTCATGCCCAAGGTGGTGCTCGGCGGCCTGACCCACAGCGTCCTGTGGTCCTTCACCGGCAGCTTCTACTATCGCCCCGATCAGTCCATCGGCACCCTGCCCACCGGCAGTGGCAACACCATCGGCTCCGAGGTCAACGTGGGTGCCGCGGTGGCTTATGCCAACACCGACCTGCGCTTCTCCATCGGTCCGGAGTTTATCGCCAGCACCGTGGTGACCGGCGGGCACGCCTTCGAGCAGAGCTACACCAGCATCGAGGCGCTCCTGGGCGTCCATTACAACATCGCCCGGCTGATCCAGGTTGGCATCGGCGGCGGCATCGGCATCCTGCGCGAGCCCGGCACCCCGGATGGGCGGGCGCTCCTGCGCATCGCCTACGCCCCGATGCACGAGCCGAAGAAGCCGGTCCTCGACCGCGACCATGACGACATCCTCGACACCGAAGACGCCTGCCCGGATGTCCCCGGTGTGATCTCCAAGGACCCGGCGAAGAACGGCTGTCCGCCGCTCGATCGCGACCACGACGGCGTGCTTGACGATGACGACCAGTGCCCCGACGTGCCCAAGGGCGATCGCCCGGATGCCAAACGGCCGGGTTGCCCGCTTTTGGACAGCGATGGCGACGGCGTGTACGACGACGTCGACCAGTGCCCGGATGTGCCCCAGGGCAACCACCCGGATGCCAAACGGCCGGGCTGCCCGCTTTTGGACAAGGACGGCGACGGCGTATACGACGACGTCGACCAGTGCATCGACATCCCCGCTGGCCCGCACCCCGATGCCAGGCGGCCGGGCTGCCCCGACACCGACAAAGACGGCGACACCATCTTCGACAGCGTCGATCAATGCCCCGACGTACCGGCAGGCCTGCATCCGGACCCCGAGAAGATCGGCTGCCCGCTGCCCGACCGCGACCACGACGGCGTGCCTGATGCGGTGGACGCGTGCCCGGACAAGCCTGGCGCGCCCAGCCCCGATCCCAAGAAGAACGGCTGCCCCGGCCTGGTCGAGATGAAGGGCGGGATGATCGTCATCCTGAGGCAGGTGTTCTTCGCCACCAACAAGGACATCATCCAGAAGCAGAGCTTCCCGGTGTTGCAGGCGGTGGCCGACACCCTGAAGGTGGTGCCGACGATCAAGCGCGTGGGCATCGAGGGTCACACTGACAACAAGGGCAAGCCGGAGCTGAACACCGACCTGTCGGATCGTCGCGCCAAGTCGGTCATGCGCTGGCTGGTGGAGCATGACATCGCCGCCGATCGCCTGGAGGCCAAGGGCTACGGCCCCAGCCGGCCAATCGCCGACAACGCCACCAACAAGGGCCGCGCCCTGAACCGCCGCGTCGAATTCCACATCGTGGACCCGCCGCAGGTCCAGAACAGCGCCCCGGCGCCGGATGCGTCCACTCCGGGCACCGCAGAGGACCCCGCTCGCAAGGACAAGGCCGACAAGAAGGCCGACAAGGCCAAGGGCGAGAAGAAGGGCGGCAAGAAGAAGAAGGCCGCCGACAAGGGCCCCGATCAGGAGAAATAGCCCACCCAGAGGGTAGGAAAAAGTGAGCGGCCCGCCTGATTCGCCCAACCCGGAGCCTACGCTTCGAGGGATCGATGGTATCGGCGCCTCCAACTCGTGTAACTGACGTCGCCAGATAAGCCCCACGGCGGGCTGCGGCTTTTGTTGCTGCTATACTGCCGAGGTGCCGCGGTGGCTCCCACAGGTTCTCCGAACCATCCATGCCTTCGTCGAGGCGGGACGGGTGCGTTTCACCTGGAAAGCCTACGACGAAATGGACGAACTCGGAGTCGATGAGCCGGACGCCCTGGAGGTTCTTGGCGATCTCTCGATGGGCGACTTTGTGGAAAGGCTGCGGTTCGAGCAGGAGCCCTTCGACTGGCTTTATGTGTTCAAGCCCGTCTTGGCTGACCTGCAGATCTATGTAAAGGTGGCGGTGCGACAGAGTTGCATCGTCATTTCTTTCCATGAGGACAACTTCGATGGCGACGACGAAGGCGAGTAGGCGGGCGATGTCTCAACGAGGCGCAGTGCCCGATGACGCTTGCCCTAAGTGCGGCACGCTCATGGTTGAACGCAAGCGGACACTACAGGCTCCGGTGAACCGGACCCTTGTGCCCGTACCCCATGCCACCCACCTCCGCTGCCCACAGTGCGATGAGGTGGTGCTGCGCCTGGAGGACGCGACGGCCCTTCGAGAGAAGGCGCTAGCCCTGTACCGCCAGAGAGAGAGGCTGCTATCTCCCGAGGAGATCCACGAAATCCGGCAGCGGTTCCGACTGACTTCGGCTCGCCTGGCCGTGCTCTTGCGCAGCCCGGTCCGGCTGGTGGAACGATGGGAGGCAGGACGACTGGCACAGCCTCCTGTCGTGGACAGCCTGCTGCGCGTCATGAGGGACGTGCCCGGAAGCGTCGCAGTGCTCAAGAAGTCTGCCGCCTGACCCTGATGTACGGACAGGGCCCTTCGCCCCGTCAGGCCGTCGGGCTCCTATCCTCGCCATGGCCCCCTCCCTGAAGGACTTCTCCGCCATCGCCGGCTCCGACGATCATGCAGCGCGTCGAGGCTGGGCTGCGGCTCGTGCCGTCACTATGAGCGCCGAGCTACCGCGAGGTCTGTCTCGGACGATCTACCTGCCCTTGGCGGGCGGCCGGACGCCACGCACAGCGCTGACCGAGGCGCTTCGCTATATCTTGTAGCCACGCTTGAGCAGCATGGTGGCAGAGGCGGCATAGCCGCGCTCGTCCTGGAGGGTAAAGCCGGTGGCGTCGGCCACCCGGTTGATGGTGTGGAACGCTACCGACACGTCGACGGCATCGAGGATGGCCTGGTCGCCGATCCCCGCCTGTCGCAGGATCGCCACGTCGGGCGGGCCGATCTCTTCCGGGGTCAGCGCCTGCTTTTCCAGATAACCGAGCATCGCCCGCAGACGATTGTCGATGGGCGCGCTGCGATAGTCCGCGAGCACCGCCCGCACCAGGGAGTCACCGAGCACCTTCGACGCGACCGCGCCGTGGGAGTCACGTCAAAAAGGGCACTGATTCAGTACCGAGACGAAGGCCGCGAAAAGCTCGCGCTCGCCCACGGACCAGTCGGAGGGACCGCGCATGACATTTTGGAAGAATTCGTTCATGGCCTGCCCCCAGAACTTAGGGCGGTAGAGCAGCGCCTTCACCACATCCGGGGCCTCGCGCCGGCTGACCAGACGGATGAGAAGCAAGAGCAGCTTCTGGGGCAGGGCATGCCCTCGCTCGACTTGCTTCAGTCGCATGTCTCTCCTCGCAAGGCGGCCAGGGTGCGCTCGCGGCGGCGCAGCCCCTGCCCGAGGGCGGTGCTGACGGTGATCTCGAAGATCTGGTCCTCGCTATGGCCGGCGGCCCGCAGGGCGTCGATGTCTTCGTCGGTGACGCGGTAGGCATGAAGGGCCACCTTCTGCACATAGGCGCCGAGCGGGCCGGACGCCTCCCCTCTGGCGGCGGCCTGACGGACGGCGGGATCGAGGTGCCCGGGCCCGTGCAACACCCGGTCGATGATCCGTCGCAGGATGCTCGCGCGATCGCCGGTGTCGAAGTCCTTCATCCAATGAGTCTACTCGAAGGCCCGCTCGGTGGCACTGGGGGACTTCAACGGGGATGGCAAGTCCGACCCGGCCATCCCCAGGCGCAAGCGATCCCCCGGGCATCGCTGACCTTGGCCAGCCGGCGCAGCGCCCGGTAGGAGGGTAGGAAAAGTGAGCGCGTGCCCGGAATTCTCTTGGAGAACTGGATCCGCGCCTGAGAGTCAGAACAACCTACTCATGTATCTGCCGACGCATCCAACAAAAAAACGTGGCAGCCGGGCCGGCGCCACCCGGCCCCGGCTGTCACTCTTTCACAACTCTTCGATTCACCGATTTCAAAAATAAATGAGTCAATCGAGTGATTCCCAATAGCTAGACCATCGCCGAAAAGCGGTAGCGGAGACGCGCCAGGATGCGGCGAGCATGCGCGTTGTGCTCCGCGGAGTCTCAAGGGTGAGGCGAAGGGGG
>JBBRLA010000289.1:0-9971 GCA_038231615.1 Polyangia bacterium | reverse complement strand
TCGGTCTCGGTGTTCCGCTTCGCCAGGGACCCGGCCTATCTGTGGGCCGACGACGGGGTGCACGCGGTCCTGCGGGGCACTTCTCAGGCGGCGCCCCATGTCTCTGGCGCGGTGGCGCTGCTCTTCCAGATCGATCCCACGCTGACCGGCTCGCGCATCCGGGAACTTTTGCGCACCACCGCGGGCGGGACGCAGGGCTACTCCCCCCGGCTGGGCTTCGGCAAGCTTGACGTGGCCCTGGCGGCCCGGCGCCTGCGCGGCGAAGCGGCCGGGGCGATCGATGAGATGGCCTCCCAGGTCGGGGTCTCACGGGACCTCATCTCGCCGGACGGCGGCCAGTCGGTGGTCACGGTGACGCCCAGGGACCAAGGGGGCCTTCCCCTGGGACCCGGCCTTGGGGTCCAGATCGAGTCCACCGCGGGGAAGTGGGCCGAGGACGTCCGCGACCTGGGCAGCGGACGCTACGAACGGACGCTCACCGGCGCGGGCCCGCCGGGCACGATGGCCCGCTTGACGGCCCGGGTCTTGGGGGTCGAACTGGCACGACACCCCACGGTGGCCTTCGCCAGCGAGCGAAGTCAGATCGGCGCCCCCTACCAGGCCGGCGGCGGCTGCTTTATCATTAGCACTGGCACCAGGGACGCGACTTTCCCTTTCTGGGCCGGGCTCCTGGGCACCCTGGCCTGTGCCTGGCGTGGGCGGCGCGCGCGATCCCGGTGAAGTTGCCTACCGCCCGCCCCCGCGCTATATTCCGTCGAAGATGAGTTTCTCCCGTTCCATTTTCCTCGCCGCGCAGGCGGTCTTGGCGTACTGCCTGGTCCTCTCGGGCTGTGCGCGGACCATCGGCTCCTCGTGCACCACCAACGTCGATTGCAGCGCGCTGGGGAACCGCATCTGCGACATCGGCTCGCCGGCCGGCTACTGCACCGTCGATGGCTGCGACTACCAGACGTGCCCGGACAACGCCAACTGCGTGCGCTTCTTCACGGTGCAGCGCAACGTCGGGTGCTACTCAAGCGTCGCCTCTGGCATGTCGTCGCCGTGCCGCCCCGGCGAAGTCTGCGTCTGCGACACCACGAACGCTAAGGACGGGAGCTGCGCCCAGGCCTACTGCGCCTCGGAAAAGACCGAGCGGCGCTGGTGCATGCGCGCCTGCGACCAGAACAGCGACTGCCGGGACAACTATGCCTGCTACCAGACCGGGGGCAACGGCGCAGTGGCCGCGCCCTACCGGGATCAAGACGGCATCACCTTCGCGGTGCTCGCGCCAGGTGCGGTCGCTCCGCCGGGGGCCAATCTGGCGACGCAGCTCAGCTATTGTGCCCCCAACCCGCCGCCGGTGAGCCCTCCGGTGGTCAGCCCGTAGCGAGACACGACGGTTGCGGATGCCTCTTTCCGAGATCCCGATCGTGGGCGGCATCCTTTCGCTGCTTTTGCGGATGGCCGCAGGAGCCTGGGACCTGCGCCGCTTCTTCCTTTTGCGCCTCGTCAGCGGCCTCTTCTCCCTGTGCGGGGCGGTGGTGCTGGTATTTCTGCTCCTGCACCTGATCCCCGGCGATCCGGTGGACAACCTTTTGGGGGAGGACGCCAAGCCCAGGGACAAGCTGGAACTGCGCCAGTGCATGGACCTAGATCAGAGCCTGCCGGTGCAGTTCGGCCGCTTCCTGCGCAGCGTCGCCGACGGCTCGCTGGGCCATAGCTGCCCCGCCACCCAGGGCAGCGTCGCCTCGCGCATTGCCGCCGTGCTGCCACAGACGGTGGAACTGGCGGTGGCGGCGATGATCGTGGCCCTTGGCCTGGCCCTGCCGCTGGGCATCGTGGCTGCGATGCGCCCCCGCACCGGCTGGGACCTTTCGGCCACGGCCCTCTCGCTGGCCGGCATCAGCATGCCCGCCATGTGGCTGGGCCCGATGCTGATCTATGTGTTCTTCGTGAAGCTGCAAGGGTGGTTCCCCGGCCCCGGCGAGGGCGTGAACACCATCGCCGGACTGGTCCTGCCGGCCTGCATGCTGGGCACGCACCTCATGGCCATGCTGGCCCGCATGACCCGGTCCTCGCTTCTGGATACGCTTTCCGAGGACTACGTGAGGACCGCCCGGGCCAAGGGGCTCTCGCCGGTCAAGGTGGTCTTGAAGCACGCGCTGCGCAACGCCCTGCTGCCGGTCATCACCGTGGCCGGCATGCAGTTCGGGTCGCTCCTGGCCGGAGCGGTGGTGACCGAGAAGGTCTTCGCCAGGCCGGGCCTGGGGACCTTGCTTCTGGAAGCCATCAACCAGCGCGACTACCGGGTAATCCAGGGCTGCGCTCTGGTCATCGCCCTGGTCTACATCGGGGTGAACGTGCTGGTGGACCTGGCCTATGCCGCCGCCGACCCGAGGATCCGCCTGTGATGCTCAATGGAAAGGGCCCACGGCTGGCGCCGGGGACCTGGGTCGGGGCCGTGCTGATCGGCCTGTTCCTTCTGGTCGCCCTTCTGGGGCCATTTTTGGTCTCCGGCTCGCCGACGGCACAGGATCTCGATCATCTACTGGAGGGGTCCTCGCGGCGGCACTTTCTGGGCACCGATGAGAATGGCTGCGACCTGCTGACGCAACTTTGTTACGGAGCACGGCTGGCGGCGCTGGTATCGCTCTCGGTGGTGGGCCTGTGCCTTTCGATCGGGGTCATCCTGGGGACGGCGGCCGGCTACCTGGGGGGGATGGTCGACGAGGTGCTGATGCGCATCATTGACATCCTGCTGGCGTTTCCGGGGATCCTCCTGAACATCGCCATCGTGGCGGTGGCCAAGAACGCCGGGGTGGGCATCCTGATCTTCGCACTGGCGGTGAACGGGTGGGTCGGCTACGCCCGGGTGGCGCGGGGACAGGTGCTGCAGATCCGCGAGCGAGAATTCGTCTTGGCCGCGCGGGCGCTGGGGGCAGGACCGATGCGGATCATCTTCCACCACATCCTGCCCAACATTCTGTCGCCGGTGATCGTGCAGGCAACCTTCGGCTTCGCCGGGGTGATCCTGGTCGAGGCCAGCCTGAGCTTCCTTGGACTGGGTCCTCCGGTGCCCTATACCTGGGGATCGCTGCTTTCGCAGGGGACGACCTACTTCTGGCGCACCCAGCACCTGGTTGTCCTGCCGGGCCTGTGCATCGCCGCGGTGGTACTGGGCTGCAACCTTCTGGGGGACGGCCTGCGGGACCACCTGGATCCGCGCCGCGCCCGCGGCTGACGCTCCTTCTTCTTATTGCAGCCGACTCACCAGGGTGACCAGCGCGTCCGCCATCTGCCCCGTGGTGGCCGCGCCCGCGTGCGAGTCGGTGCGACCCACCGCCCGGCGGCGCACAAAGTCCCCCACGTCCTGTGTCTGCCACAGCGTGGCGTAGGGGATGCCTTGCTCCTTGCAGAAAAGCTCGACGGTGGTAATGGCCTGGAGGTTCTGCACCAGCCCGATGCCGCCCACCCCGAAGGGGATGCCGCGCTCTCGAAGCAGGTCCCGCATCGCCAGCAGCGCCCCCTGGCTGCGCCGCCAGCCCGGGTCGTCCGGGGTGAACGGGGTGCGGTCCTCCGCCGAGAGCGCCTGCTGCCGGATCGACCAGAGCCCCCGCAACTGGCTGTAGAGCACCAGATGCCGGGTGAAGAAGCGCGAGACCCCCCCGGCCAGCGTCTCGTTCACGTGCAGGTCCAGGGTGCCGTCGTCGCGCAGCCACACCCCAGAGCGCAGGTCCGCGTCGTTGTCCACCACGTAGACCAGCACCACCTTCCGCGGGGAAAGCCGCGGCAGCAGCACCCGCAACTGCGAAAGCTCGGCCACCGTGTTGTAGCCCGGCACCCCGGCGTTGGTCGTGGGCAGCGCCGGGATCCTGCGCTGGAACTGCGCCGACAACGTCTGTTCCTGGTTCAGCCCCTGCCCGAAGAGCGCCGAGTCCCCCAGAAGGAGCAACCCCTGCACTGCCGCCTCGCCGCGCAGCCCGAGCGGCCCCACGCGCACCGGCACCCCGGCGTAGTACCCGACGTAGCCCGGCCGCAGACTGTAGCCGCGTTCGTCCCCGGTGGCCACGTACATCTCCCGGTCCAGGTACGAGGGGTGGCGACCGGCCAGCCGCAGCGCCACCTCGCCCAGCAGAAACAGGCAGGAAAGCCCGATCGTCACCGCGCTCAGGGTAAAGACCATCACCTGCCGACGGTTCAGCTCGCCGCCGCCGGTAGGGAGTGTCGCCGGGCTTCCCGGGGTTTCCAGGGGATGCTTCGCGTCCATCGGCTAGCGAGGCTACCTCTTTTTCCCCGGACGACAATGCCCAAAGGCATATCCGACTAGAAAGCCGCCTTTGTCGTCGCGGTCTTTATCTGCTAAGGAAAGAGTCCATGTCGCTTACCTCAGCAGAGCGCGAGTCCATCGCGCAGGCCCAGGCCCACCAGGAAAAGACCCGGCGCCCCACCGTCCCCGCCCTGGAAGAGCTTCTGTACCAGCCCATCCCGGTCCTGGACCACGGCCTGATCCGGGTCATCGACTACATGGGCGACGACGGCGCCATCGTGCAGGCGGCCCGCGTGTCCTACGGACGCGGCACCACCCAGGTGCGCGACGACCGAGGCCTTATCCGCTATCTGGTGAGGCACCGCCACACCACCCCGCTGGAGATGTGTGAGATCAAGCTCCACGTCAAGCTGCCGATCTTCGTCGCCCGGCAGTGGATCCGCCACCGCACGGCCAACGTGAACGAGACCTCGGGCAGGTATTCTCTTCTCGATCGGGAGTTCTATGTCCCTCTGGCAGAGGACCTGGGCGTGCAGTCCCAGCAGAACCGCCAGGGGCGCGGCGATGCCCTGCCCGCGGAGCGCGCTGACCAAATACTGCGCCTTCTGCGCGACGATGCCACCCGGTGCTACGACCACTACCTGGACATGCTCAACGAGGATCCGCACGGCCAGCCCCTGCGAGAAGGCGATCCGTCGCTGTCCCGCGAGTTGGCCCGCATGAATCTGACCCTCAACTATTACACTCAGTGGTACTGGAAGATCGACCTTCACAACCTGCTGCACTTTTTGGCCTTGCGCATGGACCCGCACGCCCAGTACGAGATCCGCGTCTACGCCGACGCCATCGGTGCCATTGTCGAACGCTGGGTCCCCGCCGCCTGGGAGGCCTTTCGGGACTACCGCCTGCACGCCGCCGAGTTCTCCCGGCAGGAACTGTCCGCCATCCAGGCCCTCTTGCGCGGCGAGCAGCCCGATCTCCCGGGCCTCGGCCTCAGCAAACGCGAACAGGGCGAGTTCCTGCGCAAGCTCGGTCTCCCCGAAACCCCCAGCGAAACATCCCCTGGCCCCGGCGAGACGGGCCAAAACCAGCCATGAAACAGCGTGAGGTCTACAAGCAGCTCCTGGACGAAGTCACCCAGCGCCACCGCTCCCGGCGCCCGGCCCTCTGCGCCATCGAGGAGGCCATCGGCCGCCGGGTCATCTCGTTCTTCGTCTCGTTCACCGACACCATGACCATGATCGAGGACAGTGACGCCGACATCTTGGAGGAAGCGCTGCGGCAGTTCGACCCCCAGGACCCCCGCGGCCTGACCATGGTGCTCAACGCCCCCGGCGGCGACGGTCTGGCCGCCGAACGCATCGTCCGCGTGTGCCGCACCTACTCCCGCGGCGACTTCGAGGTCATCATCCCGCGCATGGCCAAGTCGGCGGCCACCATGATCTGCTTCGGCGCCAACCGCATCTGGATGAGCGAGACCGCCGAGCTGGGGCCGGTCGACCCCCAGGTGGGCTTCCTGAGCGGCGACCGTTATGTGCGCATCTCCGCCCGAGAGTTGATCCAGAGTTATGAGCTGCTACTTGCCCAGGCCGAGAGCTGCCAGGGCAACCTGGAGCCCTACGTGCAGCAGCTCGGCCGCTTCGACGCCCGGCTGGTCGAGACCTACCGCAGCGCCGAGGCCCTGTCCGAGAGCATCGCGGTGAATCTTTTGCGCTGCGCCATGCTCCACGACCTCTCCGAGGACGAGGTCAAGGAGCGGGTGCGCCCCTTTCTGGAGGTCAACGAGACCCGCTCCCACGCCCGCGCCATCTACCACGAACGGGCCCAGGCCTGCGGCCTTGCGGTCAGCCTCTTCGACATCCAGAGCGACATGTGGCAGCACATCTGGGAACTCTACCTCCGCTCGACCTACGCCGTGGACAACACCGGCTACTCCAAGCTCTTCGAGACCGTGTCCCACTCCTACGTGGCCGACCCCAAAGAAGCCCAGCCCCAGGGCGCCCAATCGATGCCCTGACAAATATGGTTGTCGTCGATCAGCAAGAAGACCAAGCGAGACCTTCTCGCACACCGGCGTGCCCGCCAAATCCCAGCCCCACCTAAGCAGCGGCTGGGTGTCCTACTACTACTAGCGGGAGGTGCGAGGCCGAAAGCTGCGGCGGGCGCCGGCGGGCTTCAGTCCGCCCAGCGAAGGCCTTGTCGGAAGGTCCGTCCCTCGAGGAGCCGCGCCGGAAGGAGCGGCCGAGGACAGCCCGCCTCGCGGATGCCCGCCGTTCGACGCCAAGGAGCGAAACCCTTGCGAAGGAGGACGTCTATCGTCCTGGCGCCTGCCTGCCCTGCCCTGCCCTGCGCCCCCATCGCGATCTTGTCTCGGCCGCGCCCCGGCGAACGGCTGTGATGCCATGGCCTGGGCGCTCATGGGGAAGGGGTGATCTGCGATGACGGGAATCTGCATCCGGATCAGACGCTGTACATCTTCCAGGAAGGTGCGCTCGCCAGAGTCGCACAAAGATAGGGCGATGCCCGAGGCGCCCGCCCGCCCGGTACGGCCGATGCGGTGCACATAGCTCTCGGAAATGTTGGGCAGATCAAAATTGATGACGTGAGAGATGCCCTCGACGTCGATACCCCGAGCGGCGATGTCGGTGGCCACGAGGACCCGGGTGGCGCCGCTCTTGAAGTTGGCCAGGGCCCGCTCGCGCGCCCCCTGCGCCTTGTTGCCGTGAATGGCCTCTGCCCGGATGAGAGCGCGAGTAAGCTGCTCCGCGACCCGGTTGGCCCCATGCTTGGTTCGCGTGAACACGAGGGCCCGCGTCACCGCGTTGTCGCGAAGCAAGTGCTCCAGCAGGGCGCGCTTGTCGTTCTTGGAGACGAAATACACGGCCTGATCGATCTTCTCTACGGTGGAGGCGGTCGGAGTGACCTCGACACGCACCGGGTCGTTTAGAATATCGCTGGCCAGCCTGGCGATGTCTGGCGGCATGGTGGCAGAGAAGAAGAGGGTCTGCCGCTTCTTGGGCAGGCTATTGATGATCCGCCTGACATCATGGATAAAGCCCATATCCAGCATCCGGTCCGCCTCATCCAGAACCAGGGTCTCCAGGCCGGTGAAGGAGATCAGCCGCTGAGACATCAGGTCCAACAGACGCCCGGGAGTGGCCACCAGGATGTCCACGCCTCGACGCAGAGCGCGTACCTGGGGCTCCTGACCGACACCGCCGAAAATCACGGTCTGGGTCAGGCCCAGGTGCTTCCCATACGTGGCGAAGCTGTCGCAGATCTGGGTCGCGAGTTCGCGAGTCGGAGACAGGACCAGGACCCGAATGGGGCCAGTCCGTCCAACACCAGCCGCCGCAAGCCGTTGCAGCAGAGGCAGGGCGAACGCGGCGGTCTTCCCTGTGCCCGTCTGGGCACAGCCAAGCAAATCCTTCCCGGCCAAGATGTGGGGGATGGACTGAAGCTGGATTGGTGTGGGGTGGGTGTATCCCTCAGAACGTACGGCGCGCAGGAGGGGGTCGATCAGGTTCAGGTTTTCAAAGTGCATTCGAAGCCAGGTTGTCTTTCCATGTTCTGGTGACGAGTTGGTATATTTTCGGAAGCATAACACACAATTTATGAAAGCAACGACTTCTGCACCGTCCTGTCATTGGGACGACGGGGATCAATGAACCTCGGCGCCTGCGGCGCTTCGCGAACAATGAATCAATCCCAACGGGCATGAAAGGAGTGATAAAATGTTCTGGCCGCTTTCCGCGGTCTCTTTAAGAAGGGAGTTCCCCATGGACCAAATTCATCTACCATCCGCCGCCGCGATCCCGTCGACCTCGCCAGGGACCCAGTACGAGTTCAACGAATCAGAGAATGCGGTCTTCACTGGCCTGGCCAAGGCGATGAAACTGGTCAGCACCGTGGCTCTGTCTCTTGGCGCGCTCATGGTAGTCGGCTTCTTCGTCTTGCTCTTCCGCCACAGGATCGGACACGCGTCCCTGAGCCTGATCCAGGGCATGGTCATGGTGGTCATGGGGATCTGGAACCGGGACGCCTCGGGGTCAGTCGAGCAGATTGTCAGTAGTACAGGCAACGACGTCACGCACCTGATGCAGGCGATGGATAAGCTGAAAAAGATTTTCTCCCTGACGCAGACCCTGCTCCTGGCCACGATCCTCTTGGCGGGCCTCAGCTTCTTCATTGGTCTGGAGTAGGCGCCGGGACTGCCGGTCGGCACATCGCCTATGGCGGACTTTCATCGTTGTTTTCGCTGGCATCCGGGTGCAGAGTGTGAGGGACTGCACTCGCCGCCCCAGCCTGGATTGCGCCGCGATTCGCGCTGTGCAGCTTCAGTATGAAACCGGTCGACACTACGAATGATGCACCGATGAGCAAAGCAGCCAAGAAAAGGGTGCGCTGGGTAGACGACAGTTGCCGCCGACTCTTGCGAGAAACTACCGAAGGAGCCGGCGTGCCCTGACCGCTCCGGGTAGACAAATTGCCTCTCCCTGGAACGCTGCGGGCGCTGCCTGCGGAGGTACCCTCTCTCGAGGACGAGGAGACATCCGGCCCCCGACGAGAATTTGGTGAAGCAGGCGGCCTGGATGCAGCGATGTCGCCTCCTTGGGAGGTAGTGCCCCGTCGAATCGAAGAACGGGACGACTTCATCGATTCCAACAGACGATGCACCTGAAGTTGGGGGGCCTGAATCGGTCGTACGAAGAGTTTGGTAAGGGACTGAAGTTGCGCTACCTGTCTCTCGTCGTGCGGATCCGCCATCGCCACGGCCAAGGTCTTGCCGATAATACCTAGCGGAACAGCCTGGACCTGCAAGAGCAGTTCGCCAAGAAAGATGTTTTGCACCCCCGGCTCCAGGCGACTGTTCTGCCCGGTCGAGGCCTGGACGCCCCTCTGCGCCCCGAGTGCATCGGAGATCTGACGCATGGTCAAAAGACCAGCCTCGACCAGAAGAGAGCCGAGACGCCGAACGGGTCGATCCTCGGGAAGCGACCGCTGGTACTCCAACATCTTTTGCAGGCTCTCGACGCTCAGCAGGCCATCGGCCACCAGACGCTGACCGATGAGCCCATTCCGCGGTCGCGATGGAGAGCCACGAGAACCCACAAGGTGCCCGCTGTTCATCGACCGATGGGAGTTTCCCGCCTGCGGAGCCGAACCGGTCTCAAGTCGGCGTTCCAGTTCCAGCAGGCATCGTCTCTCAGCTTCACGCTGCTCCAGCTCATTCGCCAGCCCGTCCAGCACGATTTCAGGCACCTTGCCCGGCAGCAGCAAGAGATAAGCGCCTCGATAAGCTGGGTCGTCATGGATCTTGGGGCTGTAATCCCTAGATATGACCAGGGTGGGGGACACCCGGACGAGTTCACGACGCGAAGACATGATCAAAATCTATTAGCAAGTCATATGCCAGGCAGAAATTGACTGCTTTTCGGAGATTTTGTAAATTTTCATACTGAATAAGGGCCTGATGTAGCGTGCTGAGGCCAAAGAGTGTCACTTCATGGGCCGAAAATTGGCATCGACCGCCCACAAAATGCCCCTGCACGGCCAAACCCAGCCGTGCAGAGGCCGGGGGTCTTCGCTAGACCATCGCCGAAAAGCGGTAGCGGAGACGCGCCAGGATGCGGCGAGCATGCGCGTTGTGCTCCGCGGAGTCTCAAGGGTGAGGCGAAGGGGGCCGTGACGGTTGCGCTGCGAGCTCAGGCAGGCACGATCGGAG
>JBBRLA010000288.1:0-9978 GCA_038231615.1 Polyangia bacterium | reverse complement strand
GCCGGCTTGCCATCGTCGTAGGTCATCTCGACCTCGCGACTGGTCAGAAGCGACGGGCCCGTCATGGCGCAGCCGAAGGGCCCGAGCAGTCCGACGACGAAAAGGGCCCTTTGGGCCAGGCGCAGAATCTTCACGCTTCGCATAAAAGCTCTCCCTCCATGCGGTACCCACGACCGCAGGTCGCGCACCAGCTAGCGCCGTTTTCCACCGTGAGCCGTTCTCCGCAGCGGCACATCCAGGCAAACTGCCGGGCCGGCACCCCCAGGCACAGGGCGTAGGCCGGCACATTGGCCGTGACCACCGCCCCGGCTCCGATGAAGCTGTAGGCGCCGATCTCGTGGCCGCAGATGATGGTGGCGTTGGCCCCGATGGTGGCCCCGCGGCGCACCAGCGTCGGGCGGTATTCGTTCTTGCGGGGGATCTCCGAGCGCGGGTTCAGGACGTTGGTGAACACCGCGCTGGGTCCGACAAAGACGTGGTCCTCCAGGATGACCCCGTCGTAGATCGAGACGTTGTTCTGTACCCGCACCTCCTCGCCCAGCACCACCGTCGGCGCCAGGTAGACGTTCTGGCCCAGGGTGCAGGCCCGGCCGATGCGGGCGCCGGGGGCCACGTGGCTGAAGTGCCAGATGCGCGTCCCCTCGCCGATGACCGCGCCCTCGTCGACGAATGCAGATTCGTGCTTGAAGTAGCTCATGTGGATAGGGCCCTGTGCAGGATATCATCGTGTGCGCTGCCGGGGTATGCGCTGCCTGGATGGGCTCGGCAGGGAAACCAGATCATGATTCCGTCATCTTACGCATTTTCTCAAGCTGCGCGCGGATGAACGCGTCCTCATCCGCGGGATCCGCCGCCTCCGCCCCCGGTCCCTCCAGGTCGCGCACCTGCAGGAGGTCCTTTGGGATGTCGTCTAAAAGACGGCTTGGCGCCCGGGGCATCTCGGTGTTGCGGCTGCCGCGGAAGCGGGCCCGGGACAGGTACAGGATCTCCCGCGCCCGGGTGATGCCCACGTAGCACAGCCGCCGCTCCTCGCTGACGTCCACTGGGCCGGCGACCTCGGAAAGGTCCGTCTCGCTGGGGTAAAGGGTCCGCTTGTGGGGCAAAAGTTCCTCCTCGACCCCGACCAGGAACACCACCTTGAACTCCAGCCCCTTGGCCCCGTGCAAAGTGGACAGGGTCACCTTGTCCCCGCCCAGCTCGTCGGCGTCGTCGTCGTTGGTCGAGAGGGTCAGCCGGTGCAGGTACGAGGCCAGGTCGGCGGTGCTTCCCTTACCCAGCTTGCGGGACTTTTCTTCAAAACGGTTCAGCGATTCCAGAAAACTGTCCAGGTTCTTCAGCCGGCGCTGCGACTGCAGCGGCGTCGGGCCGGCCCGGATCAGGTCGTCGAGCACCCCCATCTCCGACAGGTAGGCCCGCGCGGCGTCGCGCCAGCCGGGCTGATGCAGGAGCTGCGCGCGGTGCCGCTGCACCGTGTCGATGAAGCCCGAAAGGACTTTCTTGGTCTTGGGCGGCAACGCCCCCAGCAAATCGCCCTGACCCAGGCACAGCGACGACACCAGGTCAAAAAGGGTGGCCTTGGGGTCGCGTTTCTGCGCCTGTTTGTGCGCCTCTCCGAGCTTCTCCACCGTGGTCGTGCCGATTCCCCGGGCCGGGTAGTTTAACACCCGGCGCAGGGAGATCTCGTCCATCGGGTGGGTCAGGATCTTCAGGTAGGCGATCGAGTCCTTGACCTCCTTGCGATCGAAGAATGCCTGCCCGCCGATCATCCGGTAGTCGATGCGCGCCTGCCGCAGTTCTTCCTCGATGAGCTTGGCCTGGACGTTGCTACGATAAAGAACGGCCATGTCCCGCAGGTCCACCTTGCGCCGCTCCCGCAGGATGTCGATCTCCTCGGCCACCCACTTGGCCTCGCCCTCGCCGTCGGGGCAGATGACCAACTGGACGCGCTCGCCGTCCTTCTTGCTGGTCCACAGGCTCTTTTTATGTCGCGTGGTGTTCTTCGCGATGACCGCGTTGGCCGCCTGGAGGATCGGGTAGGTCGAGCGGTAGTTTTCCTCCAGCTTCACCGTCTTGGCGCCGGGGAAACTCGCGGCGAATTCCAGGATGTTCCGCGCCTCCGCGCCGCGCCAGCTATAGATCGACTGATCGTCGTCGCCCACCACGGCTAGGTTGAAGTTCGGCTCGGCCAGGTGGCGCAAGAGTTCGAGCTGGCAGCGATTGGTATCCTGATACTCGTCGATCATTAAGTAGCGGAAGCGCCGCGACCAGCGCTCGCGGACCTGCTGGTTCTCCTTGAACAGGCGCAGGGTCTCGACCAGCAGATCGTCGAAGTCCAGGGCATTGAAGGCCCGCATGCGCTCCTGGTAGCGGGGGTAAACCTCGGCCGCGAAGCCGTCGTACTCGGAGACCGCTTTCTGCTTGCGCAGTTGCTCGGCGAAGGCCAGCGGGGACAGCCCGGCGTTTTTTACCTTGCTGATGCGGAACAGGATCGACTTGTTGTCCAGGCGCCGATCCTCGATGTGGGCGTGGCGCAGGATCTCCCGGATGACGCCCAGCTGATCGGAGGTGTCGTAGATGGTGAACCCCCCGGGGAAGCCCAGGGCCTCGCGCTCCTCTTTGAGGATCATCAGGCCCAGGGAGTGAAAGGTAGACAGGGTGACCTTGCGGCCCAGGCGGCTGTCCACCAGGCGATCGACCCGCTCGCGCATCTCGTCGGCGGCCTTGTTGGTGAAGCTGACCGCGACGATGGCGTCGGCGGGGACGCCCTGGGACAGAAGATAGGCGATGCGGTAGGTGATGACCCGGGTCTTGCCCGAGCCCGCCCCCGCCAGCACCAGCAACGGCCCCTCGGTGGTGGTGACCGCCTCGCGCTGCGGCGGGTTCAGGTCCGAGAGGGAGATCCGGATGCGAGACTGCGGGACAGAAGACACGGAGAAGAGAAAAGCACAACCGGCGACCAGACGCAACGTCGCTGCCCGCCGGCAATCATGGCATGGCCTACCCTGATCGCCGGCACGTCTGGTTCAGAGCAGGCCTCGGCACAGATCATTCAAATCCTCGACCACATAGCCATTGGCCAAGAGTACCTGCCGCTCTGCCGGGGAGATGATCGGCGCCAGGCAGACCCGCTCCACGGTCCAATCCCGATATCGCGGCTGTGCCTGCAAGAACCGCTCGACATGTCCGTGGAAGTCGGCGCCAGGCAGACGGCTCGCGCTACGCTTGCAGGTATCCAGCCGGATCCGGCGCCGGTCCTCATCGAGGGCGACCAGGTCCAACTCGGTGCCCGCCTTGTCCCAAAACCCCCGCACCATCTGGGAAAGCGGAAAGTCCCCCACCCCCTTGCGGCTGCGCTCTGCGTAGAGGACTGCGCACAGCCTCTCGAAGCCATAGCCCTCTGCCTCCATCAGCTTGCGATCCGATTCGTCCAGGAGGCATTCGATCTGCGTAAAGTGCAGCGCCGAGACGGGGTTGGCCAGCGCGTGCATCCGTGGCAGCGCCAAGCGCAGGTCCACCAGGGGACGATCCCTACATGCCATCGACGCTGGATCTGTTCACCCGCGAACTGAAGTACCTGGGGGTGAGCAGCACGCTGTGGGAGATCTATGCGCACAAGGCCCAGGCGCAGACACAGACATGGGGAGATCCCCGACGCTCCGTGGTGGCCTACGTGGATGGGACCAGCAAGGAGGTCCACACGCAACTGTTCAGCCAGGCGACCAAGGTGAGTCAGCGTAATCAGGTGCTGCCCGCGCTGGAGGTTGTGGCCGTACACTCGGGCGTCGGGGTCCCGCTCAGCGTCGAGCCAACTCCACTGATCGATTTCATCCCCGCTAGCCGAAGGTCAAGACGGTTGCCGCGCTCCAGGAGCGAGATGCCGTGCTTGCCCTCGTAGCCGACCTCCTTGGCGACATGTCGGCCGACAAGGTAGTGATGATTAGGCGCTGGAACAAATTTATGTTCGCAAACGTACAAGTTTCGCACCGTCGAAGAACCGATTTGGAAGTTGGAAATGTTATTTTGTTCCAGCGTCTTAGCTTGACAAGGTAATCTTCATGTAACCGTTCACAGGGTGAGTGGCGAGATTCTTGACATTGGAAGAGAAAGGATCGTAATGGCGAGATCTCCACGCCACCTACATATGAAGAACTGGCTGCGCTGGTTGTATCGCTGCAGGCGGAGTTGGCTGCGGCGAAGGCCGAGCTCGTTGAACTGCGGGCGAAGCTCAACCAAAACTCACAGAATTTCTCGAAGCCGCCGTCATCGGACCCACCAGGCGCCGAACCTCCCAAGGGGAAGCGGGGCAAGCGCCGCAAGCGCGGCGGTCAACCGGGGCACGTGGGACATTTCGCTACCTGACCGAACTGCTGGCGGAAAAAGTCAAGGAGCGACTCGAGGAGGAAGCCAAGAATCTGGTTCTGCACGATCCGACCCCCGGCATCTGACAGGAAGTTCAGCCAACCCTTGCACATAGTACACCCGGCCCCGGCAGTACAGCTCGCCGTACTGCCGGGCCGACTCGCCCCAGGTCCGGCCCCGGTGGTGATGCACGATCAGGTGCGCGCGAACTGCTGGGTCGTGGTGAAGGAATTTCTTATGGGTGCAGCTCTTTTACGTCGACTGCCATTCCACCGTCGAACAGATTGGATTTTTTCTCTCCTGATGGGCACGATTCAAGAATTGGATCCTCCGACGAGGCGTCTTTGACCTTATCCCTGGTATTGCTGGGGGCGGTTCATATCGCCATCCTAGATCGCGCCTTCTTGAGCGATCCGCGAGCTGCTTCCCGTCGGAGACGAACGTCGACGCAAAAGAGCCGCACCCATTTCTTATCGAGTCTGGCGGGTGTGTGCTGGAAGGGACCCGACTTGCAGGTATAGGTCGTCCACGGCGATCTCCCCGCAGGGCAGGCGCAGCTTGTGCCCGGCCCGCAGCTCACGCAGGAGCCAGCTTCCGTCGGGCTGGCGGACGAAGTGCTCGACCAGGACCTTGTTCTGCGACACCAGCATGTAGTCCGAGAGCGAGGGGAGCGAGCGGTAGTTCTCGAACTTCTCGCCCCGGTCGTAGCTCTCGGTGCTCTCGGAGAGCACCTCGCAGATCAGGTCTGGATTGCGCAGCGAGCGCGGCTTGTCATCGGTCAGGTCAGCCTTGCCGCAAAGGACGCTGGCGTCCGCGTAGGTGTACAGGCCGGTGGCCGGGATGAACAGGCGCTGGTCCGAGGCGTAGACCCGGCACTTGCCGCGCAGGGCGAGACCCAGGGCGATCAGCAGGTCTGTCATAATGAGGTTGTGCTCAGGGCTGGCCCCGGCCATGGCGAAGATCTCCCCGTCGAAGAACTCGTGCTTGTCGAGGGACTGGCCCTCCATCTCCAGGTACTCTTCGGCGGTCCATTTTCGCTTTTGGGCAGTCGCGGCGCTCATGCCGGAAGCATATCCTCCCCGGGACGCCGGGGCCAGCTTCGTCTCAGGGACGGAAATGTAAAGAAAATCCCCCCTATCCTCAAGCCCCCCGATGGGCACATCATAGGAAGCAATGCAAGCACATCGGGCCCGAATTCCCTCGATCCTCATGATCGGGGTGATTTTCCTTTTGCTGGCGGCCACCGTGTTCTCGCACTACCGCGATTCGACCATCGATCGACGCATCGATGACATCCTCGACAACGCCATGCCCGGCGTCCAGCGCTTCGCGGGGGCGCGGGGGGACCTGCGCCGTCTGTGCAGCTATGTCCCCGAGTATGTCGAGTCCGCCCGTCACGGACGGCGCCTGCCGCCCACGACGGTAGCGGCCTACCGACAACAGATCCAGGGGACGCTGGAGGGCTACCGCGAGCTGCCGACCCACACCCAGGAGGGGACGCTCTTTCAGTCGGTGTCAGGCGGGCTGCGCGGCCTGGACGATGCGATCCGGCTGGCCCTTTCGAAACCCGATTCGGGGGACGACGCCATCACCGACGTGCGCCGGCAGTGCGACCTGACGGATGATGCGCTGCGGCGCCTGGTGGAGCTTCAGGCCACGAAAGGGGCGCAGCTCGGGCTGGCCATCCTCAAGGTCCGCCGGGCCGCCATGATGATCAACGCACTGTGCATCGGCCTTTCGATCCTGGCGCTCGGGCTGGCGGCGTGGATGCTGCGACGCACGGTGAGAGAGCTGGAAGCGGAGAAGGACAACCAGCGCAAGCAGACCGCCCAGATGACCGTCCGCGCCGAGGAGCTGGGCCTCTTTGCCGGCCGGGTCGCCCATGACGTGCTGAGCCCGCTTTCGGGGATCTCGATCGCCATGCAGTTCGTCGACGAGCGGATGCAGCTTGAGGGAAGCCCGCGCGTGCTCTTCGATCGCGGGCGGGCATGCCTGTCGCGCATCCAGCAGACCGTCAATGGCCTACTGGCGTTCGCACGCGCCGGGGCCCAGCCGGAGCCGGGAGCGCACGCCGACCTCCGCGTCGTGGCCGAAGAGGTGGTCGACATGCTACGCGGCGAGGCGGAAGAGAAGCGGGTGGAACTTACGCTTAAACCCTTCGAATCGGTAAAGGTGCGTTGCAGCCCGGGGGTCCTGACCAGCCTTCTTTCCAACCCCCTGCGCAACTCACTCAAGTACATGGGGGACGCGGAGGTACGCAAGGTGGAGGTGCGGATGATCGACATCGGCAAGTCCATCCGCATGGACGTGGAGGACACCGGGCCGGGCGTGGCGCCGGGGATGGAGCAGGCGGTGTTCCAGCCCTACGTGCGCGCGGCGGGCTCATCGCAGGGCAGCATCGGCCTCGGCCTGTCCACGATGAAGCGCCTGAGCGAGGCGCACGGGGGCCGTGTCGGGCTGCACACCAGCCAGGCGAATAAGTGCTGCGTGTGGTTCGAGCTGCCCAAGGCCCAGCCCGAAGGAGCGGAAGGCGCTGGCAACCCGCACGACGGGTGGTAAACTAGACAACTAGACAACTAGACAACTAGACGACGATAGATAGATATCATCTTGCCCCCCATGACACTCCCGACCGCCACCGCCCTCTTTGTCTCCGCCCTTTTCGGGGGGGCGCTGAATTCGATTGCCGGGGGCGGCAGCTTCCTGGTGTTCCCCACGCTGCTCTTCACCGGCATGGCGCCCATCCAGGCCAACGCCACCAACACCGTGGCCATGTGGGTCGGCACCCTGGCCAGCGTCGGGGCCTACCGGGACCGCCTGCCCGGCGGGCGCCGCACGCTCTGGCTGGTGGGGCTGAGCATGCTCGGCGGTGTGCTGGGCGCGGTGCTGCTTTTGGGCACCCCGCAGGCGACGTTCATGCGCCTGGTGCCCTACCTGCTGCTGCTGGCGACCCTACTCTTCACCTTCGGCGGGCGCCTGACCGCCTGGCTGCGCCGCGACCGCCCTGCTCGGTCCTTTCCCGCAACCGGAATCTTCCCTTTGTCCCTTCAGGTGCTCATCGCCATCTATGGCGGGTTCTTCGGCGGGGGCATGGGCATCCTGATGCTGGCGATGCTGGCGCTCCTGGGCATGGAAGACATCCACGAGATGAACGCCCTGAAGGTGCTGCTGGCGGTGTGCATCAACGGGGTGGCGGTCCTGTGCTTCGTCGCCGCCGGGGTGGTCGAGTGGCCGCAGGCGGGGGTGCTCACGGTGGGGGCCCTTTTGGGCGGCTACGCCGGGCCGATCCTGGCCCGCAAGCAGTCCCCAAAAGTCATCCGCGCCCTGGTGTCCGTCATCGGCTTCAGCCTGACGCTTTACTTCTTTCTTCATCATCCCCGGGGCCAGGGCCAGGGATTGACCCTGCCGCTCGCGCCTCGGTGAAGAAGGCGACCAGTTCGTCCTCCCGGGCCCGCGCGTCGCGCTTGCCCAGTTCCATCAGTTCGGCGGCGAAGTTCCCGTCGAAGAGCACATAGGACAAAAGGTCCGCCTCGCGGGTGTATGAGGACTCGGACAGATAGCGCAGCATCCTGCCCGAAAGGCCGCCCAAGGCGGCGATGTGCGGCCCGCGGGCGAAGTTGCCGGCCAGGACCCCGATGTCCTCCGACGGGCGGATCATCAAGGGCTGCACGTAGCGCAGCCCCTGCCCGCGCAGCGGCGTCAGCACCCGGTCCAGCTCCCCGACGAAGCCCGGCCCATAGGCCGCCACGCCACCGGAGATGATCGCGTTCAGACGCTCCAGGCGCACAATGTCGTAGTCGGTGTGGTCTAGGAGCAGCGCGTTCAGGGACTTGCCGAAGAGGAACCACGGGCTGGGGTAGGCGTCCTCGTGCTCCACCGAAAGGGCACGATCTTCCTGCTTCGTCTCCAGGTGACGCAACGAAATCACCAGGACCCGATCCGCCCCCAGGCGCAGGGCCGGCGAGATGGGCGTGTTCTGGCGCAACCCGCCGTCACAGTAGAAGGCGTCGTTCACCGACACCGCGGGGAAGAGCACCGGGATGGCGGCGGAGGCCAGCACGTGCAATGGACCGATCTGCCCGGCCTGCGCCTGAACGAAGGGGTCGCGGCTCCAGGGAGGCAGGCCGCCGCCGTGCCGTTCGACGAACACCACGGTCTTGCCGGTGGCCACGTGGGTCGCCGACACGGATAAGGCGGACAGATACCCGGCGGCGATGTTCTTGGAGATCTTGTCCCAGGCGACCGAGCGGATCACCATGCGCTCCAGGCCGCCCGAGTTGAGCAGCCCGCCCCGGCGCAGCTCCCCCGGCCGCGACGGCGGCGGCGCACCCCCAAGGAGCAGCCGGATGGCGCGCATCAGCTCCCCGGCGGAAAGGTCGAACACCCGGTCCACGTGCAGGTCCCGCCAGTGCCGAGCCAGGCGACTGCCCTGGGTATCCAGAGCGTGGGCGCTGGATGCCATGAAGGCGGCGTTCACCGCCCCCACCGAGGTGCCGCAGATGATGTCGAAGTGGGGCGAGAAGCCCAGCCGCCTGGGCAGTTCCTCACGCAGGTAGCTGATCACCCCGACCTCGTAGGCGCCGCGAGCGCCGCCCCCCGAAAGGACCAGGGCCGTGCGTGCCGGGCCGCTCATTCGAAGGCCGGCAGGCCGGTGATGTCCTCGCCGACGATCAGGGTGTGGATGTGATCCGTGCCCTCATAGGTGAAGACGGATTCCAGGTTGCACATGTGACGGCCCGCCTGGTATTCGTCGGTGACACCGTTGGCCCCCAGGAGGTCCCGGGCGTTCCGCGCGCAGGCCAGGGCGATGCGCACGTTGTTGCGCTTGGCCAGCGAGACCTGTTGTGGCCGCAGCTTGCCGCTCTCCTTCAAGCGCCCCAGGCGCCAGGCCAGAAGCTGCCCCTTGGTGATCTCCTCCAGCATGTCCACCAGCTTCAGTTGCACGAGCTGGTGACCGGCCAGGGGGCGCTTCCATTGGGCGCGGTCCTTGGTGTAGGAAAGCGCCTCGTCGTAGCACGCCATGGCCGCACCCAGGGCCCCGAAGCAGATGCCGAAGCGCGCCTGGTTCAGGCACGAGAGCGGCCCGCGCAGCCCCTTCACCCCGGGCAGCATGGCGCTTTCCGGGACCGCGCAGTCCTCGAATATCAGCTCCGAGGTCACCGACGCCCGCAGGGAGAATTTTCCTTCGATGTCGCGGGTCGAGAAGCCCTGGGTGCCGCGCTCGACCAGGAAACCGCGGATGCCCTGGTCCGGGCGGGTGCGCGCCCACACCAGGGCCACGTCGGCCAGGCCGCCGCTGGTGATCCAGCGCTTCTCGCCCTGGAGCACCCACTTTTCGCCGTGCTTCTCGGCGGTGGTGCGCAGGTCCCCGGGGTTGCTGCCGAAGTCCGGCTCGGTCAGGCCGAAGCAGCCGATGATCTGGCCCTCGGCCATCCCGGGCAGGTAGCGCTGCTTCTGCTCATCCGAGCCGAAGGCGTGGATGGGGTACATCACCAGTGACCCCTGTACCGAGGCGAAGGAGCGCACCCCCGAGTCGCCGCGCTCCAGCTCCTGCATGATCAGCCCGTAGGCGGTGGCGTTGAGCCCGGCGCAGCCGTATCCGGTCAGGGACGGCCCCAG
>JBBRLA010000287.1:0-10009 GCA_038231615.1 Polyangia bacterium | reverse complement strand
GGTCGTGACCGAGGAAGCGTGGGGGCACCTCCCATGGCCTCGCGAATGCGAGGACATGGGGGAGAGGTACGCCAAAATCTGCCCGGTCCAGGTGCTTCTGTTTAGAAATCGGCTTGACGCGGTGCCCGGGGGAAGGGAATAACGTCGCGGATGTTCTGCATGCCGGTGCAGAACTGGATCAGCCGCTCGAAGCCGATGCCGAAGCCGGCGTGGGGCACGCTGCCGTAGCGCCGCAGGTCGCGGTACCACCAGTAGGCCTTGGGGTCGAGGTGCATCTCGGCCATCCGGGCATCCAGTCGGGACAGTCGTTCTTCCCGCTGGCTGCCGCCGATGATCTCGCCGATCTTGGGCACCAGGACGTCCATCGCCGCCACGGTCTCGCCCTCGGGCGGGTGATCGTCGTTCACCCGCATGTAAAATGCCTTGATTGCCTTGGGGTAGTTCATGAGGATCACGGGCTGTTTGAAATGCTCCTCGGTGAGGTAACGCTCATGCTCGCTTTGCAGGTCCATGCCCCAGGACACCGGAAATTCGAAGCTGCGCCCGCTTTTCGACAGGATACCGATGGCATCGGTGTAGTCGACGTGGCGGAAGGGCTTGTCCAGCACTTCGTGCAGGCGGGCGGTGACGCCCTTCTCGACGCGCTCCTCAAAGAAGGCCATGTCGTCCGGCCGCTCGGAAAGGACCGCCTGCACCAGGTGCTTGATCATGTCCTCGGCCAGGGCGGCGTTGCCCTGGAGATCGCAGAAGGCGGTCTCGGGCTCGATCATCCAGAATTCGGAGAGGTGGCGGCTGGTGTTGCTGTTCTCCGCCCGGAAGGTGGGCCCGAAAGTGTAGACCCGGGACAGGGCGCAGGCGTAGGTCTCGACGTTCAACTGCCCCGAAACGGTCAGGTGCGCCTCTTTGCCGAAGAAGTCCTGGTCGAAATTGGTTTGCTGCCCCTGGCCCCGGGGCAGGTTCAGCAGATCCAGCGTGGACACTCGGAACATCTGGCCCGCCCCCTCGCAGTCGCTGGCTGTGATGATCGGGGTGTGGACGTAGAAGTAGCCCCGCTGGTCCATGAACCGGTGGACGGCCATGGCCAGGGTGTGGCGCACCCGGGCGATGGCGCCGAAGGTGTTGGTGCGCACCCGCAGGTGGGCCACCTCGCGGAGGTACTCGTAGCTGTGCTTCTTCTGGCTGATGGGGTAGGTCTCGGGGTCGTCCACCCAGCCGACGACGCGGACGGCGGTGGCCTCGATCTCCACCACCTGGCCCTTGCCCTGGCTTTGCACCAGGGTGCCGTCCACCTCGACGGAGCAGCCGGCGGAGAGGCGCTGCACGTCGGCGTAGTCGGGCAAGGTGGCCCGGGCCACCACCTGCACCGGGGCGAAGCAGGTCCCGTCGTTGACCGCCACGAAGGACAGGCCCCCGTCGGCCTTGGAGTCGCGCCTGGTGCGCACCCAGCCTTTGATCGTCAGGGCGGTGCCGACCGGCGCCTTCAGCGCATCGTTGATCTTCAGCCAGTTCATGGGGTTGAAACTAGCAGGCTCTCGCGTCCCGTAACAGTGGGTGTACCTGGATTCGAACCAGGGACCTCAGCCTTATCAGGGCTGCGCTCTAACCAACTGAGCTATACACCCGAAGCGAGAGGCAGGCTTAGTAACACGACGGCTTTTTCCATGTAAAGCGAAAATGTAGCGTCCGCCGGAGACTTGGCACAATCGGTCGCGATCTTCTGAGGATGAAGCATCCGACCGCTTGACGCCCGCCGCGTCCGCCTCCTATCCTTGGGAAACCAGGCCATCCATTTTCCACGAGGGAGTCATGCTGACGCTCACCACCAAGGCCCGCCTCTCGGGCTCGTGCCTGTCCTTGCTTTTGTTGCTACCCGCCGCCGGCTGCAAGAAGCCGGTCCCCCCCTCGCCCACCGGCGGCACAGAGGCGGGCAAGGGCGGCGTTGGCGACAAGACCCTCCCGCTGGCCCCCGTGGGCATGGCGGATCCCTTTGCCCGCCTGGGCGGTCCCGCGGGCAAGGCCCTGGACCGCGGGTACAAGGCGCTGCGGGCCAAGAAGTACGACGAGGCCGCCGCCGCCTTCGCCGAGGTCGCCGCCGCCGCCCCGGACTCCACCGCCAGCCGCTTTCAGCTCGCCCGGGCGCTGGTGATGTCGGGCAAGGTCCCCGAGGGCGAGAAGGAGCTGGAGCAGGTCCTTTCCCGGGACTTCGTGGCCTACGCCGGCCGCGCCGACAAGCCCAAGGAGTGGAAGGCCCTGCGGGACGCCCCGGAGTGGGCGGCCTACAAGGAGGCCGAGGGGCGCTACAAGGCGGCCTACGCCCAGGGCTTGGGCAACGGGTTCGTCTTCGTCGCCCGCAACCGCCCGGCCAAGACCGCCACCGACAAGACGGACATCAAGCTGGACCTTTCCCAGGAGGTCTACCACCACGACCCCGCCACCGGGCGCTACCGGCGCCTGACCGCCACCGACGGGCATGTCTTCGCCGCCCTGCGCTCCCAGGACGGCAAGATGCTGGCCTTCGTCGCCGCCACCAGGCAGCGCAAGACCGACGGGGGGGACGTCTTCGTCGATCCCCAGGGGGGCTACGTGGACCTGGCCACCCTGGAGACGGTGGGCCCGTTCAAGATCGTCGGCACCTTCTTCGAGGTGTCGATTGGTTTCGGCGACGCCGGCAGGGTCCCTGCCTGGCAGACCGAGATCACCCCGGGGGCGGACGGCGGCACCTTCGTCATCGACACGGCCCACACGGGGATGACCAAGAGCGACGTGGCCCTGCAAGGGGAGCGGACCTGGGCCCAGGTCCAGCAGGTGTGGAACTCGGGCAAGGGCAGCCCGCAGGGGGTGACGCTGTCGGTGGACAAGAAGAGCTTCGGGCTGGAGGGGGGCGGGACGGTCACCTCGGCGCGCGAACTTTCGGACTCGTCGCTGGACTTTTCGCCCTCGCGCAAGCGCATCACCTACGCGGGCAAGCTGGACGCCTGTAAGGTCCTTTCGGGTGACAAGAGCAAGAACGAACTCTTCGTCTATGATCTGGACAAAAAGAGCGCCCAGCGCATCGACAGCGGCATCAGCAAGTTCGAGACGCAGTGGCTGGACGACAACCTGCTGGTGTATGAGAACGGCATCGGGCCCAAGGGCACGGTGAACCTGTACGACCTTTCGGGGCACAAAAAGACGTCCCTCTCGCCGCACTACGGGGCGGGGATCTACGGGATTCCGACGCTCTCCTGCCAGGCTGCCCCCGAGCCGGACGAGGTGCCCGAGGAACAGCCGGCAGAAGACGCGGAATAGCCGGCTTCTACGACTGCGCGACCGGGTGGGGGTCCTTGCCGTTGCGCTTCTCGGTGGTGCGCTGGGGTGCGGTGTGGCGCCGGGTACCCACCAGGGAGACCGCGTCCCGCAGCGGCCGAATGTCCTCGAAGTCGAGGCGCCGGAACCAGTCAAAGACCTGATCGTAGGTGTGCGTCGACTGGTACTTGGGGGAGTACCAATCGAAGGTGTCGAGCACCCGCCAGCGCCAGTCGGGGTGGTGAGACACCGTGGGCAGAAGCTGCGTCAGGAGGCCCCGCAGCACCGGGATCTTGTGGAAGTAATACCCTGGCACCGCCCCATGCGAGAGCAGGTACAGGAGCGGCAGCGGCAGCTTCTGCGCCAGCCCGCGATAGAAGCGGATGGAGTTCGGGTGCTCCCGGTAGCCGTGGTACAGCCACACCCCAAGCTTGCCGCCCCCCTTGACCATGGCCGCGGTGGCCCGAAAGGCGGCCTGGCAGTCGGGGGTATGGTGCAGCACCCCGATGCTGTAGGCAGCATCGAAGGTGAACGGTAAAAAGGGCAGGTGGAACAGGTCCGCCTGTACGATGTGTACCCGCGGCCGCCGCCCGACGTTGGCGAAGGCGCTGTCCACGGCGTAGGACAGGTCCACGCCGATGACCTCGGCGTTGGATTGCTCGGCCACGTCGGCATAACGGCCGGTGCCGACGCCCACGTCGAGTACCAGCTTGCCGGACAGGTCCTCCCGGGTCAGGCCCGAGCGGGTGAAAAAGGTCTCCTCGGACTCCTTGCGTACCGACGTGTCAAGCTGCGTGGTGCGGTGGCGCAGCCACTCGTAGCTGAAGTTCTCGACGCCCTCATCGCTGCGCACGAAGCGCGGGACGCCCTTCACGATAAAATAGCTCGCCCCGCAGGAGGAAAGCAGCGCCCCCTCCATCACCTCCTCGGTAGTCCTCTCGCTGACTTTGAGGGTCAGCTCGCCCCGGCACTGCGGGCAGCGCAACCAACGTAACACTCTTTCCTTCATCGACGGCCTCCATACTCTGGTGCTTGCTCCCTACCACGTTCTGGAAGGCCAACGGAAGCACTTTCTCCGACGGAAAACGAAGTGCGCAAGAGGTGCACGGCCCGTGTCCGGCTACTTGCCGCGGCAGCCCAGGCGTTCCTCGTCCCGGGCCGCTCTGCGGACCATGTTGCCGTCGGGGTAGCGTTCTCGAAGCTGCCGCAGGTAGCCGCACGCCTCGGCGCGGTCGCCGGGCAGCGGCAAGGCGTGCCGCCCGAGCGCCGCCTGCGCCATCAGATACAGGGCGTCGTCGCACAAAAGCGAGTTCGGTTGCCGCTTCAGTAAGCCCTTGAGCGCCTGGATCGCCTGGTCAAAACGGTGCAGGTCGCTCAGGTAGATCTGCCCCAGAAGCAGGGCCGCGTCGTCCAAAAGAAGGGTTTTGTAATGCCCCACCACAAGGGACGAACGAAAAGTCTTCTCCAGCCGCACCAGGTGCTCCGCCGCCTGCTCGGGCCGCAAAAGCTTGCGCAGGAGCAGCGCCGCCTTGTACGCGGCGTCATCCCGCAGCGGGCCCCGCGGGAAGCGCCGCCACAGCTCGTCGTAGCGATCCACCGCCACCTGGGACTGCCCATCCCGCTCCGCTCGCTCCGCCCGGTAGAGCAGCGCAAAGCCGCTGACCTCGTGGTCTCGCAGGTCGCTGGCGATCCGATCCAGCTCCGCCGGCAGGCCGGGGTCGTCCCCCTGCACCTGGCACAGCAGGCGCAGCGCGTCCTCCGCCGGGACCTCGTCCGGCCAGCGCCCGATCACCAGCCGGCACAGGGCCAGCGCCTGGTCTTTTTGCTTCAGTTGCTCCGCGCAAAGCAGCGCCGCGCGCACCAGCGCCCGTCCCGCCAGGCGCCCATCCACCGTCAGCTCACGGGTACGCAGGAAGGCCGCCTTGGCCTCCTCGATCCGCCCCAGCCGCTCCAGTACCTGCCCTTCACGGAAGGCAAGCAGGCCGCAGTCGTCCCGGGCCCGCGCCCCGGCGTAGCGGCAGCCCTCCCTGCCGGTGCGGTAGGCAACCAGGGCCTCGTCATCCCGCCGTTGCGCCTCCAGTTGCTGCCCCCGGGACAGGTCGGCCGGCAGCGGCGCTGACGAGCAGGCCCAAAGCAGGCCGGACAGCAAAACCCCATGCGCCCGCAAGGCCACCCGATTCACGGGGCCTGCCCCAAAAGCTCGGCCAGCACGTCGCAGGCTTGCTCGCAGCCCGCTTGGTTGACGTCCAGGTGGGTCACCGCCCGCAGCCGGCGCTTGCCAAAGGCGTTCATCAACACCCCCCGCTCCCGCAGCCGGGCCGCCACCACCTGTGCCATGGGCAAAGGTTCCAGCACGTCGAACACCACGATGTTGGTCTCCACCTCGGCCACCAGACGCACGTGGGGCAGACGGGACAGGCGCTCGCCGATCAACCGGGCATGCTCGTGGTCCTCCGCCAGGCGCGTCACATGGTTCGCCAGCGCATACAGCCCCGCCGCCGCCAGCACCCCCGCCTGCCGCATGCCGCCGCCGTACATCTGCCGATAGCGCCGCGCCCGGTGGATCGCCTCCTTGGACCCCACAAGCACCGAGCCCACCGGCGCACCCAGCCCCTTGGACAGGCACACCGACACCGTGTCGAAGGGCGCGGCCAGCGTCGCCGCCGAAATGCCGCTCTGTACCTCGGCATTCCACAGCCGTGCCCCGTCCAGATGAAGCGCAAGGCCCAGCTTTCGCCCGGCGGCGCAGACCTCCTCGATCTGCCCGAGCGGCCACACCCGCCCGCCACCGCGGTTGTGGGTGTTCTCCACGCAAAGCAGCCGGGTCGGCGGGTACAGCTGGTTGTCGGGCTTGAACGCCGCCTCCACGTCCGCCCCCCGGAAGAGCCCGCCCTGCCCCAGCACCGAGATCTGCACCCCCGCCAGCGCCGCCGCCGCCCCATTCTCGTGCCACTGGTTGTGGGCCTCCTCCCCGATGAGCACGTCGTCCCCGTGATGGCAATGCACCCGCAGCGCCACCTGGTTGGCCATCACCCCCGAGGGCACGAAGAGCCCGGCCGGCTTCCCCAGCCGTGCCGCCACTTCCTGCTGAAGCCGGTTCACGGTGGGGTCCTCGCCATACCCGTCGTCTCCGACGTCGGCCTGGGCCATCGCCTGCCTCATGGCGGCGGTTGGTTTTGTCACTGTATCGCTTCGCAGGTCCACCGGTGTACGCAGGGCATGTTCCATAGTGACGCCGAGCATACCCGCAACTCGATCCCGGATCACCGGCCCATATTTCGCGGCCGAAGACGTAACAAACTTGCCGGGGCAGCCGACAAATTGCATAGTAAGTGCGCAACCTATGAAACTGCAGATCCGGGACCGGACCTGCCTCATCGGTTTCTGCCTTCGAGGAAATCATGAGCCTGTCATCGCAACTTCCATCAGGCCCCCCGCACCCTTCCGGGCCCCCCCATCTGCAACCGGCGATGCAGCCGCAGCCGCAGTCGGCCATCACGCCCCACGAAAGCGACGGCCCGGAGCAGTGGCTGCGGCGATGTTGGGTCGAGGGCGTGACGGCGGGCTGGGTCAACCGGATCAGCCAGCTTGGACAGGGGGCGGTGATCGCCGGCAAGTCGGCGGACATCACCGCCGGCACCCGGGCCTTCGCCGCCATGGCCGCCATGGGGCGCGGTGACTACAAGCGGGCCGACGAGCTTTTGGCCCAGAAGCCGGGGCCGGTCTCCCCCTCGGTACTGCTGGTAGACTCCGTGGCCCGCCTGTACCGCGCCTGCGGTGACGCCGAGCAGGACCCGGAGCGGGCGGTGGTGGCGATGCACGCCCTCAACGAGACCCGGCAGAAGGTCGGCGCCGACCCGGGCATGGAGGCGATCACCGCCCGGGGCTACGCCGGGCTGGCCCTGGGCGAGGCGCTCCTCATGGTGGGCGACGTGGGCGCGGCAAGACTCCAGCTGGAACAGGTGATCCAGGAGGGAACGGCGCCGGCTGCGCTCCTGTGTACCGTGCGGGCCATCGTGGGCGGTATCGAGCTGGCGGTGGGACGGTCGGACCTGGCTGTCGGTCACCTCCAGGCGGCAGTTCGCGAGGCCGCCGACCTGCAGGCGGAGGAGCAGACCACCCGCCTCCTGCTCTGCGGGGTGATGCTGGGCTGTAACCGGCGATACGGCATTGCCCTCCTCGACGAATTCCTGTTGCGCCATGCGGGGCAGCCCCCCGCCGGGCACGGCACCGTCGCGCGGCTCTTCCGCATGATGGCGCTCCTCAGCGGCACTGCGCCCTTCTCCCTGCCGGCGCGGGTCGAGATCCGGGACATCCTGCGCTTCCTTCAGGGGCGCCACTACAGCGCCGGCTGGTTCCTTCTGCTGACCGGCGTCACCGCCGCGGCCCTGCGCATCGCGGGCGACCCGTGCGAGGCCTACAGCGTACTGATCCATGCCGCGGCGACCCTGCGGTGTCGTCGGATGGACGGCGCCGCCGACTTGTGCGACCGGCAGATCGAGGCCCTCCGCGGCGAGCTGGGCGAAGACGCCTTCGAGGCGCTGCTCGGCGAGGCGCGGCACCGCCGCCAGCTCTTCCTGTCCTACCTGGACGAACGAGAGGAGCGGCGCGGCAGCCAATCGAGGTAAGATACGCGCCCATGCGCTGCCCCACCCCGCTTCCCGCCTTTTCCGTACGTTTCCTCCTGGCCAGCCTGGCCGCCACCTTTATTGGGTGCGGCGGCGGCGATGCGCCCTTCCCCGCCGGCTTCTACTACGGCGTGGCCACCGCCGGCTTCCAGAATGACCCCGGTTGTCCCACCGTCCCCGACGCCGAGTGCATCGACAGCCACAGCGACTGGTATGACTTCGTCACCTCGAAGGAGATCAAGAACGACCCCAGCACCTTCGTCACCGGCGAGCCGCTGCAGCACGCCCCGGGGAGTTATGAACTCTTCGCCGAGGACTTCGATCTGGTCAAGGACCAGCTTGGCGGCAACGCCGTCCGCCTGAGTCTGGAGTGGTCGCGAATCTTCCCCACCTCCACCGTGGGCGTCGAGGGTTATGAGGCACTGAAGAACCTGGCCGACCCAAAGGCCCTGGCCCATTACCACGCAGTCTTCGCCGCCCTTTCCCAGCGTCACCTTTTGCCTCTGGTCACCTTGCACCACTACACTCTGCCCTCGTGGATCCACGACGCCGTGGGCTGCCACAAGGACGTGCTCCACTGCAAGGCCAATGGCTGGCTGGGCAAGGACGTCGTCCCCGAGATCGCCAAGTACGCCGGCTTCGCGGCCAAAGAGTTCGGCGGCCAGGTGGACCTGTGGGCCACCCTGAACGAACCCTTCGCCGTGGTCATCCCGGGCTACATCTTTCCCACTGCCGACCGCACCAACCCCCCATCCGTGAGCCTGGTGCAGGACCCCACGCCCGACGGCCAGGGCCACAACCGTTTCCTCGGCATCACCGCGGCCCTTTCGATGATCGACGCCCACGCCAGGATGTACGACGCCATCAAGCACAACGACACCGTAGACGCCGGCACCGGCACCGCCGCCCGGGTGGGCCTGGTCTACAACCTGACCCCGGCCACTCCCCGCGACCCGGAGAACCCAAAGGACGTGCAGGGCGCCAGGGACCTGTTCTACATCTACAATGAGTTCTTCCTGAACGCGACCATCCGCGGCGACCTGGACGCAAACCTGAACGGGCAGATCACCCACCGTGACGACCTGGCCGGGCGCATGGACTACCTGGGGATCAACTACTATACCCGGGCCATCGTCGACGGGACGTCGGGGCCTTTCCTGCCCCAGCTTTCGCAAAGGACCCGCTTCAACCCACTGACCCTGACCCTGTGGACCGAATACCCCCAGGGCCTCTACGACGTGGTCATGTTTGCCCGGAGCTATGGGGTGCCGGCGCTCATTACCGAGAACGGGTCCTCGGACCAGGACCATGCCGCCGCTCCGCACTATCTGGTGCAGCACCTGACCCAGCTTCAGCGGGCCATCACCGATGGCGCCCGCGTGGAGGGGTACTTCTACTGGACGCTGGTGGACAACTACGAGTGGAACCACGGCATGTCGATGCGTTTCGGCCTCTACCAACTGGAGCCGGACAGCAAAAAGACCCGCACCCCCCGGGAGGCGGTGGACATCTACCGGCAGGTGATCGCGGCGGGGGGCCTTTCCGCCGACCTGCTCTCGCGCTACCCGCTTCCCCAGTAGCCAAAACTTCGACCTGACCTTCATACCGAGTATAAAGAGAGGGATGCGTAGCATGAGAAGCTTGATTCTTGGATGTCTCGTCATTCCTGTCCTGGGGCTCGTCATGGGACCCGTCCCGGCCCTCGCCCAGGAGACAGGGCGCGAGGCGTCTCCGGCGGTCTACGAGCTGACCTCGATGGAGTGCGGCGAGTTGAACGACGAGGCCGGGATGGCCCCGCTGCGGCCCAGCCATACAGCCGGGGAGGACATGGATTTGCTGTGCAAAGTGAAGGTGACGGTGCCAGCCAAGGGCACACCCAAGGCCCACAGCCTGACCTTTTCGGTGTTCCAGGCGAAGAAGACCACCTACCAGCAGGTCCGCGACGTGCGGCTGCTCTCTGCCGGGACGCGGACCCTGCTTTTCGTGGTCCCGGCGGAGAAGCTACCCACCGAAGGCGGCCAGGTGCGCGTCCGCGCCGAACTGTCCCGGCCCTCGGCCAAGCCCAGCTTCCGCGAGATCACCTATGATCTGAACGC
>JBBRLA010000286.1:0-10104 GCA_038231615.1 Polyangia bacterium | reverse complement strand
CGAGCGAGAACTGAACCTGGATCAGGGCTTTCGCGGCCACACCGCCATCGGTGCCGCCGCCATGGCGCTGGTGTCGCAGGCCGCGGGCGATCCCCCGTGGGACGAGCTGACCGCCAGGCTCCGCGGCGACCTGGACGGCCCCGGTGCGCGAGTGTTCCTCGCCGCCTCGGTCTTCGGCGGTACAGGGGCCTCGGCGATCCACCCGATCTCGCGCTTCTTGCGCAGCGTCCCCGAGCGCAACCCCGGGCAGCTCAAGATCGGCGTGGCGGCACTGGTTCCTTACTTCAAGTTCAAGCCCGTGGGCAAGGACAACCCGGAGCTGGCCGCCCGCGCCGAGGACTTCGCCCTGGCCACCAAGGCGGCGACGTCGTTCTACCAGCACCTGCGCGAGAACAAGGATTGGGATTTTGACGCCATGTACTGGATCGGCGACAGCGGCCCGGCGCGGGACATGCCTTACGCCGCGGGGGGCGCGGACCAGCGCAACCCGGCGCACTTCGTCGACCTGCTGGCGGCGCTCTGCGGGGTGGAGTTCTTCCTGTCTCCGCCAACAGACCGCGGCAACCCGTGCTATTACGCCGGCCCGCGCCGCGACGTGGACCCCACCGTGGAGGAGAATCTCCTCGACTGGGCGGACCTTCCGTTGCGGCACCTGGACCGCAAGGTAGTGAAGCGATCGCTTTGGCGGCTTTTCCTGTCGGGGGTGGTCCACGTGGGGTTTTATAAAGACCTCCTGTGCGGGGACCGGCTGCGCGCCCGCCCCTATGTGCTGCCGTGGTATTTCCGCTACTTCCACGGGCAAACCGGCGAGGGGTCGCTGGGCTCGTCGAAAGAGCAGGAGGTGATGGAGCGCCTCACGGACTTTTTTGACAACTACCACCTGCCGTTCTGGGGGCAGATGCTGGAAAGCCGGCAGGTGCGCCTGTTCAACAAGGAGGCCATTCCGCCCAAGGAGGGCCCCGGCGGCGTGGGCGCGGAACGGCGGCAGGCCGACCTGCGCCGGCTGCACAATCTGCTCTGGCCGGATCGCGGGATCTACCGGGTAAAAGACAGCATGGACGCCTTCTTCAACGACATGATCGAGGCCGGGCGGCCCCTGGGGGCGGGCGGTGCCGCGGCCTATCTCTCGCTTTTGACCAGCGCAGCCGAGCGGTACATGAACCGCCAGGCCGGTTCATGAACCGGATCAACCGCTGATGGCTGTCGACCGCTTCTTTCTGAATGCGCTGGTCAAAAAGAGTCGCCGCTTGCCGGTGCCGCAGCCGGGGACCTGGGCCAGCGACGCCCCCAAGGGGGACTTTTTGGCCCAATTCGCCGCCGACATCCTGGTGGAGGGGCAGGTAATGGATGCCCACACGGTCAGCAGCGTCCCCTCGGCCTACGCCCGGCCGATCCAGTTCGTGCAGGCGCTCTCCCTAAAGGAGCACCCGCTGCACGATACACTTTCGCGGCAGTGGCGGGGGATGCTGGGGGTGTTCGCTCTGGCGGACTACCTGGACCTGTCCATCGGCCTTTTGCCCTACGAGGTGCCCAAACGCCCCAGCGCCGACGCCGCCGACTATAACCTGGCCACGGTGTTGCGCAACCAGCTTCCGCGGCCCGCCGCCGACTGGGACACCTTCTGGCTGATCTACTGCGATGGGGCGCTTTTGGGGGCGACGTCGCCCTGGACGGTGGTGTACACTGCTGCCCAGTATGCCTGCCCGCCAAGCGTGCCCTTCCGTGACGCACAGGGACTGCTGATCGACCCGCTGGAGCACTACCGCAAAGTGGCCGGGGTGCATGTCGAGTTGACCCTTTTCGCCCATTATCTGGATCGGCTGCTGGAGGAACCCTGGGGCTTCGAGCGGCGGATGGACGATCGCGCGGCGGCGATCAAGCGTGAGCTTCTGGTCCTGCGCAAAGAGCTTTTGCCCTTCCGCGAGGGGCACATCCAGGCGGCGCAGGACCTGGGCCCGCCGCGCATCGACGTATGGCCTTATCGGGCGTTCCTGCGCTCGGTATCGTACAAGAATCCCTCGGGGCCGCAGAGCACGCTGCTCCTGGCCGCCCCGCAGGGGGAGCCGACGCTGCTGATTCCCCGGGCGGGGATGGCGCCGACGCGGCGGGTGTATCAAAGCCTGCTTTACCAGGACCTGGACATCGGGCGGATGCCCCCCGAGGGGAAGGCCGGCTGGGTCAGCCGCACGGGGCGGGCGGTGCCCATGCCTTACATCATCCCGGAGGACGTGTTCCTGCCGCGGCGCCTGGCCGAGATTTCCCTGTCGGACCGCGCCTGGAACCCGAGCCGCGGCCCGGCGGAGTTCGCGCTGCCGCTGACCCCGGCGCTGCTGCGCTACTTCCGCTTCGAGGACCTTTTCGCCCGCCCCGACCTGCTGATGATCACCGTGGATCGACAGGACATCTACGTGAAGCTGCGGCTGCCTTTGTACGGGGAGGCACCGCTCTCGGTGGAGCGGCGCTACCGGCGCGGGGTGGACACCTTCAAGATGAGCACCCCGGTGCTCGCCCTGTGGCCGGACTTCTACAGCACCGATTTCACCGGGAACATGACCCTGTATCACGGCGACGGGCCGGAGGTCTCGGTGCGGCCCCTGTGCGCCGATGGCACCGCCCTGGAATCGAGCGGCGCGGGGGCCGGGCAGCGGACGTGGTCGCACCGGGTGCCGGCCATCGGCTTCGCCCTGTACCACAAGGACGTGCCCGTGGGGCTGGTGCTGCGGGAGGCGCTGCCGGCGCCCGACAAGGTGCGGGAAGATCGCGAGTGGACGGTATCGGTGGACTTTGGTACGTCGAACACCCATATCCTGGTGGACGAGGGCCACGGGCCGCCGCAGGCGCTGGGGCTGAAGGGGCGCACGGTGTGCCTGACTCAGGCCCGCGAGGAGTTCAAGGAGGCCCTGCGGACCTTCTATCCCACCGAGGCGCCGCGGCTGCCGCTGGTGACCCTGGTGGTGGAAAATCCGGCGCAGGCGCTGGGCGGCCAGGGGGACGGGCGCTACACGCCGGTGTTCACCTTCTACCCGGACCTGCTCATCAGCCAGGGGGCGGTGAAGAACGTGAAGTGGGGCGGGCAGGCCGGAGGCACCGATGCAGAGGCGCCGCTGCGGGCGTACCTGCTGGGTCTTTTGCGTTACATCGCAGCGGAGGCGCGGGCGCGGGGCGTGGGGTCGCTGCACTTCCGCTGGTCGTTCCCCATGTCGCTGCCCGAGGGGGCGCGCGGGGCCATGGCGGCGTTCTGGGGGGCGGTGGATGCGTTCACCCCGGCCATCAAGGTCCAGCCGGCCAGCGCGCTGCCCGAGGCCGAGGCCGCCTGCCGCTACCTCTCGCAGTCGCGGCTGGACATCCTGCCGGTGGGGTCGGATGCGCTCTCCATAGTGGTGGACGTCGGCGGCGGATCGTCGGACATCGGGTTCTGGACGCAGGGCCGGCTGCTCGATCAGCTCTCGTTCTACCTGGCGGGCAACCATCTGACCGAGGAGTTCGTGCGGCTGCCGGGGCTGGCGCAGACCCTGTTTCGCATCTGCAGCGGGCAGATCGACAACACGTACGAGGCAGTGCGCCCGGCCTTCGAGAGCCGGCCGACGATCATGTTCAACGCGATCGTCAGCCAGGCCAAGGGGCTGCTTTCGGACAACCCCCAGGAGCACCCGGTGGTGCGCGAACTCTTCGGCGGCACGCTGGCGCCACATGGCGGGGCGCCATGGGTGCACGCGCGGGGGCTGGTGTACCTGCTCTTCTCCGGGCTGGCGTTCTACAGCGGGGTACATGCGCGGCGGCTCCTGCTTGCCGAGGGCCCGGGAGGGCCGGGGGGGAGCGACGAGCGGCGGTTCTTCCTTTATTTCGGCGGGCGCGGATCGTCTCTGCTCTCGTGGCTCTCGCGCAGCGGGGAGGCGCTGCAGCAGGTCTTGGGGGCCGCGTTCCGCGAGGGGCTTTTCAGCGAAAACCTGCTGCGCGGACGGGCAGACCCGGCGCGCTGCCGCGTCGAGGTGATGGGGCCGGCGATCGCCTACAAGGAGAAGGCGCCGCCCAAGGAAGAGGTGGTGGGCGGGCTCCTGGTCCATGGGTCCGAGGCCAGTGACTCGGGGGCCGCGGCGCAGGCCGGCGCGCGGCGAGAGACGCTGGTGGGAGAGCGGGGTTTCGGGGACGGACAGAGCGAGGTACGCTGGGACGAGCCGCTGGAACTGTCGCGGCTGCGCGGGCTGAAGGTGCAGCGAGGGTTTTCCGGGGAACGGTACATCGACCGGTTCCTGGAATGGGCGCTGCGCGAGGTGGCTCCGGGCGGGCCGCTGCAAGAGCTGAACCTGGGGGGCCTGGGCAAGGACCGGGAACTGAAGGTGGATCCAGACAAGGTGCAGCACCGGCTGCATCAGTCGGGCATATTGCAACCCATATTTATCCATGAACTGGAGGTGCTGCTTCAGGCCTACGCGGACGCCGCGAGCAAGGCGCGGGGGCGCTGATCGGCGATGAGGCGAAGGAGAAGGCAGGCGCTGCTTTTGGCGCCGCTGCTTGTCGGCGTGCTGGGCCTCTTAGCGCCAGCGGTGCCGTGGGCGGATGAATCGTTGGTACAAGGAGAGGCCGCGCCGTCTGGCGATTCCTACGGGCGCTACGGGGTGCCTGGCGGTATCCTGGTCGGGAGCATTGTGCTCATCTTCGCGTTGCGCTACCTGCTATTGCGGCGGCGGGAGGACCCGCAGGAAGATCAGGGGGAAGGGGAGGTCGCGCCGCGGGGCCGGGGGGAGCGGCCAGCGCGGGAGGGGGGGACGCGGGTGAACGAAGAGCTGAGGGCACGAGTCGAAGGGATGGAGCAACGCCTGCAAGAGCTGGAGCGGCTGGGATCACAATGGACAATGCAGTCGGGGCCGTCGAAAGGGGTGGATCTATCGCCGGGATCGGGACTTCCGCCGGGATCGGGACTTCCGCCGGGCGCGCGGTCTGGAGAAGAAGTGGAGACGCTGCGGGGGCGCATTGAGTCGCTGGAGGCGCTCTGCGGCAATGCCGAGTCGCTCGCGCCGGGCCAGGGAGCGGCGCGCTCGGAGAAGGAGGCGCGGAACCCGGGGATGGGCTGGCAGGAAACCGCGCTTCTGGCGGTCGTCAACCGTGCCTTCGAGAGGCGGCCGGGAGAACGCTCGGCGGGGGTACTCTCGCTGGGCATCGGGCTTTCGGCAAGGCCTTGCGCGCTGCGCGACATGGACCAAAGCCTGAAGACCCTGTGGGAGGATAAATTTACCTTCGTTTCTTCCGAGGACGAGAGCGGCTGGCTACTCTGCGAAGGGGACGGTGAGACACTGGCGGTGCCGTCGGACCCGTCGGGCTTCCGCTATGCCGGCGTAATGACCCTCTTGCGGCGCATGTTCGACGGGCTGCCCGCGGCGGGTGTGGCAGAGGCCCGCCGGGCCTGCGCCTACCGAGCGTGCCGGCTGGTGCCGCTCGGCGGAGACCGCTATCGGCTGGCCGGGCGCGGCAGGCTCTCGCTGGGCACGACGGACGACTCGCCTCCGCTGACCTATGAGGAGCTGGGCGGCGGCGGCGGGCGGTCGCTCGCCGAGACGCTGGCCGACGTGGAGGCGCGCTTGCAAGAGCTGGCGGACGAAGTGGCGCGGCTGACCACGCGGCGGTAGGCGGCGACCAAGATCCTCCATCCGGAATTCTCCCGGCACGATCACAAGGTCGAGCTGGGCGATGTGCTGGATGACCAGCGAGGAGAGCGTGTTCGCGCCGAACCCTTCGCCGCCACGGAACTTCCGGTCGGCGCCTTCTTTGGTGAAGACCAGGACTGACCGGCGGGCCCGCCGCCGTGGTATCGTAGCTACAGTGCCCCCCTCAGTGTCCCAGGGAGGGCGCCTCCGGGGGGCCCATCCAAAGGAGTATCGTCCATGAACCGCAGAACCCCGTTCCTTCTGTCTTTCGCCATCGCCGGCAGCCTCTTTTTGGCGGCCCCCGCCAGGGCAGTGGCGCCCGCGACTCCCGCCGTGGCCGCAGCCCCAAGCGCCAAGGACGCGGCCAGGCTGGGGTCCAAGAAGATCCAGTCGGCCAAGGACAAGCGCAAGAAGTCCGATGCCTTGCACGCTGACTACCTGAAGCAGCGCGCGGATTGCGAGAAGAAGCTCTCCGCCCTGCGCGATCAGGTCAGCGCCGCCCGCGCCCAGGCCGAGGCCGACGAGGAAGAGGGCAAGCTGCTTTTGGCCCAGGCCCAGTCCGCCCAGATCAACGAGCAGCTGGAGAAGGCCGCCCGCATCGAGGAGGAGGCCGACAAGGACGACGCCGACGCCCTCTCCGAGCTGGCCAAGGCCCAGGCCTTCGAGGACGAGGTCAACGCCCACAAGAAGTCCATCGAGGAGCTGACCCTGCGCGAGAAGGCCAACCCCACGGTCGCCGGCCTGTACAAAAAGACCATCGAAGCCCTGACCAAGGCCCAGACCACCGCCGCCAAGAAGGCCCAGGACGTCCGCGACGCCGTGGCCACCCGCCTCAAGGCCGTCGAGAAGAAGCGCCAGGACGCCGCCGCCCTGCGCAAGGCCGCCGAGGACGCCGCCGAGAAGGCCGCCAAGTAGGAAAGGTACGCTTGCTGCGAGGTCATGGGCCGGTAAACTGCATACCCCTAGCGTATAGCATGCCGTGCCGGGCCTCGCCGCAAGACCTGGATCAACCCCGGGCGTGCCGCCGCGAGGCCAGCACAGCCGCCATGATGATGACCAGCAGGCCCCACCCGGCGTCGCTCCCGCCGCCAGCCGCCGCGCATCCGCCGCCGGCAGGAGGCGCCATCCCCCCGCCATCATCCGATCCGCCGCCGGGAAGATCAGGCTGCGCGCCGCCCATATCAGTCGATCCGCCGCCGGCCATGTCGGGCACGTCCGTTCCCCCGCCCTCTGGCCCGAAGGGGACGCTTTGGGTGGTGCTCTCGAAGGCGCCCGGGTCCTTGACGCTGGCCCGTGCGCGCCCCATTTGCGAGAGTCTCTCGTCCCGATAGTACTCGAAGGCGGGCAGCGGCGTGGCGGCCTTGGCCGTGCCCAGGACCGCGCTGGCCTTCTGCGGCACGTAGCCCCCCGACAGGCCCGCGTCCTTGCCGAAGGTGCTGCCGACAAGCCCGGTGTCGGTGGTACCGGCGGTCATCCAGTTGCCGGCTCCGTCGATGGTGTAGTTGCCCGGCTGCTGCGGCGACCCGAAGGCGCTGAAGGAGAGGGCCACGTTGTTGCTAGCGTGCAGCGTGGTCTTTATGGTGTCGTTGCGCAGCTGCACCACCGCGTTGCCGCCCGGTCGGGAGGTGCCGACCAGGGTGTTGTTGATCATCGTGAGTTCGAAAGCGTTGGGCACGCCGGTCATGTCGACCGATCCGCCGCTCTCGTCCTTGTAAAGCGTCAGCAGCTTGGTAGGGTTGGATGGCGCCCCTTGCACGATGACGTTGCCCAGCAGCAGCATGCGCTGGGTCACTGGCTGCCCATCGGCGCCGCCGCAGAAGTGCTCGCAGGGCATGATGTCGCCGGTGTACGAGCCGGGGCGGGTGAACCAGTTGTAGGCCAGGGTGGCGTCACGGCTGCGCACATGAAAGTGCTGCCCGCTTGGCGAATCGTGGAAGTAGGAGTAGCGCACATCCAGGGTGCCGCCATAGACGTAGAGGCTGTGGTTGGCCGCGCCGCCGCCGTAGACCAGGCCGTTGCCGCCGAACTCCGAGAAGGCGATGCGGATGTCGTCCCCCGCACCGGTGACGCCGTTGACGTTGTTCTGGAACAGGCACGAGGTCAGCCACACATCCGGCACGTTGACGATGCGCACGCCGGCAGAGCCCACGTCGAGGCAGCTCTTGAAGACGAGGCCCTGGATGTGGTAGTGGCCGGCGCGCACCTGCCAGCAGCCGCGGCCCTTGTCGCCGCCGGTGTAGCTACCCGGGGCGGCGCCGACCGTGGTGCCGGTGAGGTCCCATACCGGCCGCTGTGCCATGTCCCTGGCGCGGATGACGATGGGCTGCATCGCCGTGCCGCCCTTCTCCAGGCTGACGCGGAACTTGTAGGTGCCCGGGGCGATCTCCACGACGTCCCCCGGCTGTGCGGCCTCGATTGCGTGGTAGTCGTCCGCCGTCGTCACCGAGATCGTCCGCGCCTGCGCCGTGCCGGCGCAAAAGAGGTGGAAGAGCAAGCCCGAGAACAGGATCGAGAGCGTGGATCGGCCGGGGATGCGGCGGTTTGCGCGGGGGATACGGGCTGCATAGGTCATCATGCGTCATCATGCCTCTGGTCGCATTATCCGCCGCCACCCCGGAATCAGGCAATGGCCGAGAGCGCCAGCCCAAGGAGCGAAAGATGTCCTGCCGTCACTGCTATCTGACCCCGGGCCCGGACGGCCCCGGCGATGCCGCCTTCTCCGTCGAGAGCAACCAGGTCACCTTTGGCCCCAGTGCCCTCCTTGCGGCCGGCGATTGGGCCCGGTCGCTGGGCTGCGCCCGCGTCGCTTTGTTCACCGACCCCATCGTGGCCGCCCTGCCCCCCGTGGCCAGCGTCCGCATGCGGCCGAGCAGGGCCCGGCCGAAGCTGGCACCTGTTATAGTCGCTGCTGGATAAGGAGCTGACCATGAACCACCTGCTCGTATTGGCCCTTTTGGCCACCACCGCCTTTGCCTGCACTCCCGGTTCAGGGGGCGGCCCACCAGCAGACCTGGGACCTGGGGCGTGTACCGATGAACACGCCTGCAAAAGCGGGATCTGCACCGAACCCGGCGGGTTCCTCGGCTGCGGCGCCTGCCGTCCGCCCCCGGCCACTTCGTGTACCAAGGACGGCGACTGCGCTGGGCTGGGGGACGCGAACGTCATCTGCTCGTCCGACCCGCACGATTGCTTCTGCTCATCGGTGTCGGTGTGCCGGGCCGGCTGCGCCGTCAATGTCGATTGCGATGCCAAGAGCCAGATCTGCGGCACCGATCACCTCTGCGCGGGCAAGCCCTGCGGTGGCGACGTCGACTGCCCCTCCGACTTCGCCTGCACCGCGTCCCATTGCCAGCGCCGCACCTGCACTGGCACCGCGCAGTGCGGCGTCAACTACTGCGTCAAGGGCAACTGCTACCCGACCCCCGGCTCCTGCGGCTTCCCCCCGCCATGACGTAGAACCCAAGGACGACGACGAGTAGGCGGGGCCACATCGGCCTCCCTGACCCGCTAGGGCACGACAGCAAAGCCTACCTGCTTGGCTGCCGCCGAGAGGCGTGCATCCAGACAGACGAACGTTCGTCGCACAGGACTCTCGCCACAGGAGACCAGGCCGGCAGCCAGTTGCAGCGCGTCCGCGGCGAGACCTTCCCGCCGCCGGCATGGAAGAAGTGATTGACGGCGCGGAGAGGCCCGGTAGTATTTTAGAATGAGAAGTCGAAGTCGGGTCCTTTTCGCCAGTGCAGCCAGGTGGCGCCGGCTCTCCTTGTGGCTGATTGGTTGGGCCATGCTCCTTGGGGCCGGATGCAGCTCTGGGCCGGGGGACGCCTGCAAGGCCGCGGCAGACTGTCCCGGCCATCTCTGCCTGTCGAGCACGGACGGTTTTAGCGATGGATATTGCTCCGCCGACTGCTCGGCCGCCGCCTGCGCCGCGGGGCAGCGGTGCCTGCCGGTGGGCGAGCACAACGTCTGCCTTTCCCCCTGTGCCGACCGATCCTCCTGCCGCGGCGGCTACCAGTGCTTTCAGGGCGTGTGCCAGCCGAACTGCAAGAGCGACGACGCCTGCGGCCTGGGCTACCTCTGCAAGAACACCACCTGCGGGGTCCGCCCCGGCACCAAGAACGGCGGATCGTGCGGCGCCGACGGGGATTGTTCATCCACCGCGTGCGTGAACAACGTCTGTGCCCAGGTCTGCAACCGCGACGCCGACTGCGGCGGCGGGGCCACTTGCGCCCTGGATCGCGACGCCTCGACCCTGCGTGCCCTGTGCGTGCCGGGCCGGTCAGGCTCCGCGCCCCTTTTCGGCTGTCAGAGCGACGATGACTGCACCCAGGGCTCGTGCTTGATGGGAGCCTGTCTGCTGCTTTGCGCCACCCCCGGCGACTGTGGGACGCCTGCCGGCAGCCAGTCCTGCAAAAAGGTGCCGGCGCCGCTTGCGGCCCTGCCGGTGGATGCGTGGCCGGGG
>JBBRLA010000285.1:0-10126 GCA_038231615.1 Polyangia bacterium | reverse complement strand
GGCGAGGAATCTGCCGCTGGCGGTAGACCCTCTATGGATGGCGATGGCCAGCGATCTGCCGCCGCGGGCGGCGACGGAGGTACTGCCGTTGCCGGTGGTGACGGCGCAAGATCTGACGCGAACCGCGGCGGGCCATCTGTAGATAGCGGCGGCGCGAGCCAGCGATCTAACGCCGACGCGAGCCAGCGATCTGCCGCCAGCGCGGGCCGGAGATCTGCCGCGGACAGCGATGGGGGCACTGCCGTTGCTGGCGGTGGCGGCGCAAGATCTGCCGCGAGCCGCGGCGGGCCCTCTACAGATAGCGGCGGCGCGAGCCAGCGATCTACCGCCGGCGCCGCAGATCGCTCCGCCCCTCTTGCCGGCGATCGGGCCCCTTCGGGCGCGAAAAATTGCCCTTCCGAAAAGAACCCTCGCGCGGATCACGATCCACATGATCTCTGAACCACCAAAACCCCGGGCCACGGCGCAACCTCTTGCCGCGCGCGGCTTTGGCTGCATGGAGACATGACCCAACCGGCACCCTAAAAAATTTCCTGGCCGGGTAAGAATTTCTCGCTCAGGATTCCGTCGGGGCCCGGGCAATCGATTGGTCACGTCGTCCCGTGATCCGGCTCCCTTGCGTCGCTGAGTGAAATGCCTTATCAATCATCATCTGCAATGGATACCAAGAACGACAGCAGCCCTCCCCTGGCGCCGGACTCAGCGCCAGGATCGATACCCACTCCGGCTGCGCCCGCTTCCACTCCAGGCCCGGCGGCCCAAGGCGGGTCCGGCCCCGCGAACACCGATCGCGAAGCGCCGCAGGCGCCGCGGTCCATAGATCGCGAAACGCCGCAGGCGCCGCGGTCCACCGATAGCGAAGTGCCGCAGGCGCGGCGGTCCACCGATCGCGAAGTGCCGCAGGCACCGCGGCCCACCGATAGCGAAACGCCGCAGGCGCCGCGGCCGGAAGACGCTCCCGGTGGCTTCAGCCGCGCCTGGGCCGTGATCTTCGGCCGCGCCCGGAACGTACAAGACCCCCACATCTTCCACCGCCTGTCCCTCATCGCCTTCCTGGCCTGGGTCGGCCTGGGCGCCGACGGGCTCTCTTCCTCCGCCTATGGCCCCCCCGAAGCCTACAAGGCCCTCGGCAGCCATACCTACATGGGCGTGGCCCTGGCTCTCTCCGTCGCCCTGACCGTCTTCATCATCTCCTACGCCTACAGCCGCATCATCGAGCATTTCCCCGCGGGCGGCGGCGGCTATGTCGTGGCCACCGCGCTTTTGGGCGAGAAGGCCGGCGTGGTCTCCGGCTGCGCCCTCATCGTCGACTACGTCCTGACCATCACCACCTCCGTGGTCGGCGGCGTCGACGCGGTATTCAGCTTCCTGCCCCCGGCCTGGGCCAGGCACAAGGTCACCGTGGGCGCCGTCTTCATCGTCCTTTTGCTCATCCTCAACCTTCGCGGCATCAAAGAGTCGGTGAAAATCCTGGTGCCGATCTTCATGGTCTTCCTGATCACCCACGTCATCCTCATTGGCTACGGCTTGCTGTCCCATGTCCACGATGTCCCCAAACTGGCGCACGACTTCACTTCGGGCTACCAGAACGACCTGCGCACCATCGGCATCGGCGGCATGCTGGTGCTCTTCTTGCGCGCCTACTCCCTGGGCGGCAGCAGCTACACCGGCATCGAGGCGGTCTCCAACGGCCTGATGATCATGCGCGAGCCGCGGGTCGAGACCGGCAAGCGCACCATGATCTACATGGCGACCTCCCTGGCGCTGACCGCCGGCGGCATCATGCTCTGCTACCTGCTTCTGGACATCCACCCCATTGGGGACAAGACGCTCAACAGCATCGTCGCCGAACGCCTGTTCGGAAGCTACCACTTCCTGGGCCTCCCGGTGGGCTACTACTTCGCCGTGCTGACCATCGTCAGCGAGGCGGCCCTTCTGACCGTCGCGGCGCAGGCCGGCTTCATCGACGGCCCCCGGGTCATGGCCAACATGGCGGTGGACTCGTGGCTGCCCCACCGCTTCGCGGCCCTCTCCGAGCAGCTTACCATGAGCAACGGCCTGATCCTCATGGGCGGCGCCGCCCTGGCAGTCCTGTTTTATACCCAAGGCAAGATCGAGACCCTGCTCATCATGTACTCGATCAACGTCTTCGTGACCTTCACCCTTTCGCAGCTTGGCATGTCGCGCTTCTGGATCAAGAACCGCGCGGTGCAGGCGAAATGGCGCAAGCACCTGCCCATCCACTTGATCGGCGCCGTGCTCTGCGCGACGGTGTTGGTGGTGACGGTGTACGAGAAGTTCCTGGAGGGCGGCTGGCTGACCCTGGTGGTGACCACGGTGTTCATCCTCCTGTGCTATTCGATTCGCCGGCACTACCGGGACGTCTACAGCAGGGTCAAGACCCTGGACGAGCTGCTTTCGGTCATGCCCGGCGAGGACAAGCCCGGCACCGAGAGCAAGATGACCCAGCAGGGGCGCACCGCGGTGCTGCTGGTAGCCAGCTACTCGGGCCTGGGGGTGCACACGCTGCTCTCGGCGCTGCGGCAATTCCCCGGCCTGTACAAGCAGATCTTGTTCGTATCCGTGGCGGTGGTGGACTCGGGCTCTTTCAAGGGGATCGAGGAAATCCAGGCCCTGCGCAAAAAGACCGAGGAGGCGCTGGCCAAGTATGTCGGTCTGGTCCGGCGCATCGGGATGCCCGCCGAGAGCATGATGTCGGTGGGCACGGACGTGATCGAAGAAGCCGAGCGCCTGTGCAAGGAGGCCGCGGAACGCTACCCCAACATCACCTTCTTCTCGGGCAAGCTGAGCTTCCGCCGAGAGCATTGGTATGAGCGCATCTTGCACAACGAGATGGCCTATTCCATCCAGCGACGCCTGCAATGGCAGGGGCAGAACATGGTCATCCTGCCCATCCGCGTGACCTCTTGACAGGACGTTTCCCATGCGCCGCCTGAGCCTCTTTTCCACCTTGTGCCTGACAGCGACCGCCGCCGCGCAGCCGGCACCACCACCCGGGCCCTTCCCGGACTACCTGACCCGCCACGCCGAGACGCGGGGCTTCATGCTGGGCCGCCCGCTGAAGCCGCGCCCGACGCCGGATGGCAAGGCGGTGCTTTTCCTGCGCTCCGCGCCGCGGGTGCCCGAACTGCACCTCTTCGAATTCGACGTGGAGCAGCAGAAGGTCCAGGAACTATTGACCCCGCAGACGCTGCTGAAGGGCGCCGAGGAGCACCTGTCCCCGGAAGAACACGCCCGGCGCGAGCGCATGCGGGTGTCGGTGCGCGGCTTCACTACGTTCGATCTGAGCCAGGACGGCACGCTGATCTTGCTGTCCTTGTCGGGGAAGCTGTACACGGTGCGCCGGGGGGCCGGAGCGAGTGGCATCGCGCAGCTACCCACCGGGGCCACGCCGGTGATCGACCCGCAGCTTTCGCCCGATGGGAAGCACGTGGCATACGTGCGCGACCGCGACCTGTACGTGCTGGATCTATCCGGGTACAAGGAGCATCGGCTGACCCATAGCCAGCACCCGTGGATCAGCAACGGCCTGGCGGAGTTCGTGGCGCAGGAAGAACTGTCGCGCTACTCGGGCTTCTGGTGGTCCCCGGACAGCACCCGCCTGGCCTTCGAGGAGGCCGACACCCACGCGGTCGAGACCTTCCACATCCTGGATGCCGCCCACCCGGAGGCGGAGGTGTCGGCCACGCCCTACCCGCGCGCGGGTAAGGAGAATGCCCGGCTGCGCATCGGGGTGGTATCCGCCGCCGGGGGCAAACCCACGTGGCTCGGCTGGGACGGCGAGCGGCTGCCCTATGTGGCCACGGTGCGGTGGAACGAGAAGGGGCCGCTGACTGTGGTGGTGGCGTCCCGGGACCAGCGCCACGTGGAGGTGCTGTCGGCGGACGATCGGACCGGCAAGACCACCCCGCTGGTCAAGGAAGACGATGCGGCCTGGGTGAATTTGGACCAGGAGATGCCGCGCTGGCTGAAAGACGGCACCGGCTTCCTGTGGACCAGCGAGCGCAGCGGCGGCTGGGAACTGGAACTGCGCCGCCCGGATGGGGCGCTGGCCCACACCATCGTGGGGAAGGACCTGGGCTATCGGGGCTTTTGCGATCTGGACGAGAAATCCGGGCACGTGGTGGTGACCGCCTCGCGGGAGCCGAGCGAGACGCAGATCTACCGGGTGCCGCTTCTCGGCGGCGAGGCGGTGCCGCTGACACGGGAGCCGGGGCAGCACCACGCGGTATTCAGCAAGGACCATTCGATCTACGTGCGGACTACCACGACGCTTTCGACGATGCCCAAATCGGTGGTGCATCGGGCCGACGGGCAAGAAATCGCAGAGCTGTCGAGCGTGGCGGAGAACCCGCCCTTTCGCCCGCGGCCGGAAATCGCCCAGGTGGGCGACAAGGCCATCCGCACGGTGGTGCTGCGCCCGCTAAGCTTCGTGCCGGGGAAGAAGTATCCCGTGGTGCTGGACGTCTATGGCGGGCCGCATGCGTTGCAGGTGACGGCGTCGATGGGCCGGTATCTTTTGTCACAGTGGCTGGCCGATCACGGGTTCGTGGTGGTGCTGGCCGATGGCCGCGGCACACCGGCACGGGGGCAAAAGTGGGAGCGGGCGATCCACTGGACGCAAGGCGGCAGCTTCGCCGAGGTGCCGCTTCACGATCAGGTCGAGGCGCTGAACGAACTGGGCAAGAAGCACCCTGAAATGGATCTTCAGCGGGTGGGGGTGTTCGGCTGGTCGTTTGGCGGCTACATGGCGGCGCTCTCGGTGCTTTTGCGGCCCGACGTGTTCAAGGTGGGGGTCGCCGGGGCGCCGGTGGTGGACTGGCGGGACTATGACACGGCGTATACCGAGCGGTATCTGGGTACGCCGCAGGAAAACCCGAAGGGGTATGACGAAAGTTCCCTGCTGACCCACGCACCGAAGTTGAGCCGGCCGCTACTTCTCATTCATGGGACCAGCGATGACAACGTGTACTTCTTCCACTCGCTGAAGCTGTCGCAGGCGCTGTTCCGGGCAGGCAAGATCCACGAGTTTCTGCCGCTTTCAGGGCTGACCCATATGGTGCCGGAGGCAGTGGTGACCCGGCGGCTGTGGGAGCGCATCATCGGCAAGCTCAGCGAAGCGCTGCACCCGTGAACGGAACGCTGGTTTTGTTTTTTTATCGCAGCAGCTTTTCCGGGTGATCCCATAGGCGCTTGGCGGCCAGCCAGAGTTCGCGGTTCTTGTGTTGCCGGCAGTCATAGGCCCGGTAGGCCTTCACGCCGGCCCTTATGCCCAAAACCACCAGCAGTCCCGCTCCGGCATAGACCAGCGGCCGGCTGTGGGTCTTCAACTGGTGGCCCACGTCAAAAAACTCGCGGCGGCGCAGGTCCAGTGCTTCCAGCGTGTCCGCCAGGCGCGAGCGCAGGCGCTCTTCGCGGAGCTTCAGGCCCCGGGTGTTCTCTTTCGCTGCCTCTTCCGCGGCGCTCATGCCAGTCGCTCCCTCAGGACCTGCGCGTCGGTCTCCAAGCGGGCCCGGGTCTCGGGGAGGGGGCTTTTGGGCAGGCGGCGGTAGGCGAAAAGGCCCGCGCCGGAGCCGATGCCCAGGCACGCGACTCCGATGATCAGGGCCGAGAGCCAATGCATCGGCAGGGCCAGCGCCGCCGCGCACAGAAGCACCGCCAGGCCCAGGGTCAACAGCAGGGCCGCGATGCCAAAGGAAATGGCCGCCGTTCGCGCCGCCACCAGCTCGTCACGCAGCTCATCACGGGCCAGGGCTACCTCGGTCTGCAAGAGCGTACGCGATTCCTCGATGGCCTCGCGGACCAGGTCCGCTATCGACATCCCAGGGCGCGGGTCTGCGTGGGGCTCCAACATGCTTGCCTCTCCAAATCACCAACGTCTCATGAGAATATGAGGCCGCCTCCGCGCGGGGCCAAGAAAAGCGCCGGTTTATCGACGACGGCGCAGCTTTTTCCGGGGAAACGCAATTCTTGCGTGGCGTCCGCCATGGATGTGGCATATTCAAGAACGCAATGCAGGCCTCCGGTCGCATCTTGATTGTCGAAGACGACGCCAGCATTCGTGTTGAACTCGCCGAATTGCTCCGCGACGAGGGCTATTCCGTCGAGACCGCCGCTGACGGATTCAAGGCGCTGCCCAAGCTGGCGGAATTCAGCCCCGATCTGGTCCTGACCGACCTGAAGATGCCGGGGATGGACGGCATCGAATTCATGCGCAAGTCCCAGGAAAGCGACCCCGAGCGTGCGGTCATCGTGTTGACCGCCAATACGGCGGTGAATACGGCGGTAAAGGCGCTGAAGCAGGGCGCCGCGGACTACCTGACCAAGCCGATCGACGTCAACCAGCTTTTGATCGTGATCGAGCGGCTGCTGGAGCGGCGCCGCTTGCGGGCGGAGACGGGGCAGCTCCGGGAGCGGCTGGCCGAGCGCCACCGCATCCAGAACATCGTCGGCACCAGCACTACGATGCAGCCGGTGTACAACGCCATCTTGCAGGTGGCGCCGTCGCGGGCCTCGGTGCTGATCACCGGCGAAAGCGGCACCGGCAAGGAGCTGATCGCCGCGGCGCTTCACGAACACAGCCAGCGGGCACAGGGGCCTTTCGTCAAGCTGCACTGCGCGGCGCTGGCGGAGACGTTGCTGGAGAGTGAACTCTTCGGTCACGAGCGCGGGGCCTTCACCGGGGCGGTGGCGCGGCGCGACGGGCGCTTCCAGCAGGCCGCGGGGGGGACGCTCTTCCTCGACGAGATCGGCGAGATTCCGCCGGCCACCCAGGTGAAGCTCTTGCGCTTCCTGCAAGAACGCGAGTTCGAACGGGTGGGCGGCAACCAGACCATCAAGGTGGATGTGCGCATCGTAGCGGCGACCAACCGCAACCTGATGCAGCGGGTAAAGGAGGGGTTCTTCCGCGAGGACCTGTATTATCGGCTGAACGTGGTGGCGATCGAGGTCCCTCCGTTGCGGGCGCGACCGTCGGACATTCCGCTTTTGGCGATGCACTTCCTGCGGCGCTATGCCAAGGAGAACGGCAAGGACGTGATCGCCTTCAACGACGATGCGCTGCGTCAGCTCTCGATCTACAAATGGCCCGGCAACGTGCGGGAGTTGGAGAACGCCATCGAGCGGGCGGTGGTGATCTGTCGAGGGAACGAGATCCGCCTGGAAGACCTGTCGCTGTCCATCGGGCCGGTTGCTGTGGCGGACGGGGGTGTGCCGAAGATTCCGGGGGCGTCGCTCTCGGAGCTGGAACGGTACGCCATTTTGGAGACCTACAAGTATACCGGGGGGTCGACGTCGAAGGCGGCGGACATCCTGCAGGTCTCGCCGAGGAAGATCCAGTACAAGCTGCACCAGTACGAGACCGGGGCGAAGCTGTCGGGAACGGGGGACAGCGGCCCCGTCGTGGCCCAGGGATCGGGGGATGTGGACCCGGAAGGCGACGAGGTATAAAGCAGTTTTCACGATCATCGACTGGCGCTTGGCAACCCTCAGTTGGCCAGGAGCAGCACCAGGAAACCGCAGAACGACAGCCCGGCGATGATTGTCATGAGACCCTTCATGTTCCGCTCCTCTGCCCGCCGGTTCCCGGCTTGCTCCACCTGATTGATCTAATTAGATAGCAAGGCGCGGGCCAAGGTTGCCTGCCGGGCTTGCCGAAGCTACTATCGATGGGCATGTCAACCCTGGTCCTCATCCGGCATGGTCAATCCCTGTGGAACCTGGAAAACCGCTTCACCGGCTGGGTGGACGTTCCCCTCACCGACGCCGGTCGCGAGGAAGCTCGGCGGGCGGCGGGGGTGATCCGCGACATCCGCTTCCAGGTGGCCTATACCTCGGCGTTGTCGCGAGCGCAGGAGACGCTGGCCATCATCCTTTCCATCCTCTGCGAGCCGGGGAAAGAACCCCCGGTCATCCGCGACTCGGCACTGAACGAGCGCCACTACGGCGACCTGCAGGGGCTGAACAAGGCCGAGACCGCCCGCCGCTATGGGGACGAGCAGGTCAAGCAGTGGCGGCGCAGCTACGACATTCCCCCCCCGAACGGGGAGTCGCTGGAGATGACCGCCAAGCGCACCCTGCCCTTTTACGATCGCGCCATCGCCGGGGACCTGCGTCAGGGCAAGAACGTGCTCTGCGTGGCCCACGGGAACTCGAACCGGTCGATCGTGATGCAGCTCGACCAGCTTACCGGCGCGCAGGTGCTGGAGCTGAACCTGGATACCGGCGTGCCGCTGGTGTATCAGCTCTCCGCCGAGGGGGCGGTGATGTCCAAGGAAATCCGCCAGCCTGGGTAGCGGAGAGGCTTCCCAATTTCTCCGCTTTGCGATACACCGCGGGCATGACCAATCAACGACCGAAAAACAGTCTGTCTTCCTGTCTTTATTCAACCCTGGGCATGGGCCTTGGCCTCTGCATCCAGCTTGCCGCACTAAAGGGTGCCTGGGCGCAGGGCGCGGCCAAGCCGACCGCCGCGCCCCCGGCGGCCCAGAAGCCAGCCGCGCCGGCCGCCAAACCCAGCGCCGACGAGAAGCGCCAGAAGGCGCTGCACGGGCTGATGGACACAGACTACGCCGACACGGCCGAGGCAGTGCGCAATGCCATGGCCGGGGTCCACCGCAAGGAGGGCCGTTTTTATCGGGATTACTACCGCCACCCGGTGCAGACCCTGGGCTTCTTCGGGCTGAAGCAGGACATGACGGTGCTGGAGCTGTGGCCCGGGAGCGGCTGGTACACCGAGATCTTGGCGCCGGTGGTGGCCAAGAAGGGCAAGCTGAAGGTCACCAACGGCGACGCCAGCAGCGCCAACGCCACCGAGGAGAACAGCGGCGCCAAGCGCTATGCGGCGTTCCTGGCCGCGGTGCCCGAGGTGTATGGCAAGGTCGAGGTCGTCACCATCGACCCGCCGAAGAAGCTGGAACTGGGGGCGCCGGAGTCGGTGGACATGGTGCTGACCTTCCGCAACCTGCACAACTGGCAGGAGGCGGGCTTCCTGGACAAGCTGCTCCCCGAGGTAAACAAGGTCCTGAAAAAGGGCGGCGTCTTCGGCGTGGTGGATCACCGGGCCAAGCCGGGGCAAAACCCAGCGCAGAGCGCCAAGAGCGGCTACCTGGCCGAGGCGTGGGTCATCAAGACCATCGAGGCGGCGGGGTTCAAGCTGGCGGCAAAGTCGGAGATCAACGCCAATTCGAAGGACACCCGGGACTACAAGGAAGGGGTCTGGACGCTTTCCCCGGGCTTCACGCTGGGCGCCAAGGACCGCGAGAAGTACGTGGCCATTGGCGAGAGCGACCGAATGACGCTGCGCTTCGTCAAGAAGTAGCTACCTCATCGCACCGCGGTCGCCGTGGGCCGCAGTTCCTTGACGATGCGATCCGCGAGATAGACCTTGCTCAGCGCCTCCAGCAGTGCGGCGCTGTGCAGGGACACCGTGCGGTTCACCGATTCGTCGAACCAGAAGGCGCCCCCCAGCGACTGGATGTTCCCATCGAAGACCAGGCCGACAATCTCGCTGGCCTGGTTGAACACCGGGCTGCCCGAATTGCCGCCGATGATGTCGTTGGTGCTGACGAAGTTCAACGGCGTGTTCAGGTCCAGCTTGCCCTTGCTGGCAATCCAGCTCTTTGGCAGGGCGAAGGGCTCCTTGCCGGTGGCTCGATCGAAGGCGCCGCCGATGGTGGTGATCGGGGCCACGTGGCCGCCCTCCTGGTCGTAGCCCTTCACCGCGCCGTAACTCAGGCGCAAGGTAAAGGTTGCGTCGGGGTAGGAGCCCTGCCCCTTTATGGCAAAGATCGCCTTGGCGATTAGCTCGTCGTTCTTCTTCTCGACAGCCTCGATTTGATCCTCGTAGAGCTTGCGGATGGCACGGGCGTCGTCGTCGATCAGCCGGGCCATCCGGATCATCGGGTCGTTGGAAGCGGCGATGGCCCGTGGCCCGCCTTCCCACAGCTTCTTCCGCAGGGCCACGTCTTGGAGCTTGCTTCCCGAGGTCAGCGCCCGCGCCAGGTCTTCGGGCGAATCCTTGCCCAGCACCTTCTTCACCGCCGGATGATCCGCGCCCAGCCCCTCGCGCAGCTTGCTCAGGGAGAACCCCAGGGTCAGCTCCTCC
>JBBRLA010000284.1:0-10126 GCA_038231615.1 Polyangia bacterium | reverse complement strand
GTGGCGGCCAAGCAGGCCATGCGCGATGTCGCCCAAAAGAACGCCGACCGGATCGCGTACCTGTACCAGGAGCATGCCGCTTCGCAAAGAGAAGCCCAGCAGGCCGTCGCTGAAGTGAACGCGCTGGAGGCTCAGTCTCGGTCGGACGGCGAGGTCCTGCACGCGATCGGGGCCTCCGCCGGGATAAATGTCGCCAATTCGCTCTTGACGCTGCGCGCTCCAATCGCCGGGATGGTCATCGCGCGCAACGCCGTCGTCGGGCAGCCGGTCACGGCCGAAGAGATCGTAGCGACGGTTGCCGACCTGAGCGAGGTCTGGTTCCTCATCCGCGTGTACGAGAACGTCCTTTCCCATGTCCAGGTCGGTCTGCCCGCTGAAATAATGCTCAACGCCTATCCGGGCCGGCGCTTTACCGGGACGGTGACTTACATTGGCGAACAGGTCGATCCGACAACGCGCGACGTGATCGCCCGCGTCGTGCTCAAAAACCCTTCAGGGCTCTTGCGCATCGGCCTTTTTGGCACCGCCCGGCTACACCTGGAAGCGACGGCAGCCCAGACGGCGGCCCTGGTGGTGCCTGAATCGGCCATAAGCCAGATCGGCGGGCGCCCGGTGGTGTTCGTCCGGGTCGGCGAAGGCCTTTTCGAAATGCGCGAGGTCGTGCTCAGCGCGGCTGTCGCCGGCAGCGTCGAAGTCGTGTCCGGGATCCGCGATGGCGAAACGGTGGTCGTGGACGGCGCCTTCACGCTCAAGAGCGTCGCGCTGCGCGGCACGCTTGGTGAGGAGGGGTGAATGCGGCTGCTCACGGCGATCGTCAGGTGGTCCCTGCGCAACCGGCCGATGGTCATTGCCGCCGCACTGCTCCTGGTCATCCTGGGCGTGCGCGCCGCCCTCCTTTTGCGTGTCGATGCCGTCCCGGACGTGACGCCCGTGCAGGTACAGGTCGTCACCTCATCGCCCGCGCTCTCGCCGGTCGAGATCGAAGAGTATATCACCGTCCCGGTGGAGCGGGCGGTCATGAGCACGCCGCGATCGGTGCAGGTGCGCTCATTGTCCAAGTACGGCTATTCAATGGTGACCATCACGTTCGAGGAGGGGACGAACATCTACCTGGCCCGCCAGCTCATCAGCGAACGCATGGCCCAGGCCCAGATTCCGGCACAGTACGGCCGACCGCAGCTTGGACCGGTGTCGTCCGCCCTGGGCGAGGTCTACCAATTCGTGGTGAGCAATGACCGCCTGAGCCTCATGAAGCGCCGCGAACTGCTCGACTGGTTCATCGGGCCGCAGCTCCGAACCGTCCACGGCGTGGTCGACGCCAGCAGCCTGGGGGGCGAGGAGCGCGAGTACCAGATCGTGCTCGACCCGCATCGCCTGCAAGCGGCCGGCGTCTCGGTCGGCCAGGTGGCCGAGGCGCTTGAACGGGCCAACGCCAGCGTGGGCGGCGGCTATATCGAGAAGGACCGCGAGCAGATCATCATCGGCACTGAAGGGCGAGTGCACAGCCTGGACGACTTCCGGCGCGTCCCGGTGGTCGCGCCCGCGCCGGGGAAGGGACCTCCCGTAACGGTTGCCAGCCTGGGTGAGGTGCGCTTTGGCGCCCGGCTGCGGCGAGGCGCAGCCAGCCGGGACGGCCAGGGCGAGGTCGTGGTCGGCGTGGTCATCATGCAGCTTGGCGAGAATGCTCGCACGGTCACCCAGGCGGTCAAGCACAAGCTCGCCGCCATTCAGCCGGGCCTTCCCGCGGGGACCCGGATCGAGCCCTTTTACGATCGCTCGGTGCTGGTGAACCATACGACTGCGACCATGGGCAAAAATCTTCTCGAAGGCGCGGTCTTGGTCGTCGTCATCCTGCTGCTCATTCTGGGCGACCTGCGCGCGGGCCTGGTGGTGGCGGCCACCATCCCGCTCTCGCTTTTGGTGGCCCTGCTGGTGATGAACGCATTCGGGCTGTCCGGGAACCTCATGAGCCTGGGCGCCATCGACTTCGGGCTGCTGGTCGATGGGGCCGTCATCATCATCGAGAACGCCGTGCGCAGGCTGTCGGAGGCCGAGGTGCGCGCAGGCCGATCGCTCACCGTGAAGGAGCGCACGATCCTCATCGAGACGGCGACGACAGAGGTGCGAGCGGCGAGCGTATATGGTGAGATTATCATCGCCGTCGTCTACCTGCCGATCCTCACGCTCACCGGAGTGGAAGGGAAGCTTTTTCTGCCGATGGCAACCACGGTGCTCTTGGCGCTGGGCGGGGCCTTCATCCTGTCGCTGACCCTGGTGCCGGTCCTCGGCAGCTACTTTATCCGGGCCCGCGCCGGGCGCAAGGAACCGTGGCTTTTTCGCCTTGCCGAGCGGGCCTACGAACCCCTGCTCCATGCTGCGACGCAACACCGCCCGTGGACCCTGGCTGCGAGCGTCCTTGTCCTGGGGCTCACGATGAGCCTGTCTTTCAGGCTCGGATCGGATTTCGTACCCCAGCTCGATGAAGGCGACCTCCTGATCGAGGCGCGCCGGCTTCCGGGTGTCGCGCTCAGCGAAGCGCTTGCCATCGACCAGCGCATCGAGCGCACGCTGGCCGCCGTTCCCGAGGTCGACCACATCATCGGCAAGCTCGGCGCACCGGAGATCACAACGGATCCGATGGGCATCGACCAGACTGACGTGTACATCGCATTCAAAGACCGCGCTTCGTGGCGAAGAGGCGTGACCAAGGCCGACCTTGCCCGAGAGATCGCGGATCGACTGGGACGCGAGGTGCCGGATGTCGCCGCCGGCATCTCGCAGCCCATCCAGATGCGCACGAACGAACTCGTGGCGGGCTTTCGTTCCGATGTGGCCGTTCTGGTTTACGGCTCCGATCTCGACGAGCTGGGGGCGCTCGGTAACCAGATCGCCCGTGGGGTGCGGGCGATCCGCGGAGCGGTGGATGTTCGGGTCGAGCAGGTGGCCGGCCTCAAGTACCTGCGGATCACTCCCGACCGCGCCCGGCTCGCGCGCCATGGGCTTTCTGTCGCCGACCTCAACGAGGTCGCCGAGACGCTCTCGGTGGGACGCCATGTGGGCGTCGTGTTCGAGGACGAGCGGCGCTTCGACGTCGTAGTGAAGATGGGCGGGGACGGGGCCGGCGATGTGAAGTCGTTCGCCATGCTGCCCTTAAAAACCATGACCGGGCAGCTCGTGCCGGTCGGCGAAGTCGCTGATCTTCGGCTCGAAGAGGGACCGGCGGAGATCAACCGGGCGGGCGGCGCCCGGCGGCTCGCCGTCGAGTTCAACGTGCGCGGGCGCGATCTCCTGTCCGTGGTGAAGGACGCACAGGCCAGGGTAGGGCGTCTGGTAACCCTGCCGGTTGGGTATCACATCGAATGGGGGGGCGAGTTTGAACACTACCTCCAGGGAAAAGAGCGTCTCCTCATCGTAGTGCCGATCGCGCTTGGATTGATCTTGCTGCTGCTCTGGCTGGCGTTCCGATCGGTCCCCATCGCCCTCGTGGTTTTCCTCGGTGTGCCCTTCGCAATCGTCGGTGGTGTCGTCGCGCTGGTCATCCGGCAGCTGCCGTTCTCGATATCCGCCGGCGTGGGCTTTATTGCGCTTTCCGGCGTCGCCATCTTGAACGGACTTGTGCTGGTCTCGGCAGCGCGTCACATCGAGGACCAGGGCACCGCGCCCGTAGACGCCATCCAAGCCGCGGCCCGGCAGCGCCTGCGCCCGGTGCTGATGACGGCCCTCGTCGCGGCGCTCGGGTTTGTGCCCATGGCAATCTCGACGGCACCCGGCAGCGAAGTGCAGCGACCGCTCGCCACCGTCGTCATCGGCGGGATCGTCAGTGCAGCCCTGCTGACACTGATCGTGCTGCCGGTCGTATATGGCTTTTTCGCTCCCGGTAGGAAGTGAGTGCATTCGGCGAAAAATCGATCTGACCGGGTCCTACTTCCCCGAAAGCGCCGCCGCGGTGGCTTGCAAAAGCGGGCCGGTGGACACCTTGGCCCCGGTGGCGTGCTGCATCCACAGGTCCGGCGTTACCGAGCCAAAGCTGGCCATGCGCTCAAACTCCGGCCCCAGAGCGGCGCCGGTCTGACGCAGATGCTGCTCGATCTGAAAGGCGATGAGGTGCCCGATGGGGTAGTCCGGCAGGTACAGGGTGTTCTGGATCATGTGCGAATAGACCCCCAGAAGGACCGTGTCCTTGCCCCCCAGCACCGGGGCGTAGAAGCGGTTCCAGTGGTCCCGGGCGATGTGTACCACCGCCTCGCGGAGCTGCGCGGGGGTGGCGCCGGGGTGATCATACATCCAGTGCCAGGTGGCGATCTCTACCAGCCCGACCCCGGCGATTTCCCAGGTCATGAAGAAGTCGTTTAACACCCGCGCCCGTTCGGCTTCGGGATCCGCCTTGCCCAGTCCCAGAAGGGCCAGGTCGCGGCCCTGAAAGACAAAGGCCAGGGCTTCGGTGAAGGCGTTGTTCGGCACGCCGGAGAGCAGGGTATGATCTACGTTGTACAGGGAAAACACCTGCTCGACGTTGTGTCCCAGCTCGTGGACGGCGATGTTATAGCCCTTGTAGTCCATGCCGCCCTTCTCGACCCGGGTGCGCAGGTGGGGAAAGTCGCCGCGGCGGGCCGCTTGCAGGGCGTGGCCGGCGCCCCGGGATGGGTCCACGCGGATGTGGGAGGAGACAAACGCCGCCTTGTCCTGGGCAAAGCCAAGCTGCTGGAGGATGCGTGGGATGTCGGCGGCGAAGGCCGCGGACGTCGGGTAACGCTTGCGGGTCAGAGCGTCCAGATCCTTGTCGGTGTACTTGCCCCGGGGCTGGAAGCCATTGTACCACAGGTCGTGTGGCAACAGCTTGCGTAAAAGACGCTTCTCGATAAGGGCGGCCACCTGCCCGGCCAGCGGCGAGGCGCATATCTCGGTCAGCATGGCGACCACGCGGTCTTCGGGGATCTCCCGGGAGAGGTCGAAACTGCGGGCGATGAGGGTCGGCGCGGTGGGAGAGAAGGGGTCAGCCTCGCGCTGGGCGCGGAAGTTGGCCAGCAAATGTGCGTAGCGGGTGTCGGGTTCCTTGCCCGGGTCGGCCTTCGCCAGGCCTGGGCGGGAGGTGGCAGCCACTTCGATCTCGGCGGCGGGGGACAGGGTGACGGTGTTGGCGAGGGGGTCCCAGTCGAGGCGCGGGTCGTCGATGACCGCGGCGGGGAGGGTCTGGGTGACGATGCGCTCCATGACCTTGGCGATGAGGCGCTGCTTGAGCAGGCCCTCGGGGTCGGCGTAGTCGCCGCGGATCTCGTCGCGGAGGTTCCAGTGGCTGATCAGGCGCAGGCCCTTGGGGAAGGGTCGCTTTCCGCCCTCACCGATAAGGTGGTGCATCCAGATGTTGTATTCGTTGATGTACAGCTCGCCCTCGGCGGCGGCGCGGGCGATGTGCTGCTGCACGCCCGATGGCACGCGGCGGGCGAAGCGCCCGGTCAGCCGCACCTCGGCCCAGCGGCGGCGGGAGTAATCCTGGCCCTCGGCCAGCCGTTCTTTCAGGGTGGTCAAGGGGAAGTTCAGCAGCGCCGAAAAGCCCAGCTTGTTGTCGAAGAAGTCATCGACCAGGTGGGCCGAGACGTCGTAGCCGGCGAGGATCGGGTCGATGGCCGAGTAGGGGCCGACGTCCACATCGCTGGCCCAGCGCAGCTCGCGGGAGATTTCGAGCATGTGGCCGTCGAGCTGCTCGAAGACGCCCTCGAAGCGGGTGAAAAGCAGGTCGAGCTGTTTGGGGTCGGCGACGAAGGCCCCCTGAGCGAAGGCGGCAAGGTCGCCATCCGACGGGCGCCACAGGGAGGCGGCCTGGTCCACGCCGCGCTCGATGCGGGTGCGCTGCCCCTCGCCGTACTGTTTCAGCAGGGCGGCCTTCGCGGAGGCCGCGGCGGCGCGGGTCTTCGGGTCCATGTTCGCTCCTTTGCGATCTTGGGCGCGGGGACTGGCCGGCGTGGCCGCCTGGTTGGGCGGGGCGGCCAGACAAAGGGAAAGGAAGAGGGCGCTGGCAAAGAGGCGGTTGGGCGTTCTCACAGCCAGGCTTTTGGCATGAAAGGCGACAAGAGGGAAGCCCTCGATTCAGCTTGGCGGCCGGGCCGTGCCCCACACCACCACCACGTCACGAGCGCCGAGCTGCCGCAGCATCGATCGCACCAGCCGCTCGGTCTGGACGCGGGCGCGGTCCAGGATGCCGGACTTTTTGGCGGCCTGCTCGAAGGACTGCACGGCGATCTGCCGGGCGCGTCCCTCCAGCGCCTCGTTGCGCTGGGCGAAGAGGTCGGTGTTGCGGCTGTGGACGTAGGTATGTGCCTCGTCGAGGCGGGCGTGGAAGACTTCGGGATCGGGAAGGCGCACCACCACGGACCCGGGGGTCTTCCCCAGAGTGACGTCCCCGGCGCGCAGCTTCGACAGGTCCACCCCGGCGACCACGTCCCCGGCGGCGACCAAAAGGACGGCGTCGTTTCCCTCGACCATGCCGTAGAAGCGGGATTGCTGATCGCGCAGGTCGATGACCCGCTCCAGGTGGTACTCGGCGGCCTCCAGCCGGGACAGGTCGCGCATCGCGGTGACCAGGTCGGCGGTGGGGCGCACGACTTCCTGGTGCTCGCGGTGACGCCACATCGCCCGCACGATGAACCCCCCGGCGGTCAGTCCCGCGACAACGAAGAGCAGCAGCAGAGTGAAGCGGGTCTTCATGATGGATCGCGCAGCGCGGAGCTTTGCGGTGATGGATCGCGAAGGGCGGAGCTTTGCGGCGATGGCCCAGGGTAACGCATCGGGGGGCCGCCCTCTTCGCCTTCCTCCGGTGCCGTCGAAAAGTGCGGTTCGGCATAGTCTCCGCGGCGGCCCGCCATGGAGAAGGCGAAGATCGCCATCTTGTAGGGGTCCACGGCGAGGTCGGCGGGCACGGGCACCGCCGCGGGCAGGCCCAAAAGGTGCGAATCGATCAGGTAGCGGCACAGGGCCAGGGCCAAGGTGCGCTGCTCATCAGTGCGGGCTTCGCCGTCGCGCAGCCAGATGCGGTTGATGTAGGCACCCTTGTCGTTGGCGGACAGCTCGGCGACGTAGATCAGCTTGCCGGTCCAGCTTCGTTGGAAGTGGAGGCGGCCCCCGGCGTGGCGGATGAGCCACTTGTCCTCCAGCGCGTGGGGCAGGCAGGGGGTCAGCAGGGCAGGGCCCTGGACGGCGGTGAAGGCCCAGCGCACCGGGTGGCCCGCGGGATGCGCTCCCTCGGGGAGCTTGCCTGACACGGTGGAGATAGAGGAGCCCTGGGTGCGGCGGAAGCCATCGACGATCTTGGGGTCGGTGGTGTCCACCCGTTGCAGGCGGCAGTGGCCGCGGCAGTCGAGGACCCTGCGGTGCAAGGGCGAGTCCGCCGGGTCGAGCCACTTTAGGTCGGGGAGGTCGCTCCAGCGGTCACGGGCCTCGCGCAGGGAGAAGCTGCGGCGGGCGAGAAGGACGAGCAGCATCCCGATGAAGAGCAGGCTGACAAACCCGAGATACACGCTTGATTATAGTTCGATTCGGGACCGGGCGGGGGGCCTTGCGCCGAATATCGCCGTGCCCACTCGGACCAGGGTGGCGCCTTCCTCGATGGCGATGACGAAGTCGTGGCTCATCCCCATGGAGAGTTCGCGCAGGTCGACGTTGGGACGAGGGGTCTTTCCGGCTTCGTCGAAGAGCTGTCTCAGGTGGCGGAAGCAAAGCCGGGCCTGGTCGATCACCGCGGCGCTCCGCGCTTCGCGATCCAGCACCTCGGCGCTCCGCGCTTCGCGATCCAGCACCTCGCCGTCGGTAGGGGCGGGCGGGATGCACATGAGGCCGACGCAGCGGACCCGGGCGCCGCCGGCAGGGTCGGCGAAGGCGTCCAGTAGCGCTGGTAGGGCGGCCTCGTCGCAGCCGGACTTCTGGGGATCACGGCGGCCGATGTTGACCTGGATCAGGCAATCCTGGGGGCCGGCGATGCCCACGGGGCCCTTCGGCCTGGGTGCCAGGGTGGCGGCAATGGCGGCGACCAGGGCGGGGCTGTCGACACTGTGGATCAGGGCGGCGCGGCCGGCGACCAGCCGGACCTTGTTGCGCTGGAGCGGCCCGATGAAGTGCCAGCGCGGCCCGGCTCCGATTCCTGGTCCGGGTTCGATTCCCGGCCCCGGCGCTGATCCCGCGAGGACCTGTATCTTGTCGCGCAGCTCCTGGGCGTAGTTTTCGCCGAAGTCGTGCTGTCCGTGTCGTAGGGCGGCGGCGATGGCCGATGGAGGCTGGAGCTTGCTCACCGCCACCAGGGTCACGCTGCTTTCGGGGCGGCCGGCGCGGGCGCAGGCGGCGGCGATCTGTTGGCGCACCTGGTCCAGGCGGGCGCCGATCTGGGCCTCGGGCTCGGCTGCGGCGCTTCGCGCTTCGCGAGCCATCACGGTAGCCACCGGGGCCAGCCGGGCGGCAGCAGTCCCTCTCGGGACAGGTCCTCGATCAGCGCGCAGAGCGGCAGCCCCACCACGCTCTCGTAGCTGCCGCGGATGCCCTGGACGAAGCAGGAGAAGCGCCCCTGAATGGCGTAGGCCCCAGCCTTGCCGCGCCACTCGTCGGAGGCCAAGTAGCCATCGAGGTCCAGATCCGAGAGGGGACGCACGTCCACCTCGGTACGGACCACCTTGCTGATGCGCCGGTCGTTCTGTGGCTCTGGCCCCGCCGGACCCGGGGCGCCGGGGGCGACCGACAACCGCGGCGCTTCTCCCCTCGCGATCAGATGGTACCCGGTCAGCACCTCGTGGGTCCCGCCCGAGAGCATCATCAGCATCTGCCGCGCCGCCCCCCGGTGAGGTGGCTTCCCCAGGATCGAGCCGCGGGCCACCACCAGCGTGTCGGCGCCCAGGACCGCGCGATCGGGGTAGTGCGAGGCGGCGGCATCGGCCTTGGCCTGGCTTATGCGCAGCACCATCACCTCGGCGGATTCGCCCGGGTGGCGGCCTTCGTCGATGTCGGTGGGGTGGATGGCGTGGGGGATGCCGGCGGCGCGCAGCATGTCGATGCGTCGCGGCGAGGCGGAGGCCAGGACCAGAAGCGGCGGGGTAGGGGAGACCATGGCGCGAATATATAACCAGATTGTCCTTGCGTCTGGATCAAACTGCGCATCCGGCACGCCGCAGTCGTGGACCGCCAAGTTGCCGGCGATGACAAAAGGGGCCCGCCCGGCTCAGATGGCTGACGCGCCCTCTATGGCCCGGATAAACAGGTTAGCACCTTTTCCGCCGTGGCCAGGCGTCCGGTCACTTTCCTAAGCAACCAGGCATTGACCTTCACCTGGCCACAGTGTTGACCGGAGACGAGGATGTTGGTACCGAACAGGCGCTCATTTCGGCACCTGCTGATCCTTACTTACTTACATGGGAGGGACGTGAGGAGGGGCACTGTGGTTTGCACGAGGTCGTTTGACCAGCACCAGAGTCTCTTCCCCCGGTTCCAGGTGGACGCTGAACCGATTCAACACAGATAGGCCCAAAAGTCCGTCGAACCCCGGTGCGACGCTGTCGATCACCACGGCCTCGACGCGGCGCACGGAGGCGCCACCGAGGTTTACTTCCTCAACCCGGGTAAATGTGCCTCTGGTCACGCCGTTGACGGTCCGCAGGAGCAGCTCCGGCTGACCGATCGTCTGTATACCACTGGCTTCGGCGAATGCCCGATCGAGCGTCAATAATGTTGCCCCTGTATCGACAATGAACCGGCCTGGCTTTTGTTTGTTGATGGAGACCCGCGCGACGAACACGTTTTGACCCTTGAGGCGGTGTATCGTCAGCGTCCCCTCGCCCGCCATCCCGGAGCATCGGGGATCCTGGTACAGGCCATCAATGCGCGCCTCCACTTGGTCTGCGTTTGTGACGTTGGGGTGATAGAACATGACCTGCTCCAGGGGTAGCCACGCTCGTTGCCGATCTGAATCAGGTCTTCCTTGGCCTGATGCGTCGAGTAGTCCACCGGACTGAAGTCGTGGGCGATGTAGCACCGCTCGCCCTGACCGATCTGCTGAGTCAGCGCTGTGAGGCACGGGGCATACAGGGCAGGCAGTTTCAGCCTGTCATTGTCGAAGAAACGAAAGGACCCCATCGTATGGGAGAAGGGGCTC
>JBBRLA010000283.1:0-10219 GCA_038231615.1 Polyangia bacterium | reverse complement strand
CGGATGGCCCTGATCGAGGCGCGGATGGCCTGATCGTGATGCGGAACGGCAGGAGGGTGCCGTAGTGACGGCAGGAGGGTGCCGTTATAACGGCAGAGGGGTGCCGTTGGAACGGCAGAGGGGTGCCGTTGGAACGGCAGGGGGGTGCCGTTGGAACGGCAGGGGGGTGCCGTTGCCAGAACAGATCAGGCCATCTCGATAACGAAGCAGGCCAACGGGGCCGAAATCGCCGCCAAAACCGGCATACCCCTGCGCAAAATGAGGTCCACTGCCGCCAAAACCGGCATGCCCCTGCCACAACTCCCAAACATCCTACTCCTCCGCCACGAAGTCCTGCGCCTCTTGCGAATTATCAAAAATGTGCGGCGCCACCCCCCGCGAAAGGAGCGCGTCCCCCACCCTGACCGGGCGACTCCTGGCGAAGGCGGTCGCTTTCAACCTCTTCACCAGGCAGTTCCAGCAGATGCTCCGGGGTGACGGGCGCTAGACTGAATTCCCGGAAGCCTCCTTCCGGGAATTCCCGAGGGCCCGTTGCTTCCACAGCATGAAGACGGCCGGGTAAACCAGCAGTTCCAGGATGAATGAGGTGAAAAGGCCCCCTACCATGGGGGCCGCGATTCGCTTCATCACGTCCGAGCCCGCCCCGGTAGCCCACAAGATGGGCAAAAGGCCCATGAACGCGGCGCACACGGTCATGGCCTTGGGCCGGGCCCGCTTGACCGCGCCGTGGATGATGGCCTCCACAAGCTCGGCCCGGTCGCGCAGGCGCCCCTTTTGCTCCGCCTCGTGATAGGCAAGGTCCAGGAAAAGCAGCATGAACACACCGGTCTCGGCATCCAGTCCCATCAGCGCGATGAGCCCCACCCACACGGCGATCGAGACATTATAGCCCAACAGGTAGAGCAGCCACACCGCGCCAACCGCGGAGAAGGGCACGGCCAACATGACGATGCCCGCCTTGAACGCCGACTTGGTATTCATGTAGAGCAAAAGGAAGATCAGCAAAAGGGTTACCGGCAGCACGACCTTCATCCTCTCGCGCACGCGCAACATATTCTCGAACTGGCCGCTCCAGGTCAGGGTGTAGCCGGGCCGTGGCTTCAGCTTGGCCTCCACCGCCTTCTTGGCGTCGGCCACGTAGCTGCCGATGTCGCGCGCCTCGGTGTCGAAGTCGACGTAGACGTAGGCCGAGAGCAGGCCGTCTTCATCGCGAATCATCGAGGGGCCGGTGGTCAGGCGGATCTCGGCGAGCTGCGCCAGCGGCACCTGGGCGCCCCCCGGGGCCAGCACCAGCACCTTGCCAAGCTGGTTGAGATCTTCGCGAAGTTCGCGCGGGTAGCGCAGGTTGATCGTGTAGCGCTCCCGCCCCTCGATGGTGGTGGCGACGGCCTCGCCGCCGACCGCGGACATGATCGCGGCGTTGGCGTCGTCCACGGTCAGGCCGTAGCGCCCGAGCGCCTCGCGCCGCAGGTCGAAGTCCACGAAGTAGCCGCCCGCGGCCCGTTCAGCGAAAACCGAGCGGGTGGCGGGGACCTGCCGCAGGATGGTCTCGATCTCGGTGCCCATGCGCTGCAGCTCCTGCAGGTCGGAGCCGAAAAGCTTGATGCCGACCGGCGTCCGTACGCCGGTGGACAGCATGTCGATGCGGGCCTTGATGGGCATGGTCCAGGCGTTGGTCGTGCCCGGAATGCGCAGGGCCTGGTCCATCTCGTTGATCAGCTCTTCATGGGAGATGCGATCGCGCCAGATGGGCCGCAAAAGGGACGCCAGGAAGCCCGGGGCCCATGCGGAGTACCAGCGCGGCTTTTTGCGCCACTGCGCATCGGGCAAAAGCACCACCGTGGTCTCCATCATGGAAAGCGGCGCCGGGTCGGTGGAGGTCTCGGCCCGGCCGGCCTTGCCAAAGACCGACTGGACCTCGGGGAAGCTGCGCAGGATGCGGTCCTGGGTTTTTAAAAGCTGCATTGCGGAGGTGATCGAGATGCCCGGCAGCGTGGTCGGCATGTACAGGATGCTGCCCTCGTAAAGCGGTGGCATGAATTCGGATCCCAGGCGCAGGTACACCGGCACAGTGGAAAGGACGATCAGCAGCGCCGCGCCGAGGGTCGCGCCGGGGTGGCGCAGGACCCACCGGCACGCCGGCTCGTAGACGCGGAAGATGAGGCGGCTGATCGGATGCTTCTCTTCGGGATAATAGGTACCCACCAGGAACTTGTCGGCAAGCCAGCGCAGCGGGGCCGGACGGAAGCGGAAGGGCTCCATGCGGGTGAACATCATCCGCATCGCCGGGTCGAGCGTGATCGCCAGCAGCGCGGCAATGGCCATGGCCAGGTTTTTGCTGATGGCCAGCGGCCGGAAGAGCCGCCCTTCCTGATCGACCAGGGTGAAGACCGGCAGGAAGGCCACGGCGATGACCAGAAGCGAGAAGAAGACCGAGGGGCCGACTTCCTTCAGGGCCTCCAGCCGCACGGCGTGGTAGTCACCGATTCGGCCGCCCTCCTGCCAGAGCTGGTGCTTTTTGTAGGCGTTTTCCACCTCGACGATGGCCCCGTCCACTAGGATGCCGATGGAGATGGCGATCCCAGAAAGCGACATGAGGTTGGCGTTCACCCCGAGCAGGTACATCGGGATGAAGGCCAGCACCACCGAGACCGGGATGGTGATGATGGGGATGATTGCCGAGGGGATGTGCCACAAGAAGAGCAGGATGATCAGCGAGACGACGATCATCTCCTCGACGAGCTTTGCGCGCAGCGTCTCGATCGAACGCTCGATGAGTTCGGAGCGATCGTAGGCCGTGACCACCTTGACCCCGGCCGGCAGGGAGGGCGCTATCTGCCGCAGTCGGTCCTTCACCCGCTCGATCACCTTGAGCGCATTTTCCCCATAGCGCATGACCACGATGCCGCCCACCGTATCGCCCTTGCCGTCCAGGTCGGCGATGCCGCGGCGGATGTCCGGTCCCAGCGTCACTCTGCCGATGTCGCCGATGCGCAGGGGTGTGCCCGTTTCGCTGGCGCGCAGGGCGACCTGCTCGATGTCGGCGATGGACCGGATGTAGCCCCTGCCGCGGACCATGAATTCCTTGCCGGAAAGTTCGATCAGCCGGCCGCCCACCTCGCTGTTGCTCTTGCGGATGGCCTCGCCGATCTCGGAAAGGCCAAGCTGGTAGGCGCGCAGCTTGGCGGGATCCACGGTGACCTGATACTGCCGGACGCCGCCGCCCAGGGTGGCCACCTCGGCCACGCCGGGGACGGATTGCAGGGCGAAGCGCAGGAACCAGTCCTGGTAGCTGCGCAGCTCATCGCGGGTGTGCTGCCCGCCCTCGTCCGTAAGCGCGTACTCGAAGACCCAGCCCACGCCGGTGGCGTCGGGCCCCATCTCGGTACGGACCTCGGGGGGCAGACGGGCCTGGATCTTGGACAGGTACTCCAGCACCCGCGAGCGCGCCCAATACAGGTCGGTGCCGTCCTCGAAGATGACATACACGTAGGAATAGCCAAAATCGGAGAAGCCGCGCACGACCTTGACCCGGGGGGCGCCCAAAAGCGCGGTGATGATCGGGTAGGTGACCTGATCCTCGACGACATCCGGGCTGCGGTCCCAACGGGAGTAGATGATCACCTGGGTGTCGGACAGGTCGGGGATGGCGTCCAGCGGAATCGCCTTGATGGCCAGCACGGCCACGGCCACGGCCACGGCGGCCAGGATCAGCACCAAATACTTGTTGTGCGCGGACAGCTCGATGATCCGCCGGATCATGGGGCCACCGGGGCCATGGCCGAGAGGGCCGCGCGGAGTTGCGATTCGGAATCCAAAAGGAAGCTGGCACCGACGGCAACGCGCTCCCCATCGGCGAGCCCGGACCTCACCTCATCCAGGCCGTCCATGCGGTCGCCGATCTTGACCTCGCGGGGCAAAAGCCGCCCTCCCGGTTGCACGATAAAGGCAATTTTTCGCGTCCCGGTCTCGATGACAGCATCGTCGGGAACGACCAGCGCCGAGTGGGGCTTTACCGCGATGACTACGTCGGCGAACATTTCCGCCTTCAGCTCGTCCTTCGGGTTCTGGACATCGATGCGGACCTTGATGGTCCGGGTCTTCTCATCCACGGACGGGAAGATGTAGACGATCTTCCCGAGCCAGGTGCGATCCGGCCAGTAGGACAGGGTGATCGTGGCCTTTTGGCCAAGCTTTATGCGGGGCAGTTCGTACTCGTAGATCTGCGCCAGCACCCACACCCGGGACAGATCGACGATGTCGAAAAGGGAGTCTTCCGGCTTGACCCGCATGCCGTGCACGGCCATCTTGGCGACTACGTAGCCGGAGATCGGGGCATACAGCCTGAGCGTCTGGCTGGCCACGCCGCTCTTCGCCAGCGCCTCGATGTCCGCCGGGCGCACGTTCCATAGAAGGAGCTTCTGCCGCGCCGACTCGGCAACGTCCACGTCGATCTTTGGCATCGGGCCGGGCGCGCTCTCGGCCTTCTGCGCACGCAGCGCCAGCAGGTATTCCTGCTCGGCAGTGAGCAGGTCTGGGCTGTACAGGGAGGCCAGCGGCTCTCCCCGGTTCACAAACTTGCCGGTGAAATCAGCATAAACCTGCTCCACGTAGGCCTCGTAGCGGGTGTGGACATGGTGAATGCGCGTCTCATCGAAGGTCACCCGGCCGATGGTACGAAGGGTGCCCGCGACCTGGGTCTGGCGTACCGCCACCGCCTTGAGGCCGATGAGCTGCTGGCGCTGTGGGTCCAGGGTGACGGGGGCGAAACCCGCCGGGCCGTTCGCCGCGCTGCTCAACTCGCTTTGGTAAACCGGCAGGTAGTCCATGCCCATGGAGTCCTTGCTCGGTACCGGCGCGGTCTGGGCGGGGTTCATCGGCGAACGATAAAAAAGGATGCGATCTTTCCCGGGCAGTTCGGGCCCGGAGGTGGGTGCTGCCGGCGCGGACGGTTGCATCTTGGGGCGGGCGTCGCGGCAGCCTGGGACCCCCAGCCACAAGGTGAAGAGGCTCGCAAAGAATGCCAGCCCGGGTGAGGACCTGGCCAAGGCCGGACGCGACACCGGCTTGCTCATTATCAGTACCAGCATTATTGCGTACCCCCCTTCGCCGTGTCGCTTCTCCCGCCCGCGGAAAGGTCCGCCAGCGGTGCGCCGACGGCCGCCTCCAGCTCGGCCTGACGGATTCCATATTCGGCCATAAATTGCTCCTTTTCCAATCGATGGGCGACCACCGCCCTGGCCGCGTCGAGCAAGAGGCTCAGGGACACGCGGCCGTTCTGATAGCTGGCCCGCGCCGCCTCGAAGGCCTGCTCCGAGAGCGGCAGCAACCGGTTACCAAGCAGCTCGACGTGCCGGCGGGCCGTATCGACGCGCAGCAGCGCCTCGCGCACCTCGCCCCGCACCCGGGCCTGGGTCTGGGCCAGGGTCGCCTCCTGGGCATCGGCCTGGGCCTGGGCCTCTCTTTCAGCGGCCCGGTCGCGGGACAGGGTGAAGGACGGGATGCTGGTCTGCACGCCAAGAGTAAAGGTATCCCCCACGCCGCGCAGCATGACCATGTAGCCCGCCCACAGCGAAAGATCGGGCGCGCGTTCGACGCGGGCTGACCGACGCCGGGCCTGGGCCGCGACAATGCCGGCGCGGCTGGCAGCGAGTTCCGGACGGCGGCGGAGCGCCTCTTCGGTGAGGGTCGGCAGGGAGAGCGGCGGCAGCGGTAGGGGGACGGTCCTGGGCGTTCCGAGCGGCTCATCGGCCGGACGAGCAAGGAGGGTGTTGATGGCGGTCACAGCCAGCTCGCGTTCCCGTTCCAGGTCGATCAACGTGGTGTCGAGCCGCTCCAGTTCTTCCTGGGCCTTGAGCAGGTCGGCCAGTTCCGCCTTGCCGACGCGGTAACGGACATCGACGGAGGCCACCATGGGCCGTAGCAACTCCTGGCTCCGGCGCAAGATGTCGGCGGCGTGGATCGCCAGGGAGTAGTTGTAATAGGCCCGCGTCGCTTCCAGGCGCAGGCCGCGCAGGGTGGACTTTGCCTCGGCCTCGGCACGATCGATTTCGGGCAAAAGGGCGGCGGCGCGGGCGCGCAGCTTGCCCGGCCAGGGGATCGGCTGGCGGAGCGTGAACATCAGCGGCACCTGCGTCAGGTTGACCGGGACCTGCCACAGCTCGGTCATGAGCATGGGGTCCTCGAACGCCCGCGCCTGTGCGGGTCGCTCCGCCGCGGCCCGGACCTCGGCGCGGCGGCCGGCCAACTCCGGGCTGCGCCGCGAGAGTTCGCCCCAAAGCCAGTCCAGCGTCAGCGGCCCCGTCTCTTCGGCGAGGAGGGGAGGGGACAGGAGCAGAACAAGCGGCAGTCCGACCAGACAGCTCAGTCTGGCCACGAAAAACGAGCGCATGGATGCAGCACCTCCACAAGAGCCATCAGAAAAGCCAGGCTTTGCGGGTGCTATCTAGATGCGCAAGATGCGCCTGTCGAGGTGTGGACTTTGGTCCGGGGGCCGTGCTTCTCGCAGAGTCTCGAAAAGGGCGCTGCGTGGCGGGGGGAGCGAGGAGACCGTCGGATGGGATAGGGGCAAGGCAGACAGCGCCAGGATGCGGGCCCGTGCCGGCGGCGGTCGCTGGGCATCCAGCTTCACGGTCTGCACCGGCTGGCAGCAGCGGGTCTTCCAGGCCGGAGCATCCTGCGGGTTCTCTTCCTGCGCGGGCTTCGGGGGGCAGCACGGGTGCAAAAGCCGCACCCCCGCCATTCCGGCGCAGACAAAAGCGGGCAGGGCCGGCACCACCGCGTGGACCAGCAGCAAGAGGCAGATCAGCGTGAGAATCGCCTTGCGCACCAGAAACGAATCTAGCCCGGCGCAAGCGCCATGGCAAGCGGCGGCCCAGTTTTGGACCCGAGGCAGGATCCAGGTTAGAGTACCCGGCGAAGTCGCGCAAAGCGTAAAGATAAATGAAAGTCACGCTGCTTGGACATGCCTCGGTGCTGGTGGAGATGCAGGGGGCGCGCTGCCTGATGGACCCGGTCCTTTCGGACCCGTTCGAGGATGGCGCCGTCGTCTCCTGTCCGCGTCGAGAGATCCGCCTGGACCAGCTGCCGCCGATCGATGTGATCATCCTGTCTCACAGTCACCTGGATCACTTCGACATTCCGTCGCTAGCCCGCCTTCCGCGGCAGTGCGACGTGTTGTGCCCCAAGGACCGGGCCATCGGGTATGCACTGAAGGAACTCGGCTTTACGCGCATCCGCGAGACCGACCCCATGACCTCGATCGTGTTCCCGACCCATGAATTGATGACGACCCACTCGAACGTGTCGAACGTCGTGGAATTCGGGGTCGTGTTCAAAGACCGGACGGGCACGTTCTGGAACCAGGTAGACACCGTGCTGGCCCCCGCGACCCTCCAGGGGGTCAAGCAGAGGCACCCCCGCATCGACCTGCTCTTCGCCATGCACGCCAGCCAAAACTTCGGTTTTTTCGAGAGCAAGGGTCTGGGGTTTCCCTACAAGATGCACGAGATGAACCTGAACACCGTGCTCTCGATCCGGCCCGGCCTGACGGTGCCGGGTTCGGCCGGGTTTCGCTTCTGCGGCCCGATCGAGTGGTGCAACTCATTCCTCTTCCCCGTGTCCCGCGAACAATTCGTGGCGGACCTATTGCAACTCGCCCCGGACCTGCAGACGTGCATTGCCAACCCGGGTGACGTCTTCGAGATCGACCGGGGCAAGGTGCGCCACCTGCCCGGCGCTTCCAAGGTCGCGGTCATGCTGGAGCAGGACACCACGCACTTGCGGTTCGATCCCACCGCCCCGGTTCCACCGCTCTCCGATCCGAACCCCGATGGCTACTCCCAGGAGCGACTGCACAAGGCCGCCGAAGAGTGCATCGCGGGCCTGGCCGAGTTCGTGCGCGGCGCGTATCAATCCGGCGATTCCGTCGTGGATGAATACCGCCGGCTCCTGGCGGTCTACGCCGTGGGCATCGTGTTCCCGGACGGGCAGGAACAGTGGCACCACTTTCGGTTAGCGGCAGACGCAATGCAACTGGACAAGAGCGCGGCGCCCGCGCCGGCCCATTCCGTGCATCGCATCGCGGCATCGGCGCTGGCCGCGTGGATGGCGCGGAAGAAAAGCTACTTCTACCTGCGCGCCTTTTCGCGAAAGTTCACCACGCTTTACGCGCTGTCCCAGGCGGCGGGCAGCGTGACGGTCGAGCCGAAGGAGGTGGCGGACCTGCTCGGCCACTATCTTCAATGGAAAGCCAAGGGCGCGGACATGGCGCTCAAGCAGCGGCTCGACCATGCCCTGCGGCCCTACCGCAAGTAAAGTCTGCACAAGGAGGAGCCCATGAGCGGAGCCGTCGATCCTCAACTTGCCTCGGCATTGACCCCGGACACGCCCGCGGATGCCGTATTCCGCTGGCTCGCCCGAACGGCGGAGGCCAAGGCGCAGTCCCACGACGGCCAGTCCGAGAGTCCCCCGTGGCGGCGATGTCACAATCTAACACTCCAGTTCGCCCAGTGGTCACGCGTCCTGCCTCCCTTCATGCAGGGGCGCATCCTGGCACCGGACGTGGCGGCGGCCTTCAGCATCCTCTCGATGGGACCGCCCAACGAGCCGGAGAACCGACAGGTGCAGCGCTCCGCCTACCGCCACCTCGGGCTCCTTCTCGCGGAGCAGGGTGTCGAGCCGGTGGGCCAGGTTTTTCTGGCCACGGGCCTGTGGGCCGCCTTCGGGGTGCATGCGCTGCACGCAGCGTTGTCGGCCAAGAACGACCCGGGCAGGGCTGCCATGCGACAAGCAGCCGTGCGCGCCTATGAAACGGCCATGGACCTGCGGGAAAACATCGTGGCGGACCTGATTGATATGAACATCCTGGGCGCGGAGCGACTGCTCCAGCAGGTCACACCGGGCGGGGACCAAGCACAGGCGGCCGGGGCGACGAAATGAGCGTCCCCCGGCTGCGCCATCTATCAGCTCGGTCGGCTCGGCCACGAGTCGTTCTATACTATCTATACAAGGGTAGGGGGTATGCAACCCGACCTTGGGCTGCATGGCTCGATAAACGGAGTCGTTTCCCTTTGATCAACCGGGCGGGTGTTTTTACGCCGCAGAGAACACCGGGGTGGCCAGCATGCTAAAGTCGGCGCCTTTCGATAGGAAGGGAACCACGCCATGAATAGTAGCGTACTCGCCACCACTTTCCTCCTCGCCCTGTGTGCCGGGTGCAGCAGCTCCGGCAGCGTCGGCACCCAGAAGCTGCCCGTGGGGTCCGCCTGCACCGCCGATGCCGACTGCGGCACCGCGCCCTTCCACTGCATGATGGGCGATCATCCCGGCGGCTACTGCATGCGCGACTGCGACATCAAGAACGGCGACGCGGACTGCCCCTCCGAGGCGATCTGCCAGTACGACGGCACCAAGGGCGAATGCCACAAGAAGTGCACGGCCACCGATTGTCGCGCCGGCTACTTCTGCAGCGCCGCGTCCACGGATTCCAACAACAAGGCGTCTCACGCCTTCTGCGACGTCGCCCCGGTCGTGCCCGATGGCGGCACCGATCAGTAACGCGGGTCCGCATCGAGCATGCCGCTCCAGGTGTTGCGTCCGCGCTACAACCGATAAATGGCGCAGCCGGCGCCGATTCCCGGTCCGACCTGTGTGGCATGCTCGTCCAGATAATGTGCCAACTCGATGTTGCTGCGATAGAGCTTCTCACTGGCGACGATCAGGAAGGCGGCCCCGTCGCGCTGGAGGCCCTTCACGCTCGCCACCGTGTAGCGGTCCGCAGGAAGGCTGAACCCGTGGCGACGGCTGTAGAAAAATAGGACCGGGTTCTGGTAGTTGTTGGGTACGCCGCTTTTGGGATCGCGGCTCATCTCGATGGTAGCGGCGACGATCATTCAGGCCACGCCGGCGGCTGACAGCCTTGTGAAGGAAGTATACGCGGCCGGGGTCAACCCCGACGGTGAGATGGGCGCAGACATGGCCGCAGCAAGCCACAAGTCCTCCGGCCCTGTCGAGGGGAATTTCTTAGGGTCCCGACGTGCCCGGCCGTCGGCTCATTCTGCCTTCCACAGCGGACCGGACACCGCCGCCGCCAGGGCATAGAGTAGCGCCGCGCCGGCCAGGGCGGCGGTGAAGCCGGCCTGCATGCTGACGACAATGACCAGCGCCGACCCCAGCACGGAGAAGACGCCATTGAGCCCCCACACCCAGGGCACTAGGG
>JBBRLA010000282.1:0-10224 GCA_038231615.1 Polyangia bacterium | reverse complement strand
ATCAAGTACCGCCTGCCCATCGTGTACGCGGTCTTCAACGACGGGCGCTACAACATGGTCTACCAGGGGTACAAGCTGCACTTCGGCAGGGAGGCGGCCTGGGACATGCCGACGATCGACTTCGTCACCTGGGCCCAGGCGCTGGGGGCGCGGGGGCGGCGCATCGAGCGGCCCGGCGAGATCGACAGCGCGCTTTTGACCGAGCTGACCGCAGATGGCGGCCCGGTGGTGCTGGACATCCGGCACAACCCCGAACTGCGGGTGCGCAGCGGCGGCCGAGCCGAGGCCATCATGGAGATGACGGGAAAGTAGGGGCGGTGGACTTGATATTTACTTCAAAAGGCGTGCAGGCCAATTCGCGGTGCTTAGAACACTTCGTGGAGAGTTGTTTTCTCCATATGGCAAGGAGAGTGAAGAGATGATTATCAAAGATGTGGGAATTCTCGGAACCGGGCTGTGGCAGGGTCCGGCCGTCGGCAACGACTTTTTTGGCCTTGACTACCTCAAGCGAGCCACGGTGAAGGACCCGTTCAAGGGCAAGCGCAGCGACGACGGCGTTGTGCGCATGGCAGGGCTTGCGCTGTCACCGGAGAAACATGGCCGGACGCTCGCGGCGATCGCACAGAGCTACGACGATCCCTACCGCGGCGCCGTCAAGCGCCGCTACTTTCCGGCGGACCTCCAGATCGCACAGGCAGAGACCGAGGCCGCTGCCGCCGCCATAAGCGACGCGGGCCTCAAGCCGCAGGACATCGACGCCGTCCTCGTGCAGTCTCTGCTCCCCGATGAGCTCCTGATCAAGGACGCGACCCATATCGCGTACAACCTTGGGATCGGCCACGCCCCAGCGTGGAACGTCGATAGCGTGTGCACCTCGGCCATCACCCAGGCGCACTTGGCGGCCTCTTTCATCAAGAGTGGGCAGGGACGGCACGTGCTGTGCATCCAGTCCGTCGCGTACTCGCGGATCATGGATATGACCACCTCGGCGGCGGTAGTCGTAGGCGACATGGCGAGCGCCTTCGTAGTCGGCCCGCAGCCAGGCACGCAGTTCGCGTTCTCCTGGCGTACCGATGGGCGACTCCACCGTGCCATCCGTCTCCAGTGGGAAAACGCGCGGCCGTCGGAGCAGCGGCCCTACTGGGCGCCCTCGCAGGAGCGTCTTGCGCTCCACTTCGACAACGAGATGCAGGCCGAGGCCACGGGCGAGCTGCCGCAGTACGCCGCGCCGGTGTGCACCGAAGCGGCGGCCCGCGCAGAGATGCGCCTCGACGAGATCGAGACCTTCATCCCGCATCAGCCGCTCGTGTGGTTCCCGGCGCTGCTGGATGACCTGCTGGGTTTGCGGGACGGGGTCAGCTTCAACACTTTCACCGAGTACGCCAACGTCAACGCTTCGTCGATCGTGGCATCACTTCATGAGGCACGCCGCGCAGGTCGGATCCGGCGGGGCAGCAATGTGCTGATGTTCGTGCCCGGCGGCGGCTACGTGTACGGGGCGCTGGCGATCCGCTGGTAACGCCGATGGGCGAGGAGGCGCGGTCAGGCTTCGTCGGAGGTGAAGGAGAAGTAGACATCTCCGACGGGCTGACCGCCCTCCATGCGGAAGCGGTCCTCCACCCCAATATCGCGAGCGCCGGCCATCTGCAGGTAGCGCCGCACCCAGCCGCCGGTGGCGGCCAACATCGGCGGGGTCAGCGTGGGCAGGTTGAGAATGTGCATACACCACTGTCGCTCGCCTACCTTCTCGACCCTGGCCTCTCCGGTCTCGGTCATCGCCCCGTACATAATCTGCGCGCGTCTCACGATGGTCTCGGGACCGGCGGGGGTAAGGAAGGACTTGTAGACCGTCTTGAGCACCCATTCGGAGAAGTGGGCGCCAAGATCGCGCATCACTTCGAGCGAGCCGTCATCGAAGAGCTGGATCACCACCGAGTGCAGCCGGTTCAGCTCGGCCATCTCGATCTTGGCTGTCGGCAAGTCGGTCAGGATCTCGTGCGCCCGCGAAAGGCCGAACGCCGCGAAGACCTTTTGCAATCCCTGCTCTCCGAAGCGGTAGCGGACGAACTCGAAGAGCGCGTGCGCGAGGCCAGCCTTGACGGTGGGTCGTTCGGAGCCGGGGACGTCACTGCTTACGCTGGCGCGCGACGGAGACGAAGGCGCCATGGAGTGCGACGGCAAATCTGGCGGAGGTCGCGTCGAGGGCAGGCGTGCCCCCCCGGTGTCCAGGTCCTCCGATGGGGCCTGCTCCTTCCCTCGCACTGCGCCTTGCAGAGCATTCCACATCTCGGAGGCGCTCTGGTAGCGGAGGTGTGGGTCCTTCGCACATGCCTTGGCGATGACGGCGTCGAGGCGCTGGGACAGGGCGGTGTCGGGGAGGTGGAGCGGGGGGACCGGGTCGCGGATGACCTTGTACATCGCCGCCATGGAGGTCTCGGCGGCGAAGGCCATGACGCCGGTGAGCGACTCGTACAGGATCGCCCCCAGGGAGAAGATGTCGGAGGTCGGTTCGACGACGCGCGAGCCGCGGGCGCGCTCGGGGGCCATGTAGTAGGGGGTACCCATGACGACTCGATCTTGGGTCAGGGATAGCTCGCCGGACATCAGCTTGGCCATGCCAAAGTCGAGGATTTTCACCACGCTGGTGGGGCCGAGCATCAGGTTGTCGGGCTTCAGGTCCCGGTGCAGGATGTGCTGCTGGTGGGCCTGGGTCAGGGCCTCGCACAGGGGGAGGAAGAGGCGCAGGGTCTCTTCGAGGGGGAGGGCGCCGCGGCCAAGACGGGTGCGGAGGTTCTCTCCGGTGACCAGTTCCATGACCAGGTAGGGCATGCCATCGCTGGTGTAGCTGAAGTCATAGACCTCGACAAAGCTCTCGTGACCCAGCTTGCTGAGGATCTGGGCCTCACGCAGGAAGCGTTGGAGGGGCTCCTCGTGGTTGGCGAAGTGCGGGTGAAGGACCTTGACGGCGACGGGGCGCGAGAGGTTCATGTGCCAAGCGGCGTAGACCGCGCCGACGCCACCCACCCCCAGGAGTCCATCCAGACGGTAATGCCCGTCGAGGGTGGTACCCAGCTCCAGGTGAGGCATGTGGGGGAAACTCCTTCCTGCGCGGTTCCATCCGGGCCAATGTTAGAACAGGATACCACGGGTCTGTCGGAAGGTCGGAAGGCCCCTGTTGACAATCGGCGGGCGGGATGGGAAAAGGGGGCAACGACCCCATCGTCTAGCTGGCCTAGGACACCGGCCTTTCACGCCGGCGACACGGGTTCAAATCCCGTTGGGGTCGCCTTTTCACTATCGATAATCACTCATTTCACTGCCAGTCCCGACGAGGCAGCTCAGCCCGGTCGTAGCTCGCGTCGAGCATGTAGCGCACCTGGTTGTCGGTTGGCGACTAGAGGTGGTAGTGGACCGAGTAGGCCACCGATTCCTGCACGGGCAGGTTGCAGAACTTCTCGATCTTGAAGTAGATGGTGGTCCCGTCGGAGTAGCTCCCCGAGCCCGAGGACATGCTGGCCGAACCGTGGCCGTTGACAATGACGCTGTCGGTCCGGTTGTTGGTGATGATGGTGCAGCGGTAGCAGGTCGTGTCGCCGCCGCCCGAAGTAGTGAAGGTGACCGAGTAGTCGTCCACGCAGAAGAAGCCGCCGTCAGCCTCGACGGACCAGTAGTCCGGCGCCGAACCGATGGTGCCGTTGAAGCTGGCCACTCCGGGGTTGGTGTGCACCCGGGCGTCGGAGAAGAGTTTGTTGCCGTAGTCGTCGGTGCTGGCGCCATCGGTGCAAGGCTTGTGGCCGCGGTCCGCCGCGGTGGGCTGGGTGTGGCCCGGCGGGGTGGTATGGGCCTGTTCGCAGCCGTTGGCCGGGTTGCCGTCCACATCGTAGTTCTCGCCGCGGCACGTCAGGCCGCACTGCTTCTTGCCCGGATCGGTGCAGGCAACGTCGTCGGTGGCCAGGCCCAAGCCCGGGCAGGCGTTGCCGCACACGCCGCAGTTGTCGGCGGTGGCGGTGACGCCGGGGGCGTAGGTCAACATGCAGCCGGCGGGGTCCATGGTAGCGCAGCTCATCTTGAACTGGGGCGCCTGGGCGGCACACTTGTCGTATCGCTTGTTGTTGATGCAGGTGCGCTGGCCGACGCAGCTGCCGGAAGCGTTGGTGCGATCGCAGGTCTGGGGCAGGGAGTTGCGATCGCAGAAGCCGCCCAGCGCGTCCAGGCAGACCCTGATCTGCGGGAGGCACAAGCGGCGCATCTGGGCGCCGTCCTGCACGGTGTCGCACTCGTAGTCGGTGGGACAGGCGTCGGGGCCGGCGAGGGCGCAGTCGATGTGGCAGGCGGCCTCGATGTCCCCGGGGGAAAGGAGGCAGCGCTCGGTCAGGTTGCCGCACTGCTTGTCGGTCTTACAGGAACTGCAGTGGAAGGGGCTGTTGGCGATGCAGTAGCCCGTCGGAGAGCCCACGGTGCTGGGACTGCAGAAGGTGCCGCCAGGACAGTCCGCCTGGGCCTTGCATGCGGTGACGCAGATCTTCTGGCCACCATCGCCCAGCGGCCGACACAGGCCCGAGGCGCACTCGTCGTCCGCGGCGCAGTTGTCGCCCTGGCTCTTGCCGCCCTTCGGCCCATCGGTAGAGGCGAGAAGATCGGCGGACGCATTGCCGAGGTCCGGCGGCCGGACGTAAAGATCCGCGGTGGCGGCGTCCTGGGAATCCCCGGACATGCTGCTGTCCACCCCGGCACAGCCCAACCCGACGAGAACCAGCGCGAGCGCGGCGTGACGCATTGCCATGTCCAGATTTTACGCCAAGCGACCGCTCGCGGCCATAGATCACGACGGGAAGCGCGGCGCGCCCTGGCCTACCAGAAGCGCTCTCCGTCGCGCACCAGGGCGGACGCCAGAGAAGAGATTCTTGACAAAACAGGGTGGACCGGGGCAAAGGAGAGGGATGATAATCACGCGAAGCTCGGTTTTCTCTTTCACCCTTGGCACCCTCTTCCTTGGCGCTCTGGGCTGCGGTGCCCCCAGCGGCCTGGACCTGTGCAACGCATTTTGTGACTACCAGCGGCGCTGTGGGGGGCTCACGGACGCTCAGGCGGCCAATTGCCACACGGACTGCGCGGGGAGGAAGGGGACGCTCCAGGATCAGGACGCCGCGAATGACAAGGCATGCAGCAACGCCTCATCGGTGCGCAAGCAGGGGTTGGATTGCCTTAATCAGGACTGCAACAAAGTCCCGACCTGCGAGGCCGCGGTGGACACCACCTGCGTGGCGAAGTAGCGATCACCCCGGAAAGGCCCCGGGCCGGGGCTGCTTCGGGTATCATGGGCGACCGCTCCCATCACGCCCCCGCAAGGAGGAACGACGATGAAGCCCCTTCATGTAGCCCTCTTGGCCCTGCTTTTCCTGCCCGCATGGGCCGGAAACTCCTGGGCGGACATCGAGATCCGCAAGGCTGGCTCAAGCTGGGCCGTCCTGGAGAACGACGGCACCGTGCGCATCAACGGCAGCTCGGTGGGCAAGTTCGAGGCGGACGGCACTGTGCGCAAGAGCGGCAGCTCGGTGGGGCAGATCGAGCACGACGGCACGATCCGGCTGCACGGCAGCTCGATAGGCAAGATCGAGGCCGACGGGACGCTGCGCAAGAGCGGCAGTTCCATCGGCACGATCGAGTCGGGGGGCACCATCCGCAAAAACGGGTCGAACTGGGGGTCGGCGTCGAATTGTTGCGGCGATCATGGGGGCAAACGTGCTGTCGCCGCAGTACTGGCGTTCTTTAGTGGAGACTTCTTCTAACCTCCCGCCGGCTCGGCCGTGGCTCTTCTCAGGCGGATTGCCAAGAGGCGACGTCGCAGGGCACTATGCGCCCGTGATTCGGCTTCACCCTCGCGCTCCGTTTAAGGGGCTGGCCACGGGCCTTTCCCTGTGGACCCTCGTGATGGTGCTCTTCGGTCTACCGAGTCAAGGGGTGGCGCAGTTGCGGCCCCGGGTAGTGGTGCTGGAGTTCGAGGGTGCGCCGCGCCTGCGTGCCGCGATTATCGACAAGCTGGAGAAGGACTACGAGATCGAGCCGCTTGATGAGTGGCTGCGAGCGGCGCAGGACCTGGGCGCTTCCGGGCGTGCCGACGACGAGATCGCCATTGTCGCCGGGACGCTGAACGTGGCCGCGGTGGTGACGGCGCTGGTGCGCAGGGACGAGGGCGGCGAGTGGATGATTACCATCGCCCCCCGGCACGGGCCCTCGGGCAAGCCGGTGGACAAGCTGCGCTACCCGCTGAAGTCACCCTACACCGCCAGACAACTCCTGGAGGCGATTGGCCCGGCGGTAGTGGCGGCGATCAAGGGGCCGCCGGAACTGCCTCCGGTTCCCTCGATGCCCGATCTGGCGCCGATCCCCCTACCATCCACCGAGCCACCGGAGCCGCTGCCATTGGAGCCGCCCCAGCCGCGCCAGCGGTGGTATCCCTATTTCGACCTGAGCGTCGGCTTCATCCTCGAAGGGCGGCGCTTCGGCTTTGACGAGCAGTCCGGCACGCGCGCGGTCCATTGCTATGACTTCAAGCGGCCCGCCCCGGGAGACCAGGACCCGAATCAGGTAATTTACCAGTACGGCGGCACTTCCTCCCGATGTCCGGGGTATGCCGGCAACAGCGCCCCGGGGATGCGGGTGGACGCCAGCGTGTACCCCTTCGCCAGCCTATCCTCGCGGTGGCTGCGGGGGCTGGGGGTCGGGGGGTCGTTTGACATCATGGGGTGGCCCGATGGTCATGCCTGCAACAAGTACGTGAACGGGACGTGTCTCCAAGCTGGCGCAGCGCTGCCGACCAGCGAGTTCCGCATCGAGGCGGGGCTGCGCTGGACGTACAACCTACTGAACAAGCGCAGCCGGCCTTCAATCCTGCTTTCGGTCCAGTACGGACTGCATCAGTTCGCGTTACAGAAATCCAGCGCGACGTACGAATACCCTGACCCGAGCACGAGCGACCCGCTGAAGATCCAGGGACAGGATGATCATGGACTGCCCGACATCCGCTATCAATACGTTGACCTGGGGTTCGGGGTGCGCGTGCCTTTTTATGGAAACAAGCAGTGGTACCTGGGCATGGTGCTCGCGGTCCACTACCATGTCATGCTGGACTACGGGGAGCTTCAGACACGGTTTGCTGGCGGGAAGGGCTACGACGCCCTGTACCAGGGCGGAGGCTATGGACCGGTGAGCAGCGGCTACGGCTTGCGGGCGGACCTCTTGCCGATCGAACTGGTCCCGTGGAAGGGGATGACGATCCGGCTGGGCGGGTTCTATGAAGTCTTCTCCATGGGATTCGCCTTGTCCGCCGGAGGGGAGGCACCGCCACAGGACGTCGCGCCAGGAGAGGCGGCACGGCACCTGGCCAAGGGGGCGACCGATCAGTACTTCGGCGGGGTACTACAGGTCGGCTACCAATACTGAAAGTTGGTGAAAGGATGTCATGAAATAAACGTTGACTTCTAATTAATAATGGACATATCAAATCTGTCCCCTTTTTGGGAATTTCCTCCGGCAACTATTTTTATTTGGAGTCGTACATGTCAGGTCCCATTACATTCGGCGGTCTCAGTTCGGGGTTAGACACCAATTCGATCATCACCAAGCTGGTGCAGATCGAAAAACAGCCCATTGTCGATATGCAAACCAGCGTGACGGCGGCACAGAATCGGCAGTCGATCCTCGCCGACCTATCGACCAAGCTGAGTACCCTTCAGACCTCGCTGAGCGCCCTGAACACACAGGCCGGGGTACAAGGACGCACGGTGAACGTCGCTGCGGGTGCGACCTATACCGCCACGGCCGCGGGCAACGCGGCGGTGGGCAACTACAACGTCGTGGTGAGCCAGCTCGCCCAGGCGCAGCGTACTTACTCGAACACGTATTCCGATCCCGCAGCGAAAGGGCTCACGGCGGGCACGATCACCATTTCCGAGGGGGGGAAGAAGGCCAGCATTTCTGTCACCGGGGCCGATTCGCTGAATACCGTGGCCAGCAAGATCAACTCGTCCGGGCTGAACCTGAGCGCCTCGGTGGTCTACGACGGAACAAAATATCGCATGGTGGTGAATGGGGAAGACACCGGGCAGCAAAATGCCATCAAGTTCACCGATAGCGGGACCGGGCTTGGCCTGAACCTCGTTGCCAACACCGTCCTCGCCGCCAAGGATGCGAAACTCACAGTGGACGGGCTGGCCGTCACCGCGGCGACAAACACCGTCACCGGGATCGTCCCCGGGGTGACGCTGACCCTGAGCGGCACCGCAAAAACACACTACACCCTTTCGGTGACCGATGATCCGACCAAGCTCCAGACCACGCTCCAGTCGGTGGCGACAGCGTACAACGCGGTCATGGACCAAGTGAACAAACAGATGCCCAAGGCCGGGGCCACCAGCCAGCCCGGAGCTGGCAGCCTGGCAGCCGATCCGGCCGTGCTGCAGCTTCAGAGCACGATGAGGGGGCTGACGGTGCTGACCGGGGGGCCCAAGGGGAACGCCTTCACCTCGCTGGTGGAGATAGGCATCTCGGTCGATCGCTACGGCACCATGTCTCTCGACACGAACCGGCTGCAGACGGCGCTGGCGACCCACAGCGGGGCGGTCACCGACCTGCTGGTGGGTACCAACGGGACCAACGGTCTATCCACCAAGCTGGCCAACCGGGTCACCATGTATACGGATCCGGTCGGCGGCGTACTGACCTCCGATAGCCAGGGCATCGGACGGCAGATCACGACGATGAACCACTCCATCGACCGGATGAGCCGGTTAGCGGATGTCTACCAGCAGGGACTGCAGAACCAGTTCTCGGTGATGGAGCAGCTCATCTCCAGATACAACGGTCAGACAAGCTCGCTGCAGGGGATACTGAACAACTCATCCAACGGCAAATAAGAGGATCACAGGCCGCGGTGCTTCAGGAAATCACTGAGCCAAGATTCCACGCTATTACGCTGGGCGTGCTCTTGGATGGCATGCTTCAGCGGCTGGTTCCCCTGCGTTTCATTGATCTTCTGGGCGATCAGCGCCAGTGCCTTGGTGCTCGTGAGGTACTGCCGTACGAAGAACCATAGCACTCCGCCCAGGGCCAGGAGCAGCACGCCCAGCGATATCGTCCCTGCGATCAGCGCCACCTGGGTCGGAGAACTGCGCAGCTCCTGCTTCAATCCATCGCCGATTCCAGCCACCGCCTCGCGCATCGCACCGCGCAGGAACTCCCTGGCGGCAATCTGGGTCGGCTCCTCCCGTAGGGTCCTGGCCGCCTCGCTCACCACGGCACGCGCGAGCTGGCCCCCAGCGTGCTCCAGGCTGGTGCCCAAAGGCCCCTCCAACTGGCCAGAGAGCGTCTGGGCCAGAAGGTCGGTGTTGTGCTTCACGATGAGCTGGGAGACCTCCATCAGATCCTTGTGGAGCAGTTCCTTGGCGGTCGCGTCGGCCCGGGCCAGGCTGTCGGTCGATATGCGACGCAGCGTCTCCTCTAACTGGTCTCCAGTGAGTTTGAGGAAATGGCTCAGTACCTCGTCGCCCCGCTTGCGCAAGATCGCGGTCAGTTCCGTTGCCAGCGCGTCGATGTACTGCTTCTGCTCCGCATTCGACAGGGAACTGAGCGCGCCGTTGGTCATACGGGCGGCGATCTGCTTCAGTGTATCGCCCTGCAAGAGTACCTCTCGCAGCGCTCGCCGCAGCGTCGCCTCGCTGTCTTCCATCCCCTGCGTGGCCCCCTGCACCCCGGTACGGCCGAGGTTGCGCACGGTCCCGTCACTGAAGGCGCAGCCGAAAAGGCCAAGACAGAGGAGGCAGGGAAATACGATCATCCCGAGAACCGAGGCCCGAAGCACCATCATGAGGGTCTTCCTTCGCGCTTTAGACGCCTGTGCCCGTGGCCAGGCTGACGACACCTCATGGTACCTGAAGCAGGCTCTGTCCGCTCCCGCCGTAGTTGATGGGGACGAACAGGACCCTCTTTCTCACCGCGGCGAGAGGCACATCTCGTGCCTTTGGCGATCACGTTTCGTTCGCCTCCTGGCACTTTTCCCTGGCGCCTCGCGCGGCTCTGTTTCATCTTCTGACAGGGACTTCGGCCAGAGGGGAGGAGATCGATCCGATCAACTGAACTGGCAGCCCGTGGGGGGCTCCTCGATGGAGTAAAGCAGAAGCCGCCCTTCTCTTTGTAGCTTGCGATCGTTCAAGATACGACAGGCGT
>JBBRLA010000281.1:0-10246 GCA_038231615.1 Polyangia bacterium | reverse complement strand
GGGATCTAGCCGGGCATGGAAATGAACATGGGCCGGTACATCCTGTGGGCCGTGGTGATCGGAATGCTGGTGTTCCTCGGCTTCGGCATCGTGGGCTGGCGGCTCTTCTTTCACTAGGGCCTGTCCTCAAATTCGGACCGAGCCGGACCGACGAGACCCAAGCAGAAGCCGGTTGACATCCCAGGCGCCGGGAGTTTAGCGTACGGCCAGGCCCCAGGCCTCGTCGAGCTTCCACCATGACCGATCGAGACCCCCGAAGGCCCACCGACCCCACGAGCCCTACCGAATCAACCGACGTGATCGTCAGCCGCGGCGATCAAGAACGCCGCAACAGCCCCCGCGCCTCGATCCAGCTCCGCGTCGAATATCGCAAGCTCAACGCCTTCTTCGCCGACTACACCAGGAACATCTCCCATGGCGGCACCTTCATCCACACCACCGATCCTCTTCCCCCAGGCACCGTCTTCATGTTCAGCCTCACCGTGCCCCGCCTCCCCGCGCCCATCGCCCTCCGCGGCCAGGTCATGTGGAAAAAGCACCTGGGCCAGCCCTCCCCTCCCGGCGTCCCCGAAAACCACGAGCCTGGCATGGGCATCCGATTCATGTACGATTCCCCCGAGCAACACGCAGCCATCAGCCAGACCGTGGAGCAGCTTATGATCGAGAGCCTCGGCAGCCATCTTTACAACAAGCTCATGGGCAGGGGAACGTGACCGCCACGAACGAGAACAAGCTGAGACGAACCCTCCGCTACCTGGCGCCCAACGCCGTCACCGGCGGCTCCATCGTCTTCGCCGTCCTCGCCCTTCAGGCCGCCCTCCGCGGCGAGATCATCTGGGGCGCGTGGTGGGCCCTTTACTCCACCCTGACCGACAAACTCGATGGACTCGTCGCCCGCCTCCTCAACGCCAGCTCCCCCATCGGCGTGCAGCTCGACTCTCTGGCCGACCTCTTGAACTACGGCATGGTCCCGGCCACCCTGACCTACGCCTTTTTCATGAAACACCCAGAACTGGGATGGGCCACCGGCCTGCCCAACCTCGCCCTCCGTGCCATCTGTTCGGTGTACGTCTTGTGTGCCGCGGTGCGCCTGGCCCGGTTCAACGTCAGCACCGGCAACCCCCGTTTCTTCTTCGGCGTCCCCTCCACCATGAGCGGCGCCGCGGTCCTGGCGATGCTGATCACCCTGTGCAAGTACAGCGACCCGTCCTTCAGTCAGGTGGAGACCGGTGGGCACCTCCTTTACGAAAGCTTCCCCGGCCTGCGCCTGCTCGGCTCCCTGCGCCTCGACGGCCTTTTGCCCTACTACCCCATCGCCCTCTTGCTCTTCGGATTGACCATGATCTCCCGCTGGCGCGTGCCCAAGATCGGCATGACCGACAACCGGCTGATCAACATCTACATTGTGGCCAGCCTGCTCCTGGGCTACGCCGCCGGCATCGTGCATTGGCTGCCCGAGTATATTGTCCTTGGCAGCTTGCAGTACCTGCTGCTGGCCGCGTACTTCCACTTCTTCGCTTCTCCCCCGGAGCGGCCCGATCCCCTTTTCCCCGCTTCCTGAGCGTCATGGAGCCCCCTCCCATGAATCCGAATCGAAGGCAATTCATCGAGCAGGGAGCGGCGCTGGTCGCGGGCGCCGGGCTCCTTTTGCCCAGCTGGGGCCGCGGCGACGCCCTGCCCTGGCAGCCGGCGGAGTTGCCCAAAGGCGCCATCGAGGGGGCAGAGCTGCATGCCCTGCCGGGGAAGCGCCCCCTGCTGAAGCGCACCTACCGGCCGCCCAACTACGAAACCCCCCTTTTCGCTCTGGGCGAGGACTTCACCGCCAACGACGCCTTTTTCGTCCGCTACCACCTGTCGTTCATCCCCCAGGTCAAGCTTTCCGACTGGCGGCTGGCCGTGTCCGGCGACGCGGCGGAGCGCCCGCTCCTGCTCTCGATGAACGACTTGCGCCGGGGCTTCGAGGAGGTCGAGATCGCCGCCTGCTGCCAGTGCGCCGGCAGCAGGCGGGGCCTGTTTTCGCCCCATGTGCCCGGCGTGCAATGGGGATATGGGGCGATGGGGAATGCGCGCTTTCGCGGCGTGCGCCTGCGAGATGTGCTGCGCAAGGCGGGGGTCAAGGCCGGGGCCGTCGAGGTGGCCGCAAACGGCGCGGACGCGGGGGTGGCGGAAAAGACGCCGGACTTCGTCAAAAGCCTGCCCTTGTGGAAGGCCCAGGACGAGAACACCCTGATCTGCTGGGAGATGAACGGGCAACCATTGCCTCAGTACAACGGGTTCCCGGCCCGCCTGGTCGTGCCCGGGTGGGCCGCGACCTACTGGATGAAGCATGTCCAGGGGATCGAGGTGCGCAGCCAGCCCCTGACCAGCTTCTGGATGAAAAGCGCCTACCGCATCCCCGTCGGCAAGTTCGCCGTGGCGGACGATTTCCCGACGCAGCGGACCGAGGTCAACACGCCGATCACCGAGCTTTTGGTGAACTCCTTGTTCACCAGCACCCACGAGGGCGAGACGATCCCCGCCGGGCGGCCCAGGGAGCTTTCGGGGGTTGCCTGGGACGGCGGCCACGGCATCCGCACGGTCGAGGTGTCCACCAACGGCGGAAAGACCTGGCGGCCGGCACGGCTGGGCCAGGACCAGGGTCGCTTCTCGTGGCGGCGGTTCAGGTACACGTTGACCGCGCCACAGCCGGGCAAGCTGGTGGTGATGGCGCGGGCCACCAACCAGAACGGAGCGACGCAAGGATTTTCGGTCGTGCCAAACCCCGCCGGCTACCACCACAACCGGGTCCAGGAACTGGGCCTGAACGTGACGTGAGGACCTTGATGAGACTTCCTTCCCCGTCCACCGCGGGATCATTCGCCGCGCCCCTCTGCCTGTGGTTCACCTTGCTCGGCGGCCACGCGCTGGCACAGGAGGACAAGGTAAAGCTCAAGGACGCCCCCGAAAGGCCCCTTTTGGTAGCCCAGTGCTCAGGCTGCCACAGCCTGGATTACATCCCGATGAACGCCCCCTTCCTTGACCGCAAGGGCTGGGAAGCGGAGGTCACCAAGATGATCAAGGTGATGGGTGCCGCCGTGGCCGACAAGGACCTCCCGCCCATCCTGGGCTATTTGACGACGAACTACGGCAAATAGGATCGCCAAGCGCCAAGCTCCTTGTCATCGGCTCCATTCGCCCTAAAACCTTCCCGGGTTTCCCGGCAACTCGCCGGGACCCGGAAAGAGAGCGAAAAAAGAGCATGAGAATCTGGATTGGTATGTGGTTCGTCACGCTGCTCGGCGCGGCCTGCCAAGGGGGTAATTCGACGGACATGGGAACCGGCCTGGACCCCGGGGCCGGACAAGACCTGGCACGGAGTGGTGGGGATGGAAGCCTGGGCCAGGCCGACCTGGCACCGCCTGATGCCGGGAGGACCACCGGTCCAATCAATGGCACCAGCATCGGGATCTACCTGAGCGCCCAGGGAGAAGTGCGCAAGCCGGACGATGCAGCTCATCTGGGCGTGCAGGCCCTTTCCGGGGGCAGCGGCGCGGTCATGGCCTACCCGGCGAAGGGCGGCGCCGACGGCAGCTTCACCATCGACAAGGTCCCCGACGGCCCGTTCTGGTTGCAGGTGGGAAGCGACCGCTTCCTGTGGACGCAGCGCCGCGACGTCAATCTGAATCACTATCACCCGGGGCGGCCGGACCCGAAGCTGGCGGCCACCTCGCCCACGACGGTGGTGTTCAGTCTGAGCGGGCTTGCCCCCTGGCAGGATGCGGACGACATCCAGTTCACGGCGGCCAACCTGAACCTGAACGAGTCGCCGCTTTCGTACACCGACACCTTGCCGAACATCGGGGACATGACCCTGGGCATGGCCAGCCTCGACTGGAGTCAGATCTCGGCGCCGTACCTGATCGATGGGGCAAAGGGGGACGCCGTGATTCTCGGGCAACTCGAGGCGGCAGTCACGGCGATGGGCGTGCCCTTCCTGGCCCTGACGCGGTCGCTGGCCGTGCCCTCCTTCACCCAGGTGGATGGGGGGAAGACCACGGTGGCCGGTGCGCTGGTCAACACCGCCCCCGGCGGCAACTTTCAGGCGATCTGGAAGCGATCGCGCTTCGAGTCGCTCCTTTTGAACGTGAACCCGTCGGCGACCTCCTACAGCCAGGACGCCAGCCTGAGCGCCAATCCAGCCGGCCCGGACCACGGCGAAATAGGTCAGTCTCCTGACCTTCTGCGCATCCAGCCGACGCCGGGCATCACCGACCTGGATCTGGGGACGCTGAGTTATCGAAACCCCTTCCCGGCGGTGTGGCCGCTGCACGGGAAGTTCTCCCATACATTCATCATTGCTTATGCCCTGACCGGGGCGGACAACAAGGCGTCGCTGCTCGGGAGCATCGGGGTGGCGCAGCCCGCGGAGCAGTTCAGCAATGGGGTGGGGCCGCTCATCGGCCCGGTCGGTCACCCGCGCATTGGCGGTAAGGATGCCTTCGCCGGTGGCACGGGAATCGGCGTCACGCCTGACTTGAGCTGGGACGCACCCGCGATCGGCGTTCTGACCGGCACGACGGTGATCGTGTATCGCATCGAGCTGCCTGCGGGGCAGCGGTACCCAAGGACGGTCAAGGTGGCCACCCTGATCACCACCGGTCTCACGGTGACGACCCCGCCCGGTCTGCTGGTGGCGGGCAAGACCTATGTCTTCCAGTTCCGGGCCCTGTCCCAGCCTGGGCTGGATCTTTCGTGGACCCCGTTCCAGGACCGGCTGCCGAAGGGATACGCGGACGCCCTCAGCGGGATCTTTTCACCTTGAGGTCAGCGCGGGCTTCCAGAGACCTCTTTGGGGGCGCCGGCCCGACTGGCCAGCAGGTCCAGCCGTTCGACGACGACCCGGGGGTTGATGATGCCCTTGTAGACATAAAGCGCGGCGGGCAGGTCATCCGGAAGGACCTGCTCGCTGACGCGCAGGCGGGCGCTGAGGGCGAAAAGGATGGGCTCCTTGAGGCCGCGCTGCACCAGCTCGACCCGCCGAAAGACCGCGTCCCGGCTCCAGAAGCCCATGACCTCCAGGTACACCCGCTGTCCGGTGTCCGCCCGCTGGAAAAGCAGATCCGGGACGCACACCCCCGCGCCGGGGACGTGCAAGATGGCCGGGGCCACCGTCAGCCGCCAGGGAGTGTCGAGCGAGCGAAAGCCGCGGACGAAGGCGGCGACATCATCCGGCAGGGGGGTGTCCGAGTCCGATCCGGGCGCCGGGATGCCCAGGTCCGGGGCACCCTCCCCTTCGAGGCGGAAGACCAGGGGGATGCGCTCCTTCCCCCAGCGGACGTCGGCCTTCAGACGATGGAAGTCGCACGCCTTTATCGCCGGCAGCGCCAGTGCCAGTTGAATGCCGTACTTGGTCACCGATTCAAAGAGGCTGAAGGGGCCGTCGATGTCCAGGCGGTAGCCGTCGGGCTGGGGGGTGATCACGGTGAGCAGGCGCAAAAACTTCAGCTTGTGAAACAGCGCCCGATAGGCCCCCGCCGAGGCGCAATGGACCTCGGCAGTGACCCGGACCGCGCGCAAAAGGACGGCCTGGACCTGCGCCGTGTCGTAGCCGTCGATGAGCGCCCGTGGCGAGATTGCCGCGACGGAGGTAAGAAGCTGCGCCCCACGAAGGTCAGCGTACAGATAGCGCTCGAGCTGGGCGATGTCGACCCCCCGGGCCTGGGCAATCTCGGAAAGGACGGCCTGGCGGTCGAATCGGTTTTCCATGGACACGCCATCGCCCGATGCGCGCCAGGCGGCGGCGGCCCGGGTGAAGACCTCGCGGCGCAGCTCGTCCGGCGAGAGGTCCGCGGGGGTGTCGAATTCGCAGCGGTCCTCGATGAGCTTGCGCAGCCCGGCCAGAAGTACCCGGTCCCGCGCCGCGGATTCGACCTGATCAAGCGCCTCTTCCAGTTCATCCCGGCTGCGGCCTACGTGATCCCGAGCGATGGGCAGAAGCGCCTCAGCCAGGGCCAGCGCCCGGGCGCTGGACTTGTCGTCCAGCAAGGTCACCCGGAGTTCGCCGTCCTTGCGTCTGGCCCGAACCAGCTCAGCGGTAAGCAACGTGGTCTCTCCGGCGTTCGCTGGTAAAGGTCTCGCTGGTCTCGGCAGAGACGATCTCGTAAAGGATGGCGCGCTTGCCATCCTGCTTGCGCAAGATGCGTCCCAGGCGCTGCACATGCTCGCGCACCGATCCGCTGCCGGAGATCACGATGGCCACGTTGGCATCGGGCACATCCACGCCTTCATTGAGCACCTTGGATGCGGCCAGCGCCCCGTAGGTGCCGTTGGAGAAGCTCTTGAGGATCTCGCTGCGCTCGCGGACCTTGGTCTGGTGGGTGATCACCGGAATCAGAAAACGCCGGGAGATGGCGTACGCGGTGGCATTGTCCTGAGTAAAAAGCAGGGTGCGTCCCGCTCGATGTTGGCCGAGGAGCTGCTCGACCAGTTCCAGCTTGGCCGGGGCGCAGAACGCCAGCTCGCGCTGTCGCCGATAGGCCCCCATGGCCCGACGCCCCTCGGTGCTGCGGCAGCTTCGCATGATGAACTCGTTCCAGCCCCCCGGCTCGCTCATGCGGATGCCCTGGCTTTCGACGAAGCCGCGATAGATCGCGCGTTCCTGGTCGTGCTCCTTGCGCTCTTCGGGGGACAGCTCGACCACCCGGCGGAGGGTCTCGTATTCGGCCAGGTAATCGCCCGAGAGATCGTGGATGTCACGGCGGTAAAGGATGGGTCCGATCAACTCGGCGAGATCGGACTCGCGGCCGTCCGCCCGCTCGGGGGTCGCGGTCAGGCCCAGACGAAAGGGTGCCAGGGAAAGGCGGGCCGACAGGGCGTAGGCCGCGCCCGGCAGGTGGTGGCACTCGTCGAAGATGATCAAACCGAACCGGGCGCCCAGGTGCTCCATGTGGATCAGCGCCGAGTCGTAGGTGGTGACGGTCAACGCCTGCACGTCGTACTCGCCGCCGCCGATGACCCCCACCGGGACGCCGAAGGTCTTGCTCAAAAGGTCGTACCACTGCCGGACCAGGTCCAGCGTCGGGGCGACCACCAGGGCGCTGCGGCGTTTCTCATCGATGGCCATGACCGCCACGTGGGTCTTGCCCGCGCCCGTTGGCAAGACCACCACTCCCCGGCCCCGCCCTTTGGCCCAGGCCCGGACGGCCTCGGTCTGGAAGGGCCGGGGCTCTCGCTGGATGCAGACGCCGCTGGCCAGTTCCTTATAGTCCTTGGCGCGGTCTTCATAGGCAATCTGGGCGCGGATGAGCACCCGGACGATGTCCGCATAATACACCGCCGGTGCCCGGTGGCAGGCGACGCGGGCGTCCCATTGGCAAGCCGGCAGGGTCATCCCGTCGGGGAGGCCGCGCACCTCTATCGTTCCCGCGGCAAAAGCGAGGGTCACCATGACGATCTCAACACGTGGCGGGGCCGAGGCCCGCGCTACAGGCTGGGGGCGGGCCGCCTGATGCGGATGGCCTTGGTCCCCTCTTCCGTGGTGTAGAGTTCGATCCGGTCCTCGCGGACGACCTTGTCGATGAGCCGACGCCGGACATCGGGGTCTGGATCCAGGTTGCTGGCTTGCCAGCGGGTGACGAAGAAGTTCACCCCGACGTAGCCCGTGGGGAACTTGGCTTCCGCCCGGCGGATCTCGTCCACCAGCGCATCCGCCGCCATCTCGCTGTCCACCGAAGGGATCAGGCCGTTCCCCGAAGATGGGCTCGTCTCATCGCCAGGGGCCGAGACCATCAACGGCTGTCCCTCGCCCACCTCGGCGGGGGTTTCCCCGGAAGACGGAAGCTGCCGTCCACACTCCTGCAACGCCTCGACCAGATCGATGTGATCGAAGGCCGCCTTGCGGATGCGCCGGGACAGGCCCACTCCACCCCAAGTCGCGACATACGCCTGGCGACCCAGGGCCCGAACGCCCTCCACCGCCGGCGCATGGTCGGCATCACCGGACATGAGGACCAGGATGTCGAACGCTCCCACCGCGGCGAGACGCAACATGTCGGCCACCATGGTGGTGTCGACCTCGTTCTCCTGGGTGAAGTAGTTCTCCGAGCCACAGTCTCGACAGTGGTAGGATTTGCTCCGCCTGGGGAAGCGCTGCACGAAGTAGCCCGGGAGCATCTCCAGGTTATCGAGGAAGCTGGTCAGCGCGGCCTGGCCGGTTCCAGAAGAGGAAGGACCGATCTCGATGCCAGTGTAGTAGTAAGCGCCCCATAAGAGGGTGCCTCCAACCCGCCTGGTCAGCCACCTCGATAACGCGGTGAAGTCCAGAGGCTGTCGTGAGGCGCGCTCCCGCCAGCCAGAATAGAAATTCTTACCGTCAAAAAACAATGCCACTTTCATCGTGGCCCATCCTAACCGATGTTTTTGTCAACCGCCACATGCTGCGCTTCACAATGTGCAATTGCGAAGCGCGGCTACTTCGTGGCGCCCGAAAGGGCCGACCCGCCGATCGCCAAAAGGGCCTTGAGGTCCTCGTCGTTGAACATCAACTGACCGCCGACAAAATAGTCGCGCCCGGTGGTGCCGAAGGCGCCCGGCGGCCGGCTGTTGATGATGTCGTCGATCCCGGCCAGGACGTAGAGGTTCCGGTAAAACTGGAGCGTGCTGAAGATGCGCAGCCTGGGCCAGACGTTGCTGCGGAAGTCGAAGAGGTCCAGCTTGACCGTCAGGCGATCGCGGAACAGGTCCACGTCCGCCCCGATGCCCCCGGTGGACTCCTTGATGCCGTAGCGCAGGGTCAGCACCAGCCACTTTGGGTCGATGAAGAGCCGCTTGGCGAACTGGAAGCTGACCTTGAACTGCCGGCTCAAGGACACGTTCTCCGTCACCGTGCTCAGCGGCTTGGAGGGATCGTCGGTGGTGACGTAGGTCCGGGTATAGGTCCGGGTCAGCCGGGGATCGTCGATCAGCTCGATCTGATAGTACTTGTCGGGCCGGTTCTGCAGGCGCAGCTCGACCACCTGCTTGAACTCGTTTGCCTGGATGTAATATTCGGAACGCAGCCCGACGATCGTCTGGAGCTGGGTGATCGAGCGGACCAGATCGCCGGCATCCCCGGTGATCTGCTCCACGTTCTGGGCGATGGTGTCATCCACCAGAAGCCGCCCGACCGTGCCCTTCCCCTTGCGGACGTCCGAGCTGATCGCCTCGACGTTGCTGAGGGTCGAGTTGAGCGTGTCGACCGCTTTTGACAGGTTGTCCAGGTTGGACCGCAGCTTTCCGCCGGCGGCGTCCACCTCTCCTCCCCCCTTGCCGACCAGATCCTTGATCCCCTCGGTGATGTCCCGGACGTTGCGGATCGAGGCCACGATGTCATCTTTGTTGGTGCCGCTGGTCATCCCCCGGATGTCCTGCGCCACCTGATCCACGTGCTCCAGCAGCTTGGATACCGCGTCCGAGTTCTTGGCCACGCCGTTCTGGACCTCCCGGGCGATGTCCTGCATCGGCCCCTGCGTCAGCCGCTGCACGTCCCGCAAGATGTCCCGGACCACCGGCAGGGTCTCGTTCACCTGATACAGGATGTCTGAGGTCGTCACCGCCTCCACGACATTGATGATCTGATCGCCATTCTTCAGGTGCTGGTTCTTCACGATCTGCCCGCTCAGGGGATCGGGTGACTCCGGGGTCCCCGGGTCCAGTTCCAGATAAAACTCACCCAGCAAAGACGCGCTCTTCTTGTAGACCACGCAGTTGGTCCAAAGCTCCGCGTCGGGGCGCAGCCGGACCGACACCCGGGCGTAGCCGCCCTGCAAGCGGCGATCGGTGATCTCGCCGACGATCAGGCCGGCCACCTGCACCCGGGACTTGTCCACCAGGCCCGTGGCGTCGCGGAACAGCGCCCACACCACCGGCCCCTTCTGTCCGCCGACCCCCTTGGAGACGAACTTGAAGCCGATGAACCCGAGCACCACCATGATAAGGGTGGTGATGCCGACCTTCAGCGCCGCCGAAACCGTCTTCATGGGCCAGCCTCCGCCCCGGCTTGCGGCGAGGGCATTTCATCGTCAATGAGTTCCTCCGGCGGCACCGCGCCCATCTTCACCGCGCCGGAAGTCTCGACAAACTCGCGGACGAACTTGTGGCGGCTCATGCGGAACTCCTCGGGGGTGCCGCTCTCGATGATCTTGCCACCGTAGAGCATCGAGATGCGGTCGCCAATACGGAACGTCGAGGCCATGTCGTGGCTGATGATGACCGAGGTGACGGCATTTTT
>JBBRLA010000280.1:0-10251 GCA_038231615.1 Polyangia bacterium | reverse complement strand
TTGTTCTTGCGCTTTCGCGGACAGGACGCGGCGCGGGCGCTTTTGCGCAAAAAGAACCTGCTGAACGCCCGGCGCATCGAGGGAGCAATTGCCACGCTGCAGGGGTTGTTCATCAAGGTGGGGCAGCTCATCAGCATCATGACCAACTTCCTGCCAGAGGAGTTCCGGCAGCAGCTCACGCGGTTGCAGGATCGGGTACCGCCGCGCCCCTACGCGGACATCGAGCGGCGCTTTCGCGAGGAGTTTGCCGGCCAGGGGCCGCTGGAGGTCTTTGCCGAGTTTTCCCCCGAGCCGATCGCCTCGGCGTCGATCGGGCAGGTGCATCGGGCGCGGACGCGGGACGGGCAGCAGGTGGCGGTGAAGGTGCAGTACCCGGACATCGACGAGATCGTGCGCATCGACCTGCGGGCGCTGCGGCGGATCTTCCGCATCATCCAGTGGTTCGCGCCCTATCATGGGCTGGACGGGGTTTTTGGCGAGATCCGGTCCATGGTGCTTCAGGAACTGGACTTCTCGATGGAGGCGACCAGCATCGAGCGCATCGCGGAGAACTTCCGGCGCCGCAGCGGGACGCTTGGGGCGGGGAGCGCCAAGGTGGGGTTCCCGGAGGTGCGGCGGGACCTGTCCACGTGCAGGGTGCTGACCACGAGCTGGGTGGACGGGGCCAAGGTGAACGATTCGGCGCGGCTGCGGGAATGGGGGATCGATCGGTCGCTCCTGTGCAAGACCATCGTGACGGCGTATTGTCAGCAGATCTTCACCGACGGGCTTTATCACGCGGACCCGCACCCGGGGAACCTGATGGTGCAGCTCCTTGAGCCAGATGAGAAAGCCGGGGGAGAAGGACGGGAACGCCTCCCCCGGATAGACAATGCGCGGGTGGTGTTCCTGGATTTCGGTGCGGTGGCCGAGGTGTCGCCGCGGATGCGCCATGGGATCGTCGAGATGATCCAGGCAGCGCTGACCCGGGACACGACGCGGCTGATAGCGGCCATGAAAGAGATGGGGTTCATCGCGCTGGGAGCGGACAACGAGATCTTCGAGCGGGTGATCGACTTTTTCCACGACAAGTTTCACGAGGAAGTGAAGCTGGAGTCGTTCTCGCTGCGAGATGTAAAGTTCAACCCGGAGAAGTCGCTGGAGAACCTGGCGGACCTGCGGCGGATGGATGTGTCGTTGCGGGACCTGGCGGACCACTTCCATGTGCCCAAAGAGTGGATCATGCTGGAGCGGACGGTGTTGCTGCTGCTCGGGCTGTGCACCGATCTGGACCCGCAGCTTAACCCCATGCAGGTGATCCGGCCGTATCTGGAGGAGTTTGTCCTGGGCAAGGACCGGGACTGGTCCAAGCTGGTGATGGAGACCACGCGGGAGGTGGCGGCCACGGCGCTGGCGTTGCCCGGGGACATGCGGAAGTTCATGCTGCGGGCGCAGCGCGGACAGATGGAGGTGCGGTTCCGCGGGCTGGATGAGGGGGCGCGGCTGATCTATACGCTGGGGCATCAGCTTATCTATACCGCGTGTGGGATCGCGGCGGCGGTGCTGGCGACGATCTTCGAGGGGCGGGGGCAGGTGGCGCGGGCGCATGCGGCGACGTACGTGGCGGGAGGGGCGTTTGCGTTTTTGCTCTTGTCCGCGCTGGCCACCCGGGCCAGGCTGAACCGGCGGCGGCGGCGGGGAGGTTGAAAGTTGAAAGATGAAAGTTAAAAGACAAAAGACAAAAACATCCAGAGCCCGTCCCTTGCACCCACCGCTCCCGTCTGCTAAAGCCCATCCATGCCTCCCCATTCGTACGTAGACACCCCCGTGATGCGCCAGTACCTGGAGGTCAAGGAGCAGTACCCCGACTGTACCGTCTTTTTCCAGGTCGGCGATTTTTACGAGATGTTCTTCGACGACGCTGTTGTGGCTTCACGCGCCCTGGACCTGGTCCTCACCTCCCGGGACAAGAACAAGGAGGATGGCGTCCCGATGTGCGGGTTCCCGCTCCAGGCCGCCAAGCTGTATATCGGCAAGCTCGTCGCACTGGGCAAGAAGGTCGCCCTCTGCGAACAGGTCGAGGATGCCACCAAGACCAACAAGATCGTCCGCCGCGCCGTCACCCAGGTCATCACCCCCGGCGTCATGCTTGAAGAGGACCAGCTTTCCCCCAAGTCGGGCCATTACCTGTGCGTCATCATCCCCGGCAGCGGCCCCGCCACCGGCCAGGCGGGCCTTTCGTACCTCGACGTCTCCACCGGCGAGTTCGCCGCCACCCAACTGTCCCACGCCGCCGTCGTGGAAGAGCTGGCCCGCATCGAACCCGCCGAACTCCTGGTTCGCCACCCGGTACCCGACGACCTGGCCGCCGACCTGGGCCGCCTGCGCCTGCCCTCGGGGCCGGTCGCCCTGGCTTCAGACGACGCCGACCAGGCCCTCCTTGTGGGCCTCCTGGGCGACGACGCAGTGACCGAGATTGACCGCGACGATCTTCCCGGGGCCCCTCGTCTCTCCGAGTGGCCCCTGGCCCTGAAGGCCGCCGCCGCCGCCGCCCGCTACGCCCAGGGCACCCAGCGCAAGGGCCGCCTGCCCCTGACGCGCCTGCGCCTGTACCGCCACGGCGACGAGATGGTCATCGACGAGACCACCAAGAGCAATCTGGAACTTTTTCAGACCCTGATGGAACGCCGCCAGAAAGGGGCGCTGCTCGGGCTTCTGGACGAGACCCGCACCGCCATGGGGGGCCGCCTCCTGCGCCGCTGGCTCGGAGCGCCTCTTTTGCAGGTCGCCGCCATCCGCCGCCGCCACGATGCCGTCGAATGGCTGGTCGAACGGCACGCCCTGCGCGACACCGCCCGCAAGGTGTTGGGCGAGATCCACGACCTTGAGCGGCTGATCGGCAGGATCAGCCTTTCCGCCGCCAGCCCCAGGGACCTTTACTGCCTGGAGCAGAGCCTGCGCAGGCTCCCCGGCCTGCGCGACGCCTTCGCCCAGGCGGCCACTGGCTCCGAGTCGGTGCTCTCACCGGTGCCGGCGCTCCTGACCATCGGCGAGGACCTGTGCGGCGACGTGGCGGACCTCATCGAGAAAGCCATCGCCGAGGAACCCTCCGCCGCCTGGCGCGAGGGGGGCTTCATTCGCCGCGGCCACAGCGCCGATCTGGACGAGCTTTTGGACATCTCCCAGGGCGGCAAGGCGCAGATCCTGCGCATCGAGGAGCGGGAGAAAGAACGCACCGGGATCTCCTCGCTGAAGGTGCGCTATAACCGGGTCTTTGGCTACTACCTGGAGATCACTCGCAGCCATTTGGCCAAGGTGCCGTCCGACTACATCCGCAAGCAAACCCTGGCCAACGCCGAACGCTATGTCACCGCCGAACTCTCGGAGTACGAGGCCAAGGTGCTCGGCGCGGAGGAGCGGCGGCTGCAGGTGGAACTGGAACTCTTCGAGGTGCTGCGAATGAAGGTGGCCGCGGAGGCCGCGCGGGTGCTGGGGGTGGCAGAGCGGCTGGCGCAACTTGACGCGCTGGCCGGGCTGGCGGAGGTGGCCCACCGGCAGGGGTACGTGCGCCCCGAGGTCGACGAGAGCGGCCGACTGGAAATCGAGGACGGCCGCCACCCGATAGTGGAACAGCTCTGCGGGGCCGGGCGCTTCGTGCCCAACGACACGGTGCTGGACCCCGAGGATGCGCAGATGCTGATCATCACGGGGCCAAACATGGCCGGCAAGTCCACGGCGATGCGCCAGGTGGCGCTTTTTTGCATCCTCTCGCAGATGGGGTCCTTTGTGCCGGCGCGGCGGGCGCACCTGGGGGTGGTGGACCGGGTGTTCACCCGGGTGGGGGCGGCGGACAACCTTTCGCGGGGGGAGTCGACCTTCATGGTGGAGATGCGCGAGACGGCGAACATCCTGCGCCATGCCTCGCCGCGATCGCTGGTGGTGCTGGACGAGATCGGGCGGGGGACCTCGACCTATGATGGGCTGTCGATTGCCTGGGCGGTGTCGGAGTACCTGCACGACATCATTCGCTGCAAGACGCTTTTCGCCACCCACTACCACGAGCTGTGCGCGCTGGCGGAGTCGCGCCCGCGGGTGCGGAACCTGTCGGTGGCGGTGCGGGAATGGGAGGGGGAGATCGTGTTTTTGCACAAGCTGGTGGCCGGCGGCGCCAGCCGGTCGTATGGCATCGAGGTGGCGCGGCTGGCCGGGCTGCCGAAGGCAGTTCTGGATCGCTCACGGGAGGTGCTGAAGGCGCTGGAGATGGGGCCCGAGGAGATCCAGACGCCGGTGGCGGATGCGACGCCGGATGGCAGCGGGGCGGCGCAGGGCGGTGGGGCGGCGCAGGCGGGCGAGGTGGCGCAGGGCGGCAAGGTGGCGCAGGGCAGCGTGGCGCAGGTGCTGCCGGTCCATGGGGCGCCGCCGGTGAACAGCCATCAACTGGCGCTCTTTCATCTGGTGGATGCGGCGCAGCGGGCGGCCCCGGGGCGGCGGCGGGCGGCGGCCCGGTCCCGGGCTGTCGGGGAAGCGGCGGATTCTTCGGCTGGGCCCGCGGTGGCTAGGCCCGCGGGCCTGGCGGTTCATGGCCCGGACCCCCGGGAGGTCGAGGTACTCGCGCGACTGCGGCAGGCGGACTGCGACGGAATGACGCCGCGGGACGCGCTGCTCATGGTGGCCGAGCTGTGCGAGCGGCTGCGGATCGCCGGGCAGGCTGCCGCGGAGCCTGGAACGGGGGCACCGACGGCTGTGCTGACCTCCTTCGGGATCTGAAAAGGGTCAGTCTCCTGACCCCCTTTGGAGGACCATCAGCGAGGGGAGGCGCGGAAGTAGCGGCGGATCTCATTGGCGGCGGGCTTGTTGCGCGGGGTGTAGCCGGGGGACGTGGGGCCGCCCCATCCATACCAGTTCCAGAAGTAGACGCCGGCCAAAAGGGGTGCTTCGAGGTCCCTGGGTGGGGCCATCCAGACATCGACGAAGGCCTGATAGGCGCGGCGCTGGTCTTCCAGGTCGACGGGCTGGGTGGCGCCCTCGTCCCAGGGCCGGGCAGCGGCGCCACGCTGGCTCAGGTAGCCCAGTTCGGTGAAGAGGAGCGGCCGGCCGACAGAGCGGGAGAATGCTTCCAGGTCGCCGCGGAGGCCGCGCCAGGCGGCGGTCAGCTTCTCGACGGAGTAGGGCGGGGCATCCAGCTTTCCAGCCAGGGAGAAGTAGCCGCACACGCCGGCCAGATCGACCTGGTCGTAAAGGGCCACGCGGGCGTAGTGGTCCCAGTTGCCGGAGTAGGTGAGCAGGCCGTAGTATCGCTGGCGCACCTTCTCGATCAGCGCCTGCCAGGGGGCACGATCGGTGTCCAGGGTCGACAGCTCGCTGCCCACGGAGAGCCCGGCGGCACCCTCGCGGGCGGAGAGGTCGGCGAGGCGCAAAAGCAGGGCCGAGTAGCTGCGCCACCAGGCAGCGGGGTCGCTGGGGGAAAGGGTGCCGCGCCACTGGTTCGGGCCGCGGGGGTGGGTTAGGCGGATGATGGGAAAGACCAGGACCGAAAGGCCCAGGGCGTGGGCATCGCGGATGGCGCGGACCAGGGTGGCGTCGGGGGCGGTGAAGCGGGGGTGTTCGGTGATGGCGGTGCTGGCGGCGTCCTCCTGATAGTAGCCGACGACCAGCTCGACATGGTCGGCGCCGAGTTCGGCGATCTCGCGGAGGAGGAAGCGGTAGGAGAAGAGCGGGTCCTCGCTGAAGAGGCCCAGGGACACGCCGCGCTGGAAGCGGATCGGCTTCTTTTGTCCAACGTTGGACAGCGCCGCTCTTCCGAAGTCCGCGCGAACCGGGGATTTCACTGTTCCAGCGTGTCCAACGCTGGACATCGCCGGGCCTGCGCCGGACGCCGCCGCCGGGGTCAAGGCGGCGAGACAGAAGGCAAGCGCGACCCGGGCCGCTACCTTCGCCCGAGCTTCCACAGGACGATCAGGCCGGCGCGGCTCAGGTACAGCGCGTGGGCGGCCAGGTAGGGCAGGAGAAAGAGGTCGATGCGGTCGAAGACCGCGGGCAACCAGAACCACTGGGGGTAATGCAGCACCGCCTTGCCTGCTGCTTCACAGGCGGAGACCAAGCGGCCCACCAGGGAGCGTGACGGCGGGGGCGCGACGGGCTTCTCCCCCGGGGGGGGCACGGGCCGCCCGGTCGCCTGAAGATACTCCGGGCGGCGCATGAAGGTCGTCAGGCTGATGCCGCTGGCAACGATGACCACGCCCAGAAGGCCCACCGCCAGCCAGACCCCTGCGCCGGGCAGGCCGGAAAATGGCCCCAGCGGCGCCAGGAACCCCGTGAAGAGGGACGCGGCGTGATCGTCGATGAACGGCACTGCGCTTCGCTGCGCGCTGTCGAAGCTCTGCCAGGCCAGGCGCCCGGCCACTGCGGCCACCAGGGAGAACGCCTTGATCTCGTCCATGAGGAAGTCGAGGTGCGCCCCGACCACGGAGGTCATGCCCTGGATGCGGGCGAGCTGGCCATCCACGCAGTCGAGGACGAAGGCCAGCTGGAGCAAAAACGCCGCCAGCAGCAGCCCGGCGTGGGTGCGGTAAAGGACCAGCACCGCGCAGGTGGCCAGGGAGGTGAAGAGGGAGCAAAAGGTGATCTGGTTGGGGGTCAGGCGGGTGTGGCGCAGGCCGTAGAGCAACACTGCCGCCACCGGCCGGGCGACCCACTCGTTCCACCACAGGTCCTTTGGCTTCTTGGACCTGCGGTACAGGGCGATGATTCCGTCCTCGCCACTGAAGAGGGGCATGGGGGGTTAGCTCTCCTCGTCGTCTTCATCCCCCGGGCCCTCGTCGTCGTCGTCGTCGCCGTCGCCATCCTTCGGCCCCTCAGCGTCGTCCAGTTCCTCCTCGCCCTCCAGTTCCTCGATCTGGCTGGTAGCATCGTTGTCGTCCCCGGGCGCCGCCGCCGGGGCGCCGTCGCCATTCTCCGGGGTCGCTTCCTCGGGCATCGGGTCGCTCAGGGCCTCTACGGCGACGACCTTCTCGTCGTCGATCAGGCGGATGAGGCGCACGCCCTGGGTGTTGCGCCCGCGGGTGGGGATGCCGCTGACCCGGATGCGGATCACCTTGCCGCCCTCGGTCACCAGCATCAGGTCATCGGTATCGTTGACCACCCGCACACCGACGACCTTGCCGTTGCGCTCGCTGGTCTTGATGGTGATGACGCCCAAGGAGCCGCGCCCCTTTACCGGGTAGTCCGCCGACGGGGTGCGCTTGCCGTAGCCATGCTCGCAGACGGTCAGGAGGGTGGCCGGCAGGTCGCGATCCAAGACCTCCATGGCCACCAGGTAATCGCCCTGCCGCAACTTGATGCCGCGGACACCGCGGGCGGTGCGGCCCATGGTGCGGACGCGCTCTTCCTTGAAGCGCACCACGTAGCCGTCGCGGGTGCACAGGGCCACGTCGGACTTGCCATCCGTCACCCGGGCCCCTACCAGGGCATCGCCCTCGTCGATGGCGATGGCAATGATACCGCTCGACCGGATGTTCGAGAAGGCATCCAGCTCGGTCTTCTTGACGATGCCCTTGCGGGTCGAGAGCAGCACCAGCTTGCCGGCATCGAAGGCCGGCAGCGGCAGCATCTCGACGACTTTCTCGCCCTCCTGAAGCTCCAAAAGGTTCACCAGTGCCTTGCCCCGGGAGGCGCGAGAGCCCTCGGGCAGTTCGAAGGTACGCTTGCTGTAGGCGCGCCCCTTGCTGGTGAACATCAGCACGTAGTCGTGGGTCGAGGCGACAAAGACCCGGGTGATCAGGTCCTCTTCCTTGGTGGCCGCCCCGACGACCCCGCGTCCGCCGCGGTGCTGCGCCCGGTATTCGGACAGGGAGGCGCGTTTGATGTAGCCCTCGCGAGACAGGGTCACCACCATCGGCTCCTGGGCGATCAGCTCTTCGATGCTGATCTCCCCGGCGTGCTCCTGGATGACGGTGCGGCGATCGTCGGTGAATTCGGAGCGCAGGCGCTCCAGTTCGCCGATGATCACCTCGCGGAGCTTGCCTTCCTCGTCAAGGATGGATTCGAGATAATCGATGGTGGAGCAGAGTTCGCGGAACTCGGCCTCCAGCTTGTCCCGCTCCAGGCCGGTCAGGCGCTGCAGGCGCATCTCGAGGATGGCCTTGGCCTGGATCTCGGTCAGGTGGGCGATGTCGCCCTGGGTCCGGGCGGCGATCTCCGGCTCGGGGCGCCCGGCGCGGCGGAGGAACTCGGAAAGCCCTTTCAGGGGCTCGGCCATCAGGTCGTACTTGGCCTGATCAGGGTCCTTGGCGGCGCGGATGATGGCGATGATGCGGTCGATGTTGTCGATTGCCAGGCCCAGGCCCTCGACGATCTCTTGCCGGGCCCGCGCCTGGCGCAGCTCGAAGAGGGTGCGCCGGGTGACGACATCGCGGCGGTGGTCGAGGAAGCGCTGGAGCGCGTCGCGCAGGCTGAGGATCTTGGGCCGGCCGTCGACAATGGCCAGCATGATGACGCCGAAAGTCGTTTGGAGGCTGGTCTGGCTGAACAGGTGGTTCAGCACCACCTGGGGCACGGCGTCCTTGCGCAGTTCGATGACCAGGCGCATGCCCTCGCGGGAGGATTCGTTGCGCAGGTCGGAGATGCCCTCGATCTTCTTTTCGTGGACCATCTCTGCCAGCCGCTCGATGACGCGGTTGGGGTTGACCTGGTAGGGCACCTCGGTCACGACGATCTGGGTGCGCCCGTTCTTCATCTCCTCGAATTCGGCCTTGGCGCGCAGGACGATCTGGCCGCGGCCGGTCTCGTAGGCCTGGCGGATGCCGCTGCGCCCATAGATGAAGCCGCGGGTAGGGAAGTCAGGCCCGGGGATGAAGCGCATCAGGTCGGAGACCTGCAGATCGGGGTTCTTGGCCAGGGCGATAGCGCCGTCGAGGACCTCGCCCATGTTGTGGGGCGGGATGTTGGTCGCCATGCCCACGGCGATGCCGGCGGCGCCGTTGACCAGGAGGTTGGGCACCATGGCCGGAAGGACGGTGGGCTCGCGCTCCTTGTCGTCGAAGTTGGGGATGAAGTCGACGGTGTCCTTGTCCAGATCGGCGAGCATCGCGCCGGTCAGGCGCTGGAGGCGGCACTCGGTGTAGCGGTAGGCCGCGGCGGGGTCGCCTTCGATCGAGCCGAAGTTGCCCTGGCCGTCGATCAGCGTGTAGCGCAGGTTCCATTCCTGGGCCATGCGGACCAGGGCGTCGTAGACCGAGGCATCGCCGTGGGGGTGATACTTGCCCAGCACGTCGCCGACCACGCGGGCGCACTTCACGTGGGGCCGGTTGTAGCCGATGTTGGCCTCGTGCATCGCGAAAAGGATGCGCCGATGGACCGGCTTCAGGCCGTCGCGGGCATCGGGCAAGGCGCGGCTGATGATGACACTCATCGCGTAGTCCATGAACGAGGAACGCATCTCGTCATGAATCTGATGGGTGGCGATCGAGCCGTCGCGCGCCGGGGGGACAGCGGGGGCAGGAGGTGCTTCAGGTTTTGCCATGAGGGGTGCAGGTCATACCGCATTTATGTCGTCGCGGCAACATCCTCGGGGCGGGCGCGGGGTTGACCGCGGCGGGCAGATGGCCTACCTCGGAGACTGGGATCTATATATAGGAGCCAAGCAGGATGAGCGCGAAGATCATCGACGGGAAGGCCGTGGCCCAGGGGGTCCGGGAGCAGGTCGCGGAGCAGGTGCGGGATCTGGTTCGGCAGGGGGTGACCCCCGGTCTGGCGGTAGTGCTGGTGGGTGACGACCCGGCCTCGCAGATCTATGTGAAGTCCAAGGCCCGGGCCTGCCGCGAGGTGGGCATCACCGCCTTCGATCACCACCTGCCCGGGGACACCGCGGCGGCCGAACTGGTAGGACTGATCCGGCGGCTGAATCAGGATGGGCATGTCGATGGCATTCTGGTGCAGTTGCCGCTGCCCGCGGGCCTGCATGAGGGAGAGGTGCTGGCGGCGATGGACCCGCGCAAGGACGTGGACGGGCTTTTGCCGGAGAACGTCGGCAGGCTGTGGCTGGGGCAAGAGCGTTTCGTCCCCTGCACGCCGCTGGGGGTGATGCGCCTTTTGAAGGAGGCGGGCACGGTGCTGCGAGGCGCCGAGGCGGTGGTGCTGGGCCGCTCGAACCTGGTGGGACGCCCCATGGCGGCGCTGCTGCTGGCGGCGGATGCGACGGTGACCCTGTGCCATTCGCGCACTCGCGACCTGGCCGCCGCGGTGGGTCGGGCAGATGTGGTGGTGGCGGCGATC
>JBBRLA010000279.1:0-10252 GCA_038231615.1 Polyangia bacterium | reverse complement strand
GCAGATTTTGGCGCTCCCCACGGACTCGCATTCGCTCAGCCGCGTGGGCCCATTCCGCAGCGACCGAGGGAGCGTACTACTGTACGTGACCGAGGAAGCGTGGGGGCACTCCCCACCGACTCGCATTCGCGAGTCCGCGTGGCCTCGCGAATGCGAGGACATGGGGGAGAGGTACGCCAAAAGCTGCCCGGCCAGGCGCTTCTGGTTCAGGGATGGCGCAGGGCTGATTTTGGGGGGGGTGGTCGGTCCAAGTTCCGCGGCAGGTCCAGCACGAAGGTCGTGCCCTCCCCGAGCTTGCCCTCGGCCTTTATGCGTCCCCCCATCCGGTCCACCAGGCGCCCGACGAGCCACAGCCTGGGCCACGATCCCTCGCCGGGGATCATCATGGCGGCGGGCCCGCGGGCCTGCTCGAAGGTCAATGTGAGCCGCTCGGGATCGACCTCGACCCCGTGGTCGCGCATCGTGAGCCGCGCCTGTCCGCCGGTCTGGTTGACGGCGATCTGGATGGGCTGGCCGGCGCCGATGCAAAGGGCGCTGGAGATCAGGTCCGACACAATCTGTTCGAGGCGTTCCTTGTCCCAGTACCCAAGAACCGGCGTGGCCGCCAGCAGGTGGATCGCGCAACCCGCCTGCTGCGCCGGTTCGCTCAGGCGGGTGACCATGTCTTCGGCCAAAACCGAAAGATCCAATTCCTCCGGCCGCAGGTCCAGCTTCCCCGCGGCGATGCGCGAGAAATCCGACAGGCTGTTGAGGGTCATGACCATGTGATCGATCTGATGGCTGGCCCTTTCCAGCTTATTTTTCACATGCTGCCCCGGGATGCCATCGGGGCTCTTCGTGGCCAGGCGAATGAGGCCGGAGAGCTTCAGCTTCAGCGAGGTCAGGGGGTTCTTCAGGTCATGGGAGGCCATTTCGATGAAGTTGTCCCCCGAACGCAGCGCCTCGGCCAACTCCCGAGAAAGCCGGGCATTTTCCTGGGTCAGGCGCACAAGTTCGCTGATCTCGGGCGTGTCGCTCATGGGGCTGCCGGCCCTTCCCCTTCGCAGCGGACCTGGAACACGACATACAGGTTTCCCGGGGGCCCGCCTTTTGGGGTCTCGCCCTTGCCCTGCACCCGCATGACCTGCCCCTTTGTGACCCCGGGGGGGACATTCAGGGTCACCACCTCGCTCTTTTGACTGAGGCCGGTGCCGCCGCAGTCGGCGCAAGGGTCGTGGAGCAGGAGCCCCCGGCCATGGCACAACGGGCAGGCCACCTCGATCTTGAGGCAGCCCCGGGAATGCCGGACTTCCCCCCGGCCCCCGCAGTGGCCGCAGGGTCGCGGCTCGGCCCGGGGGCGCACGCCGGTATGGTCACATCCCTGGCACGGCACCCGCCGGGTGATGGAGAGCTTCTTGGCCGCCCCATGGACCGCCTCGGCGAAGCTCAGTTCCAGGATGAGGCGCAGGTCGCCCGGGTTTTGGCCCGCGCGCCGCGGCTGGCTCTGGCTCTTGCTTTGGCTCTTCTGGCCGGTGACGCAGGACAAAAGGACGTTGAAAAGCTGGTCCGCCTCGGCGGCCAGGTCGTCCAGTGCCGACCCGCAGATCCTGCCGAAGCGGTCGAAGTAGGCGCGGCGCACGGGGTTAGAGAGCACGGCGTAGGCCTCGCAGGCCTCGCGGAATCGCTCGGCGGCCTGCCGATCGCCGGGGTTGTGATCGGGGTGGTTCGACAGGGCCAGCTTGCGGTAGGCCCGCTTGACCTCGACGCAGTCGGCGGCGCGGGAAATTCCCAGGACCTGGTAGAAGTCTTGCTTGGCCGACATCATCATCTTTGGTAAGGCCGATGCGCCAGCCTGTCAAGAATAGCGTCCTCAGGCGCAACGCGCCGGCCCTCTGTCGCCCGCTGCCTACTTTGCGGCGAGCCGGGCTTTGCGGTAGCATGAAAGATCGAACATGCTTACATGCCCACCCGGGACGATTGGGTGCAGCGGAAGCAAGCAAGCTTAAGGATAAACTTCCGTGAAACTGACATTTGCCGGAAAAATCGTCCTGTCTGTCCTGGCGCTCGGCGGCGCCGCGGTCTTCACCTACTTCAAGGAACCGCAACTGCTGGAGCGGCTCGCCCCCAGCGAAAAGAACCAGCAGCACACCAACGTGCCCCCCTCGGCCCGGCTGCCCGATACCCAGGATGTGCCGCCGGTGGCGGACGCGGCGGCCGGCTGCGCCCAGCTTCCCGAGGTGCGCTTTTACCACTGGGCCTGGAATGCGCAGATGGGCCTGATGCTGGCCACCGGGGGCAAGCAGGCCACCGGCGACAGCCTGATGTGTAAAAACGGGGTCAACCTGAAGCTCATCCGCGAGGACAACACCGACAACATGCAGGCCCTGATGGCGACCTTCGCCGAAGGGCTGAAGAACCAGGACAATCCCGGCAAGGGGGCCCACTTCGTGGCCATCATGGGCGACGGGTCGGCGACGTTCCTGAAGGGCCTGAACGAGAAGCTGGAGAAGTTGGGCCCGGACTACATCGCCCAGGTGGTGGGGTCGACGGGCTACAGCCGCGGCGAGGACAAGTTCATGGGGCCGCCGGCCTGGAAAAAGAACCCGCAGACCGCCCGGGGGGGGCTTGTCGCCGGGGTGCTCCGCGACGGGGACTGGAACATCGCCATGAAGTGGCTGGGGGACAACAAGATCCCCAACAACCCCGACGAGACGACCTACGACCCCGACGCACTGAACTGGGTCAACGCCTCGGATTATGTCGAGGCGGCGCAGAAGTACGTCAGCGGCTTCTGTACGGAGCTGAAGAACGTCAAGACCGGCAAGAAGGACAAGCACTGCGTCGATGGGGTGGTCACCTGGACCCCGGGGGACGTGACCGCGGCGGAGAACCGGGGCGGGCTGGTGTCCATCGTGTCGACGAAGGAATACCGCTCGCAGATGCCGAACGTCATCATCGGCAACAAGAAGTGGATGCAGGGGCACCGCAAGCTGGTGGACGGCATGCTGGCCGCGACCTTCGATGCCGGGGAGCAGATCATCGCCAACGACGATCAGCTGAAAAAGGCAGCTGCGATCAGCGCGCTGGTTTATAAAGAGAAGGACGGGGCCTACTGGTACAAGTACTTTCGGGTACAGACAGAAAAGGACAAGCAGGGCCTGGAGGTGGAACTGGGCGGCTCGGCGGTGAACAACCTGTCGGACAACTTGCAGCTCTTCGGGCTTTTGCCGGGATCGACCAATCTGTTCGCGGCGACCTATACGGTGTTCGGGGACATCGTGAAGTCGCAGTATCCGGCCCTGGTGCCGTCGTACTACCCGGTGGACCAGATCCTCGACGTGTCGTACGTGCAGGACGTGGCCAAGGAGCGCGGGGGGCAGAAGCTGGCCGAGCCGAACCTGCCCAAGTTTCCGCCTGGGGAGAAGGTCACCCAGGTGGTCAGCCGGCGCTCGTGGGACATCCAGTTCGCCACCGGGAGCGACAAGTTCACCCCGGATGCGCTGAGCCAGATGCAGAAGCTGTTCAACGATCTGGTGGTGGCCGGCGGGACCTTGGTCGAGATTCACGGGCACACCGACAACCAGGGGACGGCGGACAAGAACCAGGCGCTCTCGGAGCAGCGGGCCTTCGCGGTCAAGTCGTGGCTGGAGCACAAGTCCCCGGCAAACTTCCCCGAGGGGCGGGTGCAGGTATTCTCCCACGGGATGACCAAGCCGGTGGCCCCCAACAGCACGGCGGAAGGACGGGCCAAGAACCGCCGCGTCGAGATCGTGCTGGGGACCTCGGGGTAGCTTTAGTGATGGTGAACCGAGAGGCGCTGTATCGCGCGGTGAAGCCCAACCGGGTGGTGGACCCGGCCACGGCCCTCATGCTGGTGGGGTTCTGGGTGGGGGCCATGCTGCTGCTCTGGGTGACCTCGCCCTTTGCCAGCCTGCCGACGCCCAGGGAGGTGTGGAAGGCGCTCGGCGACCTGTGGTGGCAGCATGGCATGGGCCCTGAACTGTTCACCACGATCAAGCTGATCTTCCATGCGCTCTTCTTGACGGTGACGATCTCCATGGCGCTGTCCTATGCCACGGTGATCGCCGCCTTCCGGCCGCTGGTGGCCGCCACCTCGAAGCTGCGCTTTCTCGGGCTGACCGGGCTGGTGTTTCCCTTCACCCTGCTCACCGGTGGAGGGTATTCGCTGAAGGTGGCGCTCTTGACCTTCGGGATGGCGACGTTCTTCGTCACCTCCATGGCGCAGATCATCATCGAGATCCCCCGGGAGCAATTCGACCACATGCGGGTGCTGGGGGCCGGCGAGGGGCGCATCCTGTGGGAGGTGGTGGTGCTGGGCACCCTGGACAAGGCGCTGGACGTGATGCGGCAGAACGTCGCCATGGGCTGGGCCATGATCACCATGGTTGAAGGGATCTCCCGGGCCGAGGGCGGCATCGGGGCGATGATCCTGAACCAGAACAAGCATTTCAAGCTGGCGGAGGTGTACGCCATTTTGCTGGTGATCCTGGTGCTGGGGCTTTTGATGGACTATGGCATGGGCCTTTTGACGGACCTTCTTTGCCCCTACAGCCGCCTGGAACGGGTGCGGCGTTGATGGTCGCGCCGAACGAATCGTCCCTTGGCGAGGTGCTGCTGACCGCCAAGGAGATCTCGCTGATGCTGGGCGGGGCGCAGATCCTGGACCAGGTGAGCTTCCAGGTTTTCGACCGCATCCGCCCGGGGGTGACCACGGGGCAGATCGTGGGGCTTTTGGGCCCGTCGGGGGTGGGCAAGACGCGCCTTTTGCGCATCATCGCCGGGCTGGACGAGCCGGACAGCGGGCAGGCGCTGGGGCCGAAGAACGCCCCGCTCTTGCCGGGGACGGTGGGGGTGGTGTTTCAGAACTACCCGCTTTTGCGCCATCGCACGGTGCTGCACAACCTGGCGATCGCCGGCACGGCCAACGGCATGTCCGGGGAGGAAGCCACCGCCAAGGCGCAGGCGCTGCTGGCGCGTTTCCACCTTTTGGAGCGGGCGGGGTACTACCCGGCGCAGCTTTCCGGGGGGCAGCGGCAGCGGGTGGCCATCGCCCAGCAACTGGTGCGGCAGAAAAGCTTGTTGCTGATGGACGAGCCGTTCTCGGGCCTGGACCCGGCGGCCCTGGAAGAGGTGATGAAGCTCATCGTCGAGGTGGCCAACATGGACGAGCTGAACACCATCCTGCTGGTGACCCACGACATCCGCTCGGCGATGATCGTCAGCGATACGCTCTTCATGCTGGGGCGCGACCGGGGCGAAGGCGGCAAGGTGGTCTCGGGGGCCCGCATCCAGGCGACCTACGACCTGGTCGAGCGCGGCCTGGCCTGGCAGGCCGACGTGCACGTGGAAGGTCAGCCGGCTTTCGTCGAACTGGAGAAAGAGATCAAGGCCCGCTTCAAGCAGCTTTGATACTCGCAAAGCGCAGTTTTCATGGCCGTGCCGCGCCTTTCCATGGCACCTTCCCCGGTCAGCGAGGAGAGACCCATGGCGATGACGATTGACCCCAGCACCGGTGCGGCCAGCACACGGTCGTCCTTCGACGAGATGCCACATCGCACTCAGGCGCTACACGGGGCGGCGGCCCGCTACCTGGGGCTCAGCCCGCAGGCGCTGCGCTCGCAGCTCGAGGCGGGCAAGAGCCTGGCCGAGATCGCCGCGGCGCAGGGCAAGAGCATCGACGGTCTGAAGAACGCGATCCTGGGGGTGTTGACCGAGGGCGGCGCCACCGGCGGCGACACCCGGGCCCTGGTGGAGCGCATCGTCAATGCCCACCAGGGCCGGGAGGACCCGCAAAAGGTGATGGCAAACCCTACGGCGGGCCCGACGCGCGCCACGGACCCGGTGGAGAGCACCCTGGCCGAGTACCTGGGCCTGACCACCGAGCAGGTGCGCCAGCGCATCGACCAGGGGCAGACCCTGCTGGAGATCGCCGCAGCCCGGGGCAAGGACCCGAGGGAACTCAGGCAGACCTTGCTCAGCGCGCTGAATGAGCCCACTGGGCAGGCCGGCTACGCCGGGCATGGCCAGATGGACGCGCTGGCGGACCACCTGCTGAACGCCCGGGGGGCCACAAGGACCGTCTCGACCGTGGCGTAGGGGCAGATTGGCGGGCAAGGGCGCGGTTAATGACGCGGGCATTCGGTTGGCGTTTCTGCTAGCATGTCTTCCCCTGCGACGAATGACCCATGCCGCCGTCGATTTTCCAACAAATCTCTTGCCAATTCGCCCCGTATAAACACAAATACCGGCGGCACGCTGCGCCATGAATCGCAACGCAACACCGGTGTGCCCCGCATCGTAGTAATGGAGTCAATCCGTGATTACCGACCTGTCCCGCGTACGCAACATCGGGATTTCCGCGCACATCGATAGCGGAAAGACCACACTTACCGAGCGCATCCTGTTCTACACCAAGCGGATCCACGCGATCCACGAGGTCAAGGGCAAGGACGGCGTCGGGGCCAAGATGGACAGCATGGAGCTGGAACGGGAGCGCGGCATCACCATCGCCAGCGCCGCGACCTACTGCACGTGGAACCAGCACCACGTCAACATCATCGACACCCCGGGCCACGTCGACTTCACCATCGAGGTCGAACGCTCTCTGCGGGTGCTGGACGGCGCGATCCTGGTCTTGTGTGCCGTCGCCGGCGTCCAGAGCCAGTCGCTCACCGTGGACCGCCAGATGAAGCGCTACCGGGTGCCCCGGCTGGCCTTCGTCAACAAGTGCGACCGCACCGGCGCCAACCCGGTCCGGGTGAAGAACCAGCTCCGCGAGAAGCTGGGCCACAACCCCGTGCTGCTTCAGCTGCCCCTGGGGCTGGAGGAAAAACACATCGGCGTCATCGACCTCATCACCATGGAGGGGGTCACCTTCCACGGTGACAACGGCGAGGAGCTGCAACATGGCCCGGTGCCCGCGGACATGCGCGTCCAGGCGCAGGAGGCCCGCGAGGAGATGCTCGACGCAGTATCCATGTTCAGCGACGAGCTGACCGAGGCCATCCTGGAAGACCGCGTGACCCCGGAACTCATCCGGCAGGCCATCCGCCGCGGCACCCTGGAGATGAAGCTGACCCCGGTGCTCATGGGTTCGGCCTACAAGAACCGCGCGGTGCAGTTGCTGCTGGACGCGGTGACCTACTACCTGCCCTGCCCCGCCGACGTGGTCAACGAGGCGCTCGACCTGGACCACGACGAGGCCAAGATCCAGCTCGCGGCCGACCAGAGCAAGCCGACGGTGGCGCTGGCCTTCAAGCTGGAGGACGGGCGCTACGGGCAGCTCACCTACATGCGCGTCTACCAGGGCGCCCTGCGCAAGGACGACGTCATCGTCAACGTGCGCAATGGCAAGAAGGTCAAGGTGTCGCGTCTGTGCCGCATGCACTCCGACGAGAAGGAGGACATCACCGACGCCGGTGCCGGGGACATCGTGGCCATCTTCGGGGTTGACTGCCACTCCGGGGATACCTTCACCAGCGGCGAGAACGTCGCCATGACCTCGATGTTCGTGCCCGAGCCGGTCATCAAGATCGCGGTGAAGCCGATCGACAACAAGGCGCAGATGAACATGTCCAAGGCCATCCAGCGCTTCACCAAGGAAGACCCCACGCTGCGCTGCGAGGTGGACCCGGAAAGCGGCGAGACCATCCTGGCAGGCATGGGCGAGCTGCACCTGGAGGTCTACATCGAGCGCATGAAGCGCGAGTACGCCGCCCAGGTCATCAGCAGCCCGCCGCAGGTGGCCTACCGCGAGACGGTGACCCAGCGGGCCGACTTCAACTACGTACACAAGAAGCAGACCGGCGGATCGGGACAGTACGGCAGGGTCATCGGCTACATCGAGCCCTACGCCGAGGGGGACTTCGAGTTCCTCGACGAGACGTATGGCGGCACGGTGCCCAAGGAGTTCATCCCCAGCGTCGAGAAGGGCTTCAAGTCCATGCTGCCCAAGGGGCGCCTCATCGGCTTCCCGGTGGTCAATGTGCGGGTGGCGCTGACCGACGGATCGTCCCACGCGGTGGATTCCTCGGACATCGCCTTCCAGGAGGCCGCCCGCGGCGCCTGGCGCGAGGTCTACGCCCGGGCCCGGCCGCACATCCTGGAACCCATCATGAAGGTCGCCCTGGAGGGGCCGTCGGAGCACAGCGGCAACATGCTCTCGACGCTGATGGCCCGCCGCGGCATGATCATCGGCACCACCGAGGCCGACAACCTGACCACCGTCGAGGCCGAGGTACCGCTGGCCGAGATGTTCAGCTACTCCACGACGCTGCGATCGGCGACCCAGGGCAAGGCTGAGTTCACCATGGAGTTTTCGCGGTATGCTCCAGTCCCGAGCCAGATCGCGGAAGAGCTGATCGCCGCGGCCCGCAAGGCCGAGGCCGAGAAGAGAAAGTAAGCAGGAGGCAACCGCCATGTATCGCAAAGAAGTGAATGAGCAGAGCCCCCTGCGGATCTTGGAACAGTCCACCCATGGAGGGCTGGGCCGCGGCAACCTGGGCGTGGTGATGGCCCGGGCCGGCGTCGGCAAGACGGCGTTCCTGGTGCACATCGCGCTGGACGACATGATGCGCGAGCGCAAGGTCTTCCACGTGTCGCTGGACACGCCGGTGGACCATGTGCGCTCGTGGTACGAAGCGGTGTTTCAGGACCTGTGCCGCACCACCCACATGGAAGACGCCGCGGCCACCTCTGAGATGATCAACCGCAACCGGATCATCCAGGCGTTTTCGATGCACGGGCACGGCCCCGGGCAGTACGCCTTCTCGGTGGAACGGCTGACCTCGGCGCTGGACCTGCTGAAGCAGCACGCCAGTTTCCAGCCCAACGTGGTGCTGATCGACGCGTTCGACTGGACCAAGACCACCGCGGAAGAGTTGGACGGCCTGTGCCAGTTGGCCAAGGAGCGCAACGTCGAGCTGTGGACGACGGCGCTGACCCACCGCGGGGAAAGCGGCGACCACCCCACCAACGTGCCGGCACCGTGCGACAAGTTTTTGGATCGGGTGAGCGTGGTGCTCTTCCTGGAGCCGGTGAACCATCACCTGTCGGTGCGGCTGCTGAAGGACCACGACAACCCCAACGTCAGCGACACGCACCTGGTGCTGCACCCGGACACCATGCGCCTGGTGGACGAACGGGCGCCGCACATCCCGGCGGAGGACCTGCCGGTCGAGGCGCATGTGATGCTTTCGGGCGGCGCCGAGGGGGCGGAGGCGGAGTTTGGCGCCTGCGCCGAACGCTGGGGCATGCGGGAAGAGAACTATTCCTTTGAGGGGCACCAGGTGTCGCGGTCGCGCGGCCTGCGGTTGCTCAACGAAGCCGAGCTGCGCGACGGGGATGTCAGCCTGGCCTACGTGTCGGCGACGATGCACCGGACCTACCACCAGAACCCGGCGATCCGCAAGGTGCTGCAAAGCATCTGGCATCAGGTGAAGTCGGCCGGCGAGGTGTTTATCGTCGGGACCATCCAGCGGGACGACACGGTGAAGGGGGGTACGGGATGGGCGGCGGAGCTGGCACGGCATCAGCAGAAGCCGGTGCATGTCTACGACCAGGAGCGGCGGAGCTGGTTCACCTGGAGCAACACCGCGCGGACCTGGCAGGCCAGCAAGCCGACCATCGAACACACGCGGTTCACCGGGACCGGGACGCGGGCGCTGACTTCTGAAGGGAAGACGGCGATCGTAGAACTGTTCCAGCGAAGCTTCGGGGCGGCCCGGCAGAAAACCTCCCGCTAGCCCACGGGCCGATCCAGCTCGCTCCATTTCATCGCCAGCAACGGCAGGGTCACGAAGACCAGCGCCGGCCACAGGGGTTGAACCAAAAGCCCGGTCACCCAGAGCAGGGCAATCACTCCCGTCGCCGCCAGCCTGACCGTCACATAGCGGGAGAGCCGGTGGCCCGCGAGCAGCAGAAAAAACAGATCCAGCGGCCAGAAGATCAGCAGGGCCTCGTTGCGGACCAGTTCGGGAAAACTGGACACCGCGGCCAACACCCAGAGCACCACGCCCGGGATGCCCAGGCACAGGCCGACCAGCCCCAGGGACAGGCGCGAAAGGCCGCGGTAGCGGCGGGTCAGCAGCACCCCCAGCGCCAAAAGCAGCCCGGCCACCGCTAAGCCCACCCGCGCGCCCGTAGGCAATCCGTGCCGGCGGGGCAATGGCGAAGCGTGCCGCTGAGCTACGATTTCGGGGGGCGCTCCCAGGCGGGTGGCGACCTCTGCGCGCAGGACATCGGGCAGGAACAT
>JBBRLA010000278.1:0-10285 GCA_038231615.1 Polyangia bacterium | reverse complement strand
GGGGGTTGGGGGTGAAGGAGAAGGTGCGGAGCTGGCCCTCCTGCCTCAGGATGGGGTTTTCGGCGTCGGTGCGGCCGACGGGGACGTGGTCGTCGGGAAGGTTGGGGAGTTGGAGGGCCAGGGTCTGGAGTTCGCCTTCGACCTGTGCCAGTTGGGCGTCCAGGGCGGCGATGTCGTGCTTGACGGAATCCATGCCCTTTATGAGATCGGCGCGCTTCTGGGGGTCCTTTTCGCGGCCGATGACCTGGGAAGAGGTATTGCGGCGGCTCTTGAGTTCGTCGGCGGTGGACAGAAGCTGGCGGCGGCGCTCGTAAAGGGCGGCGACCTGGGTCATGAGGGCGGCGGCGTCCTCGTCGAAGAGCTTGTCGCGGTAGATGGCGGCGACTTCGGGAGCACGGTCACGGAGGATCTTGGCGTCGAGCATGGGGGACGATTCTTTCCGCGGTGCCGCGGGGTGTCAAGCGCGTTAGGAATATGTTATCACTCAAGCCTTCCCGAACCTTTCATCCGGGGGAGCCATGAGCGAACACATTGACGGAAGCCAGGACAAAAGCCACTCCGACGGGGCTTCCTTGGGCGCGGAAGACCGGGACGCCCTTCAATTCGACAAGGCGGAGTTTGTCGAGCCGGCAGCCACGGTGTCCTGCGGCGCCTGCAAACAGCCCATCCGGGGGTCGTACTACCAGCTCAACGCCGTGCGCATCTGCGAGGGCTGCCGCGCTCCGGTGAGCGAAGTGCTGGCCCGGGGCGCCAGCGCCCATGCGTTCGGCAAGGCGGCGGGGCTGGGTCTTCTGGCGGCGATCGCCGGCACCCTGGTCTACTTCGGCATCTCGGCGATGACGGGATACCAGTTTTCCCTGGTGGCCATCCTCGTCGGCTACATGGTCGGCAAGGCGGTGCGCAAGGGCTCCGGCGGCAGGGGGGGGCCGCGCTACCAGGCACTGGCCATGGTGCTGACCTACTGCTCGATCTCGGCGACCTACGTGCCGCCCATCCTGAAGCAAATCAACCGGCAGTCCATCTCTCACAAGGCCGCGGCGAAAGGAACGTCCCGGGCAGCAGCCAAGGGCGGCCCGGCTGTCGGTGCGGACCCTCAGCAGGACCGCATCGGCGCGGTCCCTCACCAGGACAACCAGGACCGCATCGGCGCGGCCCCCGCTACGTCCGGGGAGACTGCGACCGCCGGGGAGACCGCGACCCCCGCGGAGGGGGCGACTCGGCCGACCCTGGGCATCGGCGGCTTCTTCCTGGGAATGGGATATCTCTTGCTCTTCGCGCTGGCCGCGCCCTTCCTGGCCGGGGTGCGGAACCTCATGGGCTTGGTCATCATCGCCATCGGGGTGTACCAGGCGTGGAAGCTGACCCGGGCGGTGCCGCTCTCGCTGACCGGGCCTTTCACCCTCGCTCCAGAGGGCGGCGGGGTCGGCGCGCAGGAGGGCTGAGGTGGACACCCGGGAAGCCTCGCGATCCATCGTAGCAGCACGGCGCTCCGCTTCGCCGGGCCCTATCGACTGCCCTTGCGGCGCCCGGGTGCCGGCGACGCAGCCGTCGTGTCCTTCCTGCCACCGCCTGCTGCATGCCGAGGAACTTCGCGGGCTGGCCGCGGAGGCCGATCGGGCCACGGAGGCGGGGGACCTGTCCGGGGCGCTGGGCGCCTGGCGCCGGGCCCATATGCTGCTGCCCCCGGGTTCGAAGCAGCACCAGATCATCCACGAGCGCATCGACGCGCTGAGCCGGCGGGTGGACCAGGGGGAAGGACAGGGGCCAGGGGCCGCGCCCACGCCGGTCAGCGATCCGAAGCATCCCCTTTTGCGCGGGACCGGGAAGCTCGGGGCGGTGGGACTTTTGGCGTGGAAGCTCAAGTGGGGTTGCATCTTCCTTTTGACCAAGGTCAAGTTCCTTTTTCTCGGGCTGACCAAGGTTACCACCCTGGTGTCGATGCTCTTGGCGCTCGGGGTGTACTGGACCCGCTGGGGCCTGCCCTTCGCGTTGGGCATTGTGGTCTCGATCTACATCCATGAGATGGGGCACGTGGCGGCCCTGCGGCGCTTCGGCATCAAGGCCGGTGCGCCGTTCTTCATCCCCGGGCTGGGGGCGCTGGTGCTCTTGCAGCAGCACCCCCAGAGCGCGGCGGAGGACGCGCGCATCGGGCTGGCGGGGCCGATCTGGGGCCTTTTCGCGGCAATCGCGGCGTACGCGGGCTTTTTCCTGACCGGCTGGGCGGGGCTGGCCGCCATCGCCCGCGCCGGGGCGTGGATCAACCTCTTCAACCTGCTGCCGATCTGGCAGCTCGACGGCGGCCGGGGCTTCCGCGCCCTCACCCGGCGGCACCGCTGGCTGGCAGCCGGGGCCATCGGGGCGATGCTGCTTCTGACCGGCGAGGGCCTGCTCTGGCTCTTGCTCCTTTTCGCCGTCGGGCGCGCACTTTCGGGGCCGGCGCCGACGGAGCCGCATCAAGTCGCGCTGCGAGACTACGTGCTTTTGCTGGTCATCCTTTCGGCAATGACCCGCATCCCGGTGCCTGGGGTATAGCCCGGGGTGTAGATGGATCTACCTGCCGTCGTGAAATTTCCCTGTTGACATCCTTTCGCTTTCGTACTACTTACCTCGTCCTTCGACAAATCTCATGACGCCCTTCGTACCCAGCCTGCCGTCCCTCCGCTCTTCGCAGTGTAGCTAGCCGCTTTGGCGGCCTACCGCGAACGAGAAAGGACCGGACCCAAAAAAAAGACCCCCGCAGGCGAGCCCCAAAACGGACGAAAGCAAGGAGCGTTCATGATCAAAGATTTCCGCAGTTTCCGCATATCCCGCGCAGGGACCTCACTTTCTCTCGGCGATGGCCTGAGGCTGCCCGGGGCCCTGGGCGAAAACGTCCTGGTGTTCAAGGAGCCCAGAGAGACCATTATCGTCAATCCCGCCACCGACCTGCAGCCGGCCTCCACCATCACTCGCGACCTGGTGAAGCAGTTCCTCACCCAGTTTGAGACCCACATGTTCTCCGGGGACGGCATCACCCCGGAATTCCTGTCCTGCGTATCGCTGGGCATCGAGCTGGTGATGCTGCGTATCGACGCCTCCCCCAACGCCGAGTTGCTCGAGACCCCCCCCAACGCCGACACGCTGCTGCTCCCGGCGGCGGATTCGATCTTCAAGTCCGAGCAACTTCTGCGCAATGAAGACCCGGCCCTGCTGCGCGAAGAGAACCTGGATCAGGTGCACCTGGCCCGGGAACTGATCGACGGCTACCAGGGCATGCTCGACATCATCGATCCGCTTCAGTGGGGCTCTACTGCCAGGAAGGTCCAGGCCCAGTGGGTGCTGGACGGCTTCTGCAGGCGGGTGGGCAAGTACGGCAGGTCGGCGATCATGCGCAACCGGATTCTGACCCGGGCGATGGACCCGCTGATCAAATTCATAGACCAGCCGGTCGTGGCGGCGCTGGCAACCAAACAGGTCAAGGCCCAGGTGGCCCACGAAGTCGAGGCCACCACCCTGTCCCGGGTCAAGGAAGTGCTGGACGCCCAAGGCGCGTCAACCGGGACCGTGCCTGAAAGCACCGGGACCGTGAGCCTGAAGGGGGCGCATGCGCCGGGCCAGAAGCCGGTGCCTCCCGGGGCCATGCCGGTCATGCCGGTGCACCCCAAGCCCAAGCGCCGGCCTCCCGCGGCCGGGCCGTCAGGGAAGTCAGGACACAAAAAGAACTAAACAGAAGCACATGGCCGGGCAGATTTTGGCGTACCGCCTCACTCCCTTCGGTCACGTACAGTAGTACGCCGAGCCGAAAGGCACACCAAGATCTGGGATCGGGTTGACCGCTTTCGTTGGACCCTTGTAAGCTTCAGCGTGCGCGGAAACAGGATGCCGGGTCGGAGACCTTCGTCGGGGACAGACAGCGCTGCTGCCTTCCACACGCTCGTGCTGGAGAACGTGCGCTGCTTCTCCGCTCTGCGCCTGCCGCTTTACGGACCGGTCACCCTGATCATCGGCGAGAATGGCGCGGGAAAGACCACTATCGCCGAATCGCTGGCCTCCTTGTGCGCGGGCGCGGACGAAGGGCTGCCGGAGTTTCCGCTGCGCCGCGGAGCCAGGCGCGGGAAGATCGCCCTGCTCGACGAGGCCGGCAAGGAGGTCGCAAGCTGGACCGCCGGCGTCGGGGGGACGAAGAAGGCGCTCCCGGCGGAGCATTATCTCTTCGCCTACGGTCGCTACCGGCGGGTGCACGGCGATGAGGGTCCGCTGACCTTCGATGCCGACACCGGGCGGGCGGCCCCAGCCCCCGCGGGGCCGGAAGCCAGCCTGACCCAGGACTTGTCGCGGGCGGTCTTTTCCCGGCGCACCACGACGCTCTTCCGACCCAATGATCTCCTGCAACGGGGCCTGCGTCAGTTCCTGATCTACATGCACGAGAACCGGGCTGCGGACCCGCGCTTCGAGGCCGTATGGCGTGGCCTGGAAGCGTCCCTCAAGGGCTCGATTGAACGGCTGGCGGTGCTGGAGCGGGCCGATCGCTTGGTGCCGGTGATGATCCGCGACGGAGTGGAGACCGAGTTTCGCGAGCTGTCGGACGGATACCAGTCGATCCTGTCGATCGTCTTCGATCTGATCCTGCGCTACACTTACATTTTCCCCGGTCTGGACAACCCGCTTCTGGGGCCGGCAACCGTGGTGATCGATGAGGTGGATCTCCACCTGCACCCGCGCTGGCAGCGGCAGGTGGTGCGACAGCTCCGGCGCCTTTTTCCCGAGACGCATTTCGTGCTGACCACCCACTCCGCGGCGGTCGTACAGGACGCCATCGACGAAGGCTTGCGGGTGGTGGTGCTGCACACCGGGCCCAAGGGGGTGAGCGCCCGGGTGCTGGGGGAACCGGAGCTGGGGCCGCTCCGTCACGCCGCCATTGGCTCGGTGCTCGTCGAGGACAAGCTCTTTGACGTGCCCTCGCGCTACTCACCCGAGGTTGAGGAGAAGGAAAAGGAGGTGCGTGCCCTGCGGGAAAAGGCCGAGGCGGGAGAGGCCAGCGCCGAGGAGCGCAAGACCCTGCTGCGCGACCTGGAGCAGCTCCAGCTTTACTTGGTGGCCGAGGAGGAGCGCCGGGCGCGGGGCCCGCTGCTCTCGGAGATAGCGAAGATTCAGATGGCCTTCCTGAAGGATTTGGACAAGAAGCTCGGAGCGCAAGGGAATGGTTCGACTACAGCGAAAAGGGGTGGCCGCCCCAAAAGAGTGGCCGGCAAGCGTCAAGGCTAGCCTGCCGGATCACGCCCGGTACATGAGGCAGGCGCGTAGCTTCGAGCGCATCCCGCTGCCGGATGCGTGCCGACGCGACGGGTTCCGCACCTTTGCTCCCGAGGTCCTGCCCGGCGAGACGGGCAAGGAGGACTTCCCAGCAGTGTGGCGGGAGAAGAAATACGTGAAGGAGGCCCTCAAGAAGATGACCCAGGGCCACTGCGCATACTGTCAATCCAGCGAGGAGGCGAACGGGCACGGACGGGTCGAGCATTACTGTCCGAAGTCGCTCTTTCCGACGCTGGCGTATGAGTGGGACAACTACTTCTATAGTTGCGAGCTGTGCAACTGGACCAAGTCAGACAAGTGGCCGGACGACGGCGGGTACGTGCGGCCGGATAAGGGGGACCCGTACCGGACGTTTGTCTTCGACGAGCAAGGGCGGATTTCGGTGGCCGGGAAGGGGGAGGGTGCCCGGCGAACGATCGAGGATTTCGGGCTCGATCGAGAGGGGCTGAATCGGGCGAGGCGGCTCCATATTGAAGGGGCGCTGGGGCCGGTCCGTCTGTTGCGCGATAGCGCCCTGAAGAACAGGCAGCGGCTGAAGGAGTATCGCGAGATGGTGCGCGATATGATCCGGCGGGTGCGTTGGCATTCGCCGTACTCGGCGGCAGTCAGGCAGAACCTGCGGCGCGTTTGGAACGACGCTTTTCCGAAGTGGCTGGTTTAGGGGGGGTTGCGAGATCTGGGATGAGGGCGAGCATTTCTCTGGCAATTTCAGACATTTTTTCAAAGAGAGAATATTTACCACCGATCGAGCTTCGGGTCCAAACGGATATCAAGCCCTTCGCTTCAGGCGATGCGAATGGCAGCCTCTCTCTGAGAATGGCCTTTGCGACCGGTGAGTCGACAGCCATCATGAGGAGAACATACGCTGCCACGCTGGCCAATGAGGAGCCGTTGGGTATAAGGACTGGCGGGTCCCTCATTTGGATTATGAATGATGAGGTACCTGGTTCGTTCATCAATCGAGCAATGGCCGCACACGCAGGTTCATACATCAACCCCCCCAAGGCTGCTACAGCGCCCGCCTTCTCCTGAGCCGGCGCTGTCTTCAGGGATTGAAGCAGGACAGGCCCGGCTACATCTCCGAAACTCACCAGCTTGTCGATTCTTTTCTGACTCGTTACAGGAATCAGGCGAGACAATCGCTTCTCTATTTCTCGACGGAGAGAGAGCGGCACTTCGACCGCTCCTTCCATGCCTTGCGCCGCAAGCAGGGTGCCGACGGCCATCTCTGCCTGATCCAGGTCCAGGAGTCCTTTCAGCAGTCGTGCGCCATCGGCGCCCGGAATCCCGCACGCTAGCACGATCACCTCGTGCCACCAGGAGTCCTTCACATTGACCATCAGTTCGCCGTACTTCCCCCCATGGATGCAGTAGAGCGCCGTCAGATACTCTTGAAAAGTCAGGTGAGAGAAGGAGAAGTGCCCCGGCCGGCGCTCGACCAAGAGCCCGCTGCGGTCGCGGATCTCTTCCACCATGTGCTTCGCTTCGTCAGCCGGTCTTCCGAGCGCGGGCAGCCGTGCCTCGAAGCGTTCGACCACCCGGGATGCCGGCAGTTCAGCGACTCCGGCCGCATGCATCTCATAGGCCAGGTCACCCAGGAGGGCGCGCTTGGCTTGCGCATCCAATTTCCCGATGAACGCGGTCTCGGAGAACTTGGCCCGGTCCCACTCATACAGAAGTACATTGGTGCACGCCTCGTAAAGCGCGACCCGCCGCTCCGGGATGCGCTGGCCGAGGAAGCGGTGGACCACGCACAGGATCGTGCACAGAAGCGGTGTCTCGGCCAGCCGTTCGACCGGGCGGCTGGTCCGCACGCGGTCCTTCAGATCTTCGGCTGCCCGGCGTGCGTCCTCGCGTGCTCGCTGCTCGTCCTTCTGCACCGAGATCTCCGCCGCCAGGCACCACTTGTCGATGAATTCGTCGACCTCCTCGCGAGACATGGGCAGGAGTCGGGTGGTCGCGAACGAGGGCAGGGGCTTCTGGCCCTTGTCGGGCAACCCCGAAGGGCGGCTGGTGGCAAGAATCAGGTTGCCGGGATGTCGCTTGGCGAAGGCTTCCAACGACGCCATCAGCGGGGCGCCGGAGTCGTGGGTGGCTTCGTCGATGCCATCGATCAGCACGAGCGCTCGGCGGTGGTCCAGCGCATGCGCCAGCAGGGTCCCCTCGCACTCGGCGACCTGGGCGATGGTCTTCGCTACGATCCTGGATAGGTCGAGAGACCGCACCGGGACCACGAAGGGAATGGGGTCCTTTTCCCAACCCGGCTCTGTCTTCAGGCCACCCGCGGCGGCCTGGGCGGCGAGATATCCAACCAGGGTGGTCTTGCCGCTCCCCGGCCCGCCGACGATGAGGACGCGCCCATGCTGAATGAGGATCTCGGGCACCGGAAGCCTGGGGATTTCACGCAGCTCGATCCCGCCGCCGGCCTTCACCACCCGCTCCCGGGTCGAGTCCTCCAGATGCAGCGGCACATAGGCCAGGTCCAGTCGCTGCAAGACCCGCTCGCTCATCTGCAGGCCGCGGATCTCGATGGTGCCGTAGCGGTCGATGACCTGCTGCCGGTACTGCTTCTCCATCGCCGCGAGAATCCGCGCCGGGTCGCCGGACTGGTGCGCCTGGATCGACTCGTGCGCTTCGGCGCAGCGGATTTCGAAGTGGCTGGCCAGGGGAAAGCCCTCCTCGAAACCGCGCTCCGCCCACTTGCGCACCAGAGAACGGACCTCCTCCCGGATGGCGCCCGGCACCTCTTCGCTGCCACGGAACACGAGCGCATCCACAATTCGCTGCTCCGCCCGCTCCCGGCGCTTCCGGGCAATCACCTGGGGAATCGCGACGCCAGCGCCATGTTCAGAAGGCGAATCTGCCAAGAGCGGCTTCACGATTTCGCGGAGCCGATCCTCCAGGGTCTCGGTCGGCTTCTCCAACGGGGCTGGAACGCGCTTTGTCCTCACTGGGGAAATGCTAGGCGCTGCCGGGCGGGCGGTCATACACGCATTCGGGGCGCAAGAGCGGGTGCTGTCCTGTACAGGACACTCGATCAGGGGGTAGTGGCTGGTTTTCAGCGAGTGGCTGGTTTTGGCGGTGGACCTGGTCGGCGCAGTAGGTTCTTTTCGAACACATCAATGATGACGGCAGCCCGGTTAGATTTGCTTACTCCAAAAAGCGATGCGTGTGCATGCGCAATCGCTGGGTAATTCGTGCAATCCATGGGCGTCAGACGAGCGGAAATTCCAAGGGGGCTGAGACTACTGGCGCGAAACCTCGACACTCCCCAGCTTTTCCACTTCGGTTCAGCACGCTCCATATCCTCAATGCCCCCAAGCAGGCGCTCGATCACGAATACCGAGGCGCCGTAGCTATTCGCACCCGGGTTGAAGTCTTCGGTTTTTAGACAGGATGTCTGAAGGCGTCGGCCCTCTTGGAGGTCGGCATTGTACCAGCTTGGCTGTATTAGCCTGATTATCCACTCATCGTCGCCAATGAGCGGAAGCGACTCCGGGGATGGACGCATGTGAGAGTCTATAGAAGTCTGTCTCGCAGCTCGTTCAGCGCCTCGCGCGCGGATGAACTGGTTCCGTGTTGATGCTTCCCGTCTGTGCTCAGCGCAGACCAATCAAATGTCTGCCCATCGAACTCAATTACAACCCGGGCCCCGGAACGCATAGTCCAGTTCAGATGGATCATTCCGTCGCCGCATGGGCTTGGAAATGGCTCTGGCAATCGTGGCATGTGGGCCGCCATCTCGCAAAGCTCTTGCGCTCTACCCCAGAGCCCTCTAGGAATCGGGCTGGCCCCCTCGGTATCCCAGTTGGGAGTGCTGGTCTCCCTTGCCAGTCGAATGAATCGTTCTCGCAGCGTGGGCGGTCGCGGGTTCGGCTCAGTGGTGGCGATATTCATTAGGAACCCTGGGTAAAATTGGTTTTTCCCGAGTGCATATCGAACGGGCGGGCGGGAATCTGGCGTCGAAAAACTAGCATCAGCATGCGTGGCATCGAGATAAAATTTGGATTTTTCATCCTTTGATTTTTCCATGGCGCTATTCGTCGGTTTTCGATTCCACGAGATTAGATAAACTTTTCATCATCTGCTTTACGTGATCTTTTGAAATAACGATTCTGACTTTGACAACCGCCGGAACGTAATAGTTTTGTTCATTCACGCCCTTGGCCAACGCATCAGCCATGGCCTGATGTGGCTGCAATTGACATATGTCTAAATAGATTTCGTTATCTAATATAAATGTTGCAACATAATTTGAATGGATTACCTCCAGTTCTGAGATATTTAGAGGATATTCTGGTGCCGGAGTCAGGCTGCCTTTTACCATGACGACATCCTAGCGCATCTGGACAAGCGGAGCAATTCCCGTCGCTGACGCCCTCTATCTCAGCCCTATCTGATACGCTTCCCCTGCGCCATCTGGGGCGCTGGCCTGGAGGACGTGTGGCTGCTTTGCGCAGGGCGTCTCCTGCTTCACTGGAACGGCACCGCCGTCTTGCAGCACAAGCCCGACGGCAGCGGGAGCAAGAAGTAGTAGCACACCGCCCATGGCCTTGGGGCTGAGTTGGCCGCCGAGAAGCTCCATGTGCAGTTCGGGCGGCTGCGAGAGCCATTCCACGAGCTGACGCTGCACTTCCGGGGTGAAGGGGGCCGCTTCATCGTCGGGGCCTCCGCTGCCGGGCCCGGAGCTGGGCCGTCGTCGCGGTTGTGCCGGGACGCTCATCTCATCGTCTCCAGTTCTCTCGATCGAGTATGCCATCTAAACCCAAGAGCGGAGTTCACCGATCGCGGACCAAATGGATGAGCACGGTGCGCAGGCCGGCTATCTGATCGGCGAAGAGGCGATCGCCATGGCGCCGTGGAGCCGACCGGGGGCGAATACAGCAATCCTATCGTTGGTCTGGCTCATGGACAAGGATCGCCGGCGGGGCGCCGGATCCCGGCGATCAACTATTTTCACCTATCGACATGGCGGGGGTTGAACGGCATTTGC
>JBBRLA010000277.1:0-10286 GCA_038231615.1 Polyangia bacterium | reverse complement strand
GAGCTGCGCCTGGGTCACGCCGAGCTGCCGCTGCTGGGAGCGGTAGGCGTGCTTGGCGCCGGAGAGCGCCGGATAGGCCGCCGGGGCGAAAAGGGGCAGCGACGCGGCGAATATCCCGTCCCACTGCGTCTCCGGGATGATCGTCGCCTGGCCGGCCAGCGGGCCGCCCTTTGGGGCGTCGACCAACTGCTTCAGCACCGCCGGGCTGGGCTTGTACTGTCCGGTCAAGATCTGATCTTGCAGGGCCGTGCCGAGCAGCGCGAAGCTGGAGAAGTCGACGGTGACACTGGGATTGTTATAGGTGAACTTCCCCTGCGCCGTGATCCTCGGCATCAGCGCCGACCAGGCGCGTTCGACATCGGCGTGGGAGATGCGCAGCCGCTCCCGGGCGCCGCGCAGGTCGCGGTTGTTCTTGCGCGCCAGGTCCAGCGCCTCGTCGAAGGTCAGGGGGTGCGCCGGCGTGCGGTCGATCTCGGCGGTCCCGGCGGGCGCCGCCAGCGCCGGGCCCTGCGCGTCGGCGGGCGCCGCCAGCACCAGCGAAAGCCCGAGCAGCCACGGCAGCGGGGACCGGATGTACGATGCGGCGTTTTGACCCGTGGGACCAGGACATTCGACTCTCATGTTCTCTCCGTCGATTGAGTGAGCGATGCTCGATCATTTGTCATGAAGCTGCGGCGGGACCAGGCCCAGGAAAAGGACGTCGGAAAGCTCTCGCGCAAACTCCGCCGCGTGGGTTTCGCCGCCGGGCTTGAGCCCGGTCATCTCGAAGAACACGAAGCTTTGCGCCGAGCCCAGCGCCGCCCGCGCCACCACTTCGGCGTTGGCCTGCCGCAACCGTTTTGCCTGCATCTCGCCCTCCAGGTACTGCGTCAGCGCCTTCAGCACCCGCATGGGCGGCGACTCCGGGACATCCTTCCACATCTCCCCCTGCGCGGCCATCGCCCGACACGACCAGAGCATGATCATCCGCGGGAACAGCTCCCGGTAAAAGCCGATGATCGATACCACGATCTGCGCCAGGTTCTCCCGCACATCCCCCTGTCCCACCCGCCCGGGAAGCTGCGTCAGCCAGGCCTGCTCGGGGATGCCCAGGGCCGCGAAGAACAGCGCCTCCTTGGTGGCGAAGCGCTTGAAGACCGACCCCTCCGACACCCCCGCCTTCCGGGCGATGGCCGCGGTGGTCACCCCGAAGCCCTGCGACAGGAAGAGTTCCCGCGCCACTTCCAGGATTTGTTCGGTGCTGACGATCGCCGGGCGACCCATAAGTGAGTACATACTTAATTATGATCCGAGAGCTGTCAAGCGTCCTTGCGTCGGATTCTGCCGCTTGCGGGACTTCGTCAGGGCCGCCTTCGGGACTTCGTCAGGGCCGGGAATGGGTGTGAGAGATCACCCCGTGCTATCATTGATTTTGGATCCGGCGTCCCGGCGTGAGAGATTCATGGTAGGTCAACTCATCGGCAAGTACCGCGTCGTGCGCAAGATCGGCGAGGGGGGCATGGGCTCCGTCTTCGAGGCGGTGCACGAGACCATCGGCCGCCGGGCGGCGGTGAAGGTGCTGCGCTCGATGTACTCCAACGAGCCGTCGCTGGTGGCGCGTTTCTTCAACGAGGCGCGGGCGGTGAACGTGGTCCAGCACCCGGGCATCGTCGGCAGCTTCGATTACGGACAGCTCGACAACGGGTCGGCCTACATCGTCATGGAGTACGTGGACGGCGAGTCCCTGGCCGCCCGGCTGCATCGCATCCCCCGTCTGGGAGAGGGTGCCCTGCGCCTGGGCCGGCAGATCGCCGCCGCCCTGGCCGCGGCCCACGAAAAGGGCATCGTCCACCGCGACCTCAAGCCCGACAACGTCATCATCGTCCCCGACGCCGAGGCCCCGGGGGGCGAGCGCGCCCGGGTGCTCGACTTCGGCATCGCCAAGGTGGCCATCGACGCCTTCTCGGGCCCCCCCCCCGCCGGGTCCGTCGCCCCGGTGCCGACCCAGACCGGCGTGGTCATGGGGACCCCGCGCTACATGTCCCCGGAGCAGTGCAAGGGGGCCGGCAACGTCGACGGCAAGGCCGACGTCTACTCCCTGGGGGTGGTTTTATACGAGATGATCGCCGGGCGCACCCCCTTCACCGGCGAGGGCGCCGGGGCCCTGATCGCCATGCACATCTACAAGGAACCGTTGCCCCTGCGCGAGGCCGCCCCGGGCACCTCCGCCGAGGTCGCGCAACTGGTCCATAAGCTTCTGTCCAAGGAGCCCGCCGACCGCCCCACCATGGCCGAGGTGGTGGGCACCCTGGAGCGCCTGGGCGCCCGGGCCACCGGCGCGGCCCCGGTGAGTTCTCTGAGCAGGGTGACCTTGTCCCCCTCGCATCCATCGGTGTCTTCGGCGGGCTTTTCGGCGGTCTCCGTCGCGGGCCCCGAGAGCGCCACGCCCTCGGGGATGATCTCCGGTCAGGCGGTGCTGCCGCCCCGCACCCGGTTCTTCCGGCTGGCCATCCCCGCCGCGCTGGGTTCGGCCCTCGTCGTCGTCGTGCTGGGCAGCCTGGCGGTACAAAGGGTTCACCATGACCGGCCCGCTCTGCTCGATGCCCCGGCACCGCCCAAGACGGCCCCGGCCACCCAGAGAGCCGATGCCAAGCTGGAGCGGATCACCTGGCAGCTCGACAGCGCCCCCCAGGGCGCCCGGGTGGTGCGTCTGATAGACGGGACGGAGCTGGGGCGCACCCCACTTCGGCTCGATCGCGAACGCCAGCCCGGCGCTGAAGAGCTGGCCCTGCGTCTTCCGGGCTACAAGGATGCCCCCCTGAGCCTCTCCCGGGAGCAGAACGCCGACCGGGTGGTGACCCTGTCTCTTCTGGCTGCGGCCCCATCTGCTCTCCCTGCGGCCCCGTCCGCTCTTTTCCCGCCGTCCCGCGATTTTCCGGCGGGGCGCCACGTCCGGCCGCGACCGCCGGATTCCAGGCGGGACCCACGCTCCCCGGAAGCGGCGTCGGTGACCCAGCCTGATAAGAATGCCAAGGAGCCTTCGAATGACGATGTCCGGGTCGATCCGGTGCGCTAGTATTTTTATTCTTTTCCCCTTCTTGCTGTGCCTGTCCTTTGCCTTCGCACCGGGGCGCGGGTCCGGGGAAGAACTGCCTTCCTCCGCAAGTCCGAGCGCCGGTGCTGGCGCTTTTAAAGAACACTACGAGCGGGGCGTCATCTACTACAAGAGCGGGCAGTACCACAAGGCCATCGAGGAGTTCCAGTCCGCCTACGAGGCCCGCCCGCGTCCGATGCTGCTCTTCAACCTGGGGCAGGCACACCGCAAGATCGGGCACCCCCAGGAGTCCCTGGACTTGTACGAGCGATTCCTCCGCGAGGACCCCCAGACCGACCTGCGCGCCGAGACCGAGAGCTACATGACCGAGGTCCGCGCCGAGATGGAGCGGCAGCGAAAGACCGACGATCGACAGGAGCCGCCCCGGAGCCCGGATCCGGTCTCCGCCGCCGTCGCGCAACCGCCGCCCCCAATATCACAGGTGCCGCAGGGCCCGCGGCGCCCCTTTCGCATCGCCAAGTGGGTGCTGGCCGGGGCCGGCCTGCTGGCGATCGCCGCCGGGGCCACCCTGCTGGCGCTGGATGGCCGCCCGACCTGCGACCTGCTAGCGGGGCAAAAGCTTTGCCCCCAGCAGCTCGACACCCTGGGCCTGGGCATCGGCGTCCTGGTCGGCGGGGCCCTCGTCGCCGCGGGCGGCGGGGCCCTGTTCGCGGTGGACTACCGGCAGGCCACGCATGAGGGGCCCCACACCGCCATGCTGACGCTCGCGGGGAGGTTCTAGATGGGCAAGAAACTGCTCCTGTTTGGGCGGCTGCCTCATTTTACGCTGCTGCCGCTTTTCGCGCTGCTGCCGCTTTTCGCCTGCGTCCGCGACACCCCGGGCTTCTGCAACGTCAGCAGCGACTGCGTCGACGCCAACTCCCTGTGCGTGCTGCCGGCCCACCGGTGCATGGCGACCTTCGCGCAAGGGGCGCTTTCGGGAGGGTCGCAGGTCCCGCCCACGGCCAGCGACTCCGATGGCACCTTCCGGCTGGTGCTGGGGGACGATGGCGCCCACTTCACCTACAACCTCGTGCACCACGTCATCGGCGCCACCGCGGCCCACGTTCACCGGGGCAAGGGCGGCGAGACCGGGCCGGTGGTCTTCCCCTTGCAGACCCAGAGCGGCACCACCGAGACGCTGGCCATCGCCGCCGATCAGCTCACCGACCTGAAAGCGACCAACTATTACGTGGACGTGCATTCCGCGGCGTTCCCCGGCGGCGAGCTGCGTTCGCAGGTGTGGCCGACCGACCCGGCGCTGGAACCGGCGCCGGTGCAGCTTTTCGGGGTGCTCAGCGGCTGGGAGGAGATGCCGCCCACCGGCTCAACCCACACCGGGACCACCACGGTGACGCTGGACCCGGTGACCGGGAGCATCAGCTACCGCTACCAGCACGACATCGTCGGCGGGGTCAGCGGGGTGCACATCCACCGCGGGCAGTTCGGCTTCGAGGGGCCGCACATCATCGACATGCCGACGACGGATGCGCAGATGTCCAGCGGCACCCTCAGCGCGGACCAGGTGATGCCACCCCAGAAGGCGGAGTACGTGTACCTGCTGAAGGGCGGGCTTTCGTACCTGAACGTCCACACCAATGACTTCTCCGGGGGGGAGCTGCGCGGGCAGCTCTTGCGCGGGAAGGCGCTGCCCTTCAACGCGCTGCTCGACGGCCAGCAGGTGGTGCCGATGTCGCAGACCGGGGCGACAGGGAATGTGGCCTTCTTCCTGAGCGAGGACCACACCCACCTTTCGTGGCTCCTGACGCACGATGCGCGGGCGATGGGGGCGATGGTAACCCTGGCCGGGATCTTCAAGGGCGCCCGGGGCCAGAACAGCGGGGCGGCGGCGGTCTGCGGGCTGATCCAGATGGACGGGACGCAGGGTGCCGATCACACCCAGGGCACCTGCGACGTCAAGGGCACCGGGTCGGGGGTGCTGCTCCTGGACGACCTGAAGCAGGGCAAGCTCTACGTGCAGCTCGACAACGGCGCCACCGGGGTGATCCGCGGACAGATCCAGGTGCCGCCGCTGCCCTGAATCTGGCCCTACCGTCTCCCTGAATCTGGCCCTACCGTCTCCCCCTGGTCTGCGCTAGTCTTTTCCCGTGCATACCGACTTTGACTTTCTTGCAGAACTTGCCTGGCGCGGCCTTCTCCAGCAGACCACCTCTGAGCCAGACCTTAGCGTCCACCTCGGCGGCGGCCAGCGCGCCGCCTATGTCGGCTTCGATCCCACCGCCGACTCCCTGACCATCGGCAACCTGGTCCCCATCATGCTCCTTTGCCACTTCCAGCGCGCCGGCCACCAGCCCGTCGTCGTAGTGGGCGGCGGCACGGGCCTCATCGGCGACCCTTCCTTCAAGTCCGCCGAGCGCCAGCTTTTGACCCCCGAGGTCGTCGAGCAGAACATCGCCGGCCAGCGGCGCATCTTCGGCCGCTTCCTCGACTTGTCCCCCGGCCCCGTCGGCGCCCGCCTGGTCAACAACCATGACTGGCTGGGCAAGCTTGGCTACATCGAGGCCCTGCGCGACATCGGCAAGCACTTCTCCGTCAACGCTATGATCCAGCGCGACGCGGTGCGCGACCGCTTGCACAACCGCGACCAGGGCATAAGCTACACCGAATTCAGCTATGCGCTCCTGCAGGCCTACGATTTCCTGTACTTACGACGGGAGATGGGGGTCACCCTGCAGATGGGCGGCAGCGACCAGTGGGGCAACATCGTGAGCGGCATTGACCTCATCCGCCGCGCCCTGCCCGCGGGGCACAACGACTCCTTCGGGCTGACCGCGCCGCTCCTTACCCGGGCCGACGGGGGCAAGTTCGGCAAGACCGAGAAGGGCGCCGTCTGGCTCACCGCCGATCGCACCAGCCCCTACGCCTACTACCAGTTCTGGCTCAACACCGACGACGCCGACGTGATCCGCCTCCTGCGGACCTTCACCCTGCTTCCCAAGGAGGAGATCGACACCCTGGCCGCGGCCAAGGACAAGGACCCGGGCGCCCGACCGGCACAGCGGGCCCTGGCGCGCCACGCCACCGAGCTGCTCCACGGCACCGCCGAACGGGAAGGCGCCGAGGCGGCGGCGGCGGCGCTCTTCTCCGGGGAGGTCGCCTCCCGGCCCGAGAACACCCTCAACGAGGTCTTCGCCAGCGTCCCCAGCAGCGATCACCAGAAGGACCGCCTGCACGGGGAAGGGCTGTCCCTGGTCGATGTCCTTATAGAGACTACTTTGGTGAAATCCAAGCGCGAGGCCCGCGAGTTCCTGGCCAACGGATCGATCACCGTCAACGGCAGGAAGGTCGGCGCCGACGATCGCGTGAAAAGCGAGAGCCTCCTTTGCGGCAGCATCATAGCCCTGCGCCGGGGCAAGAAAGCCTGGCACGTTACCCGTTGGCGATAGCCCAGATTGACCCCCCATCCCTGGCCGGCAGGGATGATAAATCCAGCGAAAATCTATCTTCCGTGACGAAAGATGCGTTTGCCGCTTAATTTCTGGCGCGAACCGGCGATTACCAATACATGAAGAACTCGTGGCCCCTGCCTCGCGCTACCCGTGCTACCCGCGCTATTAGACAGCGAAAAAAACCGGCAAATGACTCCCTTAGCAGGCCCTCCCCGCAGGGCCCGGCGCTTCTTTTGCAGCCCGCGCGACCCGCCGTGGGTTGCTTCCAGGGCTTCCACATCCCCGACGAGTCGATGCCCTGGTGGCGCACCCGACGTGGGCCTACATGAGCCACGCCCACCCCCGCGTGCGGTGCTCCCCCCGCGGGAACGGGTCTTTGATCAGGTGGCAACGACGATTTCCCTCGCTGAGGGGATGGCGGAAGGCCCAGGGATCGGTAAGTATGTAGTGATGCAACATCCACTCAAACCTTGGATCACGGTTGCCGTCCTCGCCCTGCTGGGCGTCGCTGGCTGCTCGGATGACCCCGGCGCGGCCGATGGCGTGGTGTCATTCCCCGACGGCGGCATTGCGATGGACATGGCCGACAATCCGACCTCCGAATCGGTGTTCGAGCATCACAAGAGCAAGAGCCGCGACGGCCTCTACGTCCAGCGCACCATCACCCGCGCCGCCGCCCGCACCTTCCACCTGGACCCCACCTTCGTCGCCCCGATTGATGGGCCGACCTACGCCCAGCCCCTGTTCATGGCAGCCTCCGAGAACGCCCCCGGCGGCAAGGACGTGCTCTTCATCGCCACCGAGAAGAACCAAGTGTCGGCGCTGTCTGCCAAGGACGGCGCGGTGGTGTGGCAGCGCAAGCTGGGCACCCCGGTGCCCCTGGCCGCGCTCCCGTGCGGGAACATCGATCCCCTGGGCGTCACCGGTACCCCGATCATCGATGCTGCGACCCGCACGATGTACCTGGACGCCATGATTACCCCCGATGGCGGCCCCACCAAGCGGCACATGATCTACGCCCTGTCTATCGACGACGGCAAGACCCGGATGGGCTGGCCCATCGATGTCAACGCCACCGCCACGGCCAACGGCCACCCTTTCGTCTCCGAGGTGCAGAACCAGCGCGGGGCCCTGTCTTTGATGGGCGGCACGCTCTACATTCCCTACGGCGGGCACGGCGGGGACTGCGCCTCGTACTTTGGCTGGGTGGTGGGCATCCCGACGATCCAGCCCGGCAAGGTCGGGGCATGGGCCACCCGCGCCCCCCGCGGCGGCGGCATCTGGGCCCCTGGCGGCCTGTCCAGCGATGGGGCGCATATTTACGCCACCACCGGCAACACGTTCTCGGCCACCACCTGGAGTGACGGCGAGGCGGTGTTCCGCTTCGGCCCCGGGCCGACCTCCTCCGGCCAGACCGCCGATTACTTCGCGCCGAAGAACTGGAAGGCGCTCGACGATGGGGACGTGGACCTCAGCGGGTCGGGGCCGATCCTCATGACCGTGGCGGGATCGACGCCGTCCCAGGTGGTGATCGCCTTGGGCAAGGACGGCAACGTCTACCTGCTCAACCGCCAGAGCCTGGGCGGGATCAGCGATCCGATGGCGATGATGCATGCGTCGAGCACGGAGATCATCAACGCGGCGGCGGCCTACACCACCCCCAAGGGGAGCTACGTGGTGTTCAAGGGACAGGGCGTGGGTTGCCCGGCAGGGAACCTGATCGGGGTGAAGATTGTCGCCGGGAGTCCGCCGACGCTGGCCCCGGCGTTCTGCGCCGACCAGCACGGGGACGGCTCCCCGATGGTCAGCACCACAGATGGGCAGGCCGAGTCGGTGGTGTGGGCGGTGGGGTCGGAGAAGAGCGAGCGCCTCTACGCCTTCAACGGCGACACCGGCGAGGTGCTCCTGAATGGCGGCGGGGCGGGGGACAAGATGACCTTCGTGCGGCGCTTCGTCACCCCGATCGCCGCGCAGGGCAAGGTGTACGTGGCCGGCGACGACAGGATCTACGCGTTCGTGCCCCGGTAGCGCGGCCGGCCTCAAAGACCTCTGTACTTCTGCTCTTCGGGTTGGACGCCACTTGCCACTTATCCGGCTCGACGCCACTTATCAGCTATCATAGGGGCACAGATCATGTCAGACAACGAAGCGCCTCCGGCATCTGTGGACCCTATAGACCCGCTTGTCGGGCAGACCCTCCATGGGACCTACGTCATCGAGAAGCAACTTGGGGCGGGTGGCATGGGGGCCGTGTATTCCTCCCGGCACCTGCGTCTGCCCCGTCGCTTCGCCATCAAGGTGCTTCATGCCCAGATGGCGGCCAACCGCGACGTCTTCGCCCGCTTCCGCCAAGAGGCGGAGATCACCAGCGCCCTGAAGCACCAGCACATCGTCGAGGTGGTGGACTTCAATCAGCTCGACAACGGCATGCCCTACCTGGTGATGGAATATCTGGAGGGCGAGGACTTGTATGCCCTTTTGCAACGGCAGCGCCGCCTGCCCCTCGGCGAGGCACTGGAACTGGCCCGACAGGTGGGCTCGGCGCTGCAGGCGGCCCACGACCGGGGGGTAGTCCACCGCGACCTGAAGCCGCAAAACATCTTTCTCGTGCGGCAGCAGGAACTCGGCCACACCCTGTCGATCGCCAAAGTAGTGGACTTCGGCATCTCGAAGATCAAGAACCCCGACGCCGGGACGCCGGGCATGACCACCGATGGGACGCTCCTGGGGACGCCGAGCTACATGTCGCCCGAGCAGGCCGCCGGGCGCGTCGGCCAGATCGACGGCCGCACCGATCAGTACGCGCTGGCCACCATTCTCTACGAGATGCTCAGTGGCAGGGTGGCCTTCCAGCAGGAGAGCGACGAGGGGCTGACCGGGGTGCTGATCCGCGTGGTGACGCAGCCCGCGCCGCCGCTCGGGCAACTTTGCCCCGAGCTGCCTGAGCGGGTCCTCTCGGTGATCGACCGAGCCATGTCGAAGAACCCGGCACAGCGCTTTGCATCGGTGACCGAGATGCTGGCGGAGCTGGGCGCGGCAGCGGAAATCGAGGGGAAGGACGCGCAGGCGGCCTCGGTGAAACCGGCCTCGGTGAAACCGGCCGGAGGCTCCGTCGCCCCGGGCGGGGTCGTGCCCTCGGGGTTGACCTACACCGGGCAGCCATCGTTGATCTCAACGGGGCCGGCGCCAGAGACGAGGACCGGGGCCGCCTTTGGGATGGGCCCGGCGGTGGCGCAGCAGCACTCGACCTCGTTGCCGGTTCCCATGAGCATGGGCCCACCGAGCAGCATCTCGAACACCCCGCCGATCGGCGGCGGGATCAAGCCGGGCATGGAAATGAACATGGGCCGGTACATCCTGTGGGCCGTGGTGATCGGAATGCTGGTGTTCCTCGGCTTCGGCATCGTGGGCTGGCGGCTCTTCTTTCACTAGGGAACTGGAACCAGATCATTCCACTTCCGCAGTTCCAGCAGGCCCTGGGTCTTCAGGTAGACAAGCAAGGAGGTCATCTCGCGCATACCGATGAAACCTGTTTCAGAAGCCGGTTGACATCCCGTGCGCCGGGAGTTTAGCGTACGTCCAGGCCCCAGGCCTCGTCGAGCTTCCACCATGACCGATGATCGAGACCCCCGAGGGCCCACCGACCCCACGAGCCCCGCCGAATCAACCGACGCGATCGTCAGCCGCGGCGATCAAGAACGCCGCAACAGCCCCCGCGCCTCGATCCAGCTCCGTGTCGAATACCGCAAGCTCAACGCCTTCTTCGCCGACTACACCAGGAACATCTCCCATGGCGGCACCTT
>JBBRLA010000276.1:0-10360 GCA_038231615.1 Polyangia bacterium | reverse complement strand
GTCCTAACACTACTGCGTCAAGTACGGCGAAAGAGGAAAACTTGCCACCGCCGGGCAGGGGTAGATTCCAGCGTTTCGGGAGAAATTGAGTCGGCTCTCGACGGGACCAGACACTCCACTGACTCAATTTTACCCGAAACTCTGGATTCTAGGAGGGGTGAGCTACACTCTGGATACTCCCGCTCAGCGGAGACTGAAAAAATATTTCAGCAGCATCGGCCGGGTCCTACGTCATGCGGCCCAGCGGGCCAGCTTCGCGATGTATGCGATGGGCATTCTGGGTACCTCGGGACCGGTGTGCCCGATCGGCGATCTGAAGGCACAAATGAGGGCGAATCGGCGAACCTCTCCAGCTCTATGCGAGAATTTCGTCCACGGACGTGGCGCGCAGGGAGCGTTTGAACCAGATATCCAGCGTCGGAATGTCCTGGCAGGACTGGATGCGCTGCCGCTGCTCCTCGGAGATTGGCAGGGCCCGCTCGGACAGAATCATGAGCAGAGCTTTCGCCTGCCCCTCGGCCCTGCCCTTGGCCTCGCTTTTGGCCTTGAGCTTGGTGCCCAGGTAGCCGTGCCCGAAACTCTCAAACAGACGGTCTTCGTTCTGCATCAGCATCTTCTCCAGGAGCTGGATGCTGGCGTCGTCCAGCAAATCCAGGATGAGGTCATCATACTTTCTCCCGCCCCTCTCGGCAATCAAGTCTGCCGCGTAGAGCCCGGCGCGGGTGACTTCGATGCTGTCGGGTTCTCCTGAATGCACCACCGCGGAGAGCACCGCCAGCGCCGGGCGCAGCCGGGCCTCTTCGAGGCTGCTCACGCGGGGGATCTCGGCGGGACCCAGCACCAGGGGCACAAAGCGGCTCTCGGGTTGATACATCGGCACCGGGCGTGCGGCCCACTTGGCCGTGGCCGCGCGGGGACAGATCACCACCAGCCACACCGTACACCCCAGCTTGCGCCGCAGGCTGGAGTGGTAGTGGGGCCAGCTCAGCCACTTTTCCTCGTCGGGGTCGAGCTGCGACTCATTGATGATGCCGAGCACGGGCTTGGTTCGCCCCGGCTCCTCTTCGGTGGGATCGGGTCTGGACAGGATCAGCACCCGGTCGGACTGGCCGCCGATGACTAGGACCTCGTTGTGGTCAGCGGGACCAACGGTGAGCTTGGTGAAGGCCGGGATCTCCAGCTTCAGCGAGTGCGAGAGCAAGTGCAGGAGCAGAGACGGCTCATCCTCGATGAGCAGAAGGGGGATTTCGTGGAGCAGAGATGGCATGGGATTCCCCTGGCTGGTGGCGGAATGGCAGGACCGTCGCGCGAGGGACGCACAAGGTCAAGTTTTTTGCCGAATGCGCCGCCCCAGCGCCACCTGGGCCGGCATCGCGGGTCTCCCCACCGGCCAGCCGGCGGGGCCCTGTCGGCTGCGGGGCCCTCCTGCGCCGGTATGTGCCGGACTTCGAATCAGTAGAAATAAGGGTGGAGCTGAACCTGGGGGCCAGCCCGATCCCCGGGAGCTATGCGGTGGAGGCGCGGGCGCGGGTGCAAGTCAGCGATGGGCCGGCGCGGGAGTTCAGCATCTTCCGCATCAAGCGCCATGACCCACTCTCCCTGGCCAGGGCGCTGCGAGAGATCGGCTGGGACCCGGTGGACGGCTGGCCCTACGGCAAGGAGGTCAGCTAGCCCGGCAGTACGAGCAGGTCGGCCCGATCGGTGTGCTTTAATCGGCAGGTGCCCTCACCGCCGCCCCATCACCAAAAGGGCCTTGACGACCTGCACCGCCCACCCACGGTCCACACTGCGTAGCGCCGCCGCTCCATGCAGAAGGAGCTGAGCAGGCGCACTAGCTCGAAGTGGCACCGCCGGCAGAGAAGCCCGATCCAGTCTTCATCCAGGTAGGCGGCGACGCCCGCTCTCCGCCGGCAGATCTGGCACTTCATCGGCTGTCCCCCTTGCCCTGGATCGCGCGGACCAGGACATCCGGGTCGCAGGGTTTCCTCAGCGCCACATCGAACCCCGCCGCCTTCTCCAAGCCGGTGATGTGGCCGCGGATTCTCGACTCAAAGGATCTGGCCGCGCTGGAGGGCTGGGCTGATATCGCCGTCACTGCCTCTTCAGTGACCGAAATCTTCGCATCCTGATATTCACGCCGTCGCCCTGCGTCTTTCGGCCTTGCCACAAGGTTAACCGCCGTCGCCCTGCATCTTTCGTCACTCGCGAGTCACGGGCGCCCGGCGGGCGGTATACTCAGGGACCCTCTTCCTCCCCCAGCAGCGCCTCGCAGGGCAGCGTCTGCGGCCCGTGCTCGGTACACACGGCGTAGGTCGCTTCCTTGCCCGCGTAGAGCGAGACCCCGGCATGCTCGCCCTTTTGGGACAGGACGTAGAACTTCACATTGAAGTTGGGGTTGCCCTTGCCGTTCAACAGGCGCTTCTCGCGGGTGCCTTCACGCAGGCGTGAGAGCGCGACCATCCCGGCGTCCTTGGGATGCTTGCCCCGACGCAATTCCTCGACGATGAGGAAGGACGAGAGGTGATACAGATTGGCCTCCCCGCGCCCCGTCGATCCGGCAGCGCCCACCTGGTCGTCCACGTAGAGCCCGGCCCCCAGGACCGGCGAGTCCCCGACCCGCCCCGGGATCTTCCACGCCAGTCCGCTGGTGGTGGTCACGCCGCAGACGTCGCCGCGGGCGTTCACCCCGATGCAGTTGATGGTCCCATGGTAGTGGGCCGGGTCGATCAGGCCCTCGGCCATCATGTCCCGCGCCGCTCGTTCGCCGGCCTCGCCGCGCTTCACCGGGTCCAGATAATGATCCGGGTCGCTGCGCCGTTTCCATTCGAGCCACAGGGCCCGCGACCGCGGGGTGTTCAGGTCATCCTCGATCTTGAAGCCCATGCGCCGGGCGAAGTCCTGCGCCCCCTTGCCGACCAGCAGGTGGTGGTCGGTGTGGTCCGCCACCGCCCGGGCCAAAAGCGAGGGCGTGCGCACGCCCTCCAGCGCCGCCACCCCGCCGGCCCGCCGCCGGGGCCCGTCCATCACCGAGGCGTCGAGCTGGACCACTCCGTCGGCATTCGGCAGCCCGCCGTAGCCCACGCTGGTCTCCTCGGGGTCCAGTTCGAGGATGTTGACCCCGAAGAGCAGCGCCGAGAGCAGATCCTCGCCGCGGGACTGGCGCAGGAAGGCCTCGGCGACACAGGTCCGCGGGCCGCCGTTCTTGTACTGATTTCCGTTGGCCGAGGCCACCACCACCGCCTTGCCGCCTCGCCGAACGGCGTGCACCGCGGGCGCCTGTGCCGGCCCCGCGACGCCGCCCTGTGCCCCACCGATCCCCATCGCGCCCGCCACGGCCCCCGTCGCCAGAAACTGGCGTCGGCTGATTGTCTCTGGGTCCATCTGTCTTTCCTCCGAGGCCATCTCGATTGCCTGGCAGGATACCGCTTCCGCCACGAAACCGGTTACACTGACCAGCGGAACCGACCCGACGCGATGCAGCAGGAACCCAAGCCGCGCTCTCATCCAACCCTGGACGTGATCCCCTGGTGGCGGTCCTTCGTGTCTCGCTTCGTGGGCCTCTACACCCTGGTGATGGTCGGGCTGCTCCTTTTGGGCATCTGGCGGCTGCACGAGATCCAGAAGCGCGAGGTGGTGGACAAATTCGGCCTGGCCCTGGAGTCCACCGCGGCCACCGCGGCGCCGTTCCTGCTGGCCGACGACGTCCGGCAAATTCATGACAACGCCGACGCGCAAGGGCCCGCGTTCCACAGGCTGCGCCGCTCCCTGGAATGGCTACAGAAAGAGCACCACCTGCGCGAGGATCAGGTCTACATCCTGCGCCACAGCCCCGGGAATGTCCGCTGCTATGAGTTCGTGGCCATGCTCCAGAAAAAGACGTTCGTCGGCGCGCAGTATTGTCCGCCGCCGGCCCTTCTTGCCCTCTACCGCTGGGTGATGAGCGCCAGGGACGCCGTGCGCACCCCCCTTTACACGGATGAGAACGGCACCTTCATCAGCGGGCTGGCGCCGATCGTGGATGCCCGTGGCCAGGGGGTGGCCATCCTCCAGATCGACCTGGGGGTCGAGGCCTACCTGCGCGAGATCAGCGAACTCACCGCCAAGATGTTCGTCGGCGGGGGCGCCCTGACCCTGATCATCTTCGGCTTCGGGGTCTGGACCCACTGGTACATGCGGCGCAAGGTCGAGGCGCTTTTGCGTGGCACCGGGGCGATCCAGAACGAGGACTACGACTACCACGTCACGGTCTCGGGCAGGGACGAGCTGTCCGCGGTGGCGCTGGCGCTGAACCAGGTGATCCGCAAGCTCAAGGAGCGCTTCGAGATGCTCAAGTTCCTGCCCCGGCACACGGCGCGGATGATCGAGTCCGCGGTACGCCATGGCGGGGTCCACCTGGAATCCGGGCACCGCGTGAACGTGGCGGTGATCGAGTCGGACATCCGCGGCTTCACCCGCATCTCCGAGCGGCTGCGGCCCGAGGAGGTGGTGAAGATGCTCAACACCTACATCCGGGTGCAGGCGGATCTGATCGAGGGCGAGGGCGGCTCCATCGACAAGTTCATGGGCGACGCGGTGCTGGCGATCTTCGAGGGGCCGCTGCGCGCCGAACGGGCGGCCCGCTGCGCCCTGGCCATCCAGCAGGCGGTGCACCGGATGAACCTGGAACAGGCCTTCGCCGTGCCGATCCACGTCGGCATCGGCCTGAGCCTGGGGGAGGTGGTCATGGGCAACATGGGCAGCGAGCACCGCATGGAGCACACGGTGATCGGTTCCGTGGTGAACCTGGCGGCGCGGCTGTGCAGCCTGGCGGGCCCCGGGGAGATCCTCATGGGCGGGGCGGTGGCGGACCAGGCAGCCGGCCCGCTTTCGATCTCGCTGGGCCAGCCGGAGCAGGTGATGGTCAAGGGCTTCGAGGGGCCGGTGCACTGTTATCGGCTGCGGTCTAGAAGTTCAGCTACTGAATGACCTGCCCGCCGCGCTGGCCGTAGTACACCCCCAGGCCGATGCCGACCCCGACCACCACCACCGCGCCGCCGACGATCCCCCAGAACCAGCCCTTTTTCCACAGCGGCTTGCTCTCTCGCTGGTCCTGCTCGCGGATTTTTTGGATGTAGCCGATGGTCTCGGCCCGCAGGGGGGTGCCGGGTTCGTCCTTGAGGAAGTGTTGGTACAGTTCCAGGGCCTCCTTGTTGCGGCCGCTCAGGTGGTAAGAGCGGGCTACCTTGAAGAGGATCACCGGCTGCGCGTCAAGCTGGTACGCCGCCCGGAATTCGCGGATGGCCCCGTCGTGGTCCCCTTTCTTCTGGGCCTGCTCCCCCTTCTGCAGGTGATCCTGAAAAAGCTGATCCAGGCCCTGCTCGGCGCCCTCGCCGGGCTCGGCTGCATCGGCAGGGTCGGGAGGATCGGCGGGGTCGGCGGCGGGGACCGGGGCTGACGGAGCGGCGTGGCCGGCCCCGGCGAGCGGCGCCACCAGAAGGACGCTCGCGATGATCAGGAGACCAAGTCGCCGTGCCAGAGAGGGGAAGAGGATGCGCCGCGCCATGAAGGTAACTCCGCCGGAAGTGGGGCCACACGCCCGCGGGAATTTTATCCGATCTCAGGCCCGGAAGGGTCAGGTTCCTGACCCTTGGGTGCCTACCTGAATCAGGGGCCCCCCCTGTCCGTGAGCGAGCGTGAGCGTGAGCGTGAGCGTTTACCAGCAGAGTTTGCTGAGCATCGCAATCACCCGATCAAGCAGCTCATTGCCTCGCTGATAGGCTGGTTCGTCGATGAGCTGGAGAACTCGGCACGTCGAGCCGTTGAAAGGTCGCCATGGGCCAAGTCATCGGTAGGTCCGGCTAAAAGTTGCTCACGCTCACGCTCACGCTCACGCTCACGGGGCCCCTGATTCAGGTAGGCACCCCTGACCCTTTTCGCCCCCATCGAGAGGGTCAGGAGCCACTCCGCATCTATTCCGGGTCTGGCGGCGGCGGCGTGGGCAGCCGGGGCAGGCGCACCGGCTCGTCCTGCGGGGGCTTGTGGACCGGCGGGGTCGGATGCACCACGCGGCGCGGCCTGTCCCTCTCGGGCACCTTGACCTTGGGGGGGTCGATTGCGGTAGGCGCCTTCACGGGCGCAGGGGTCTCACCGGGGTGAGCGGTGACCACCGGCTTCACCTGGGCCGGCGTGCTTGCCGGCTGCGTCGGCGATGTCGGCTGCGTCGAAGTTGCCGGCTGCGGGGGCGGCGAAGGTTTTGCCCCGTCGGTCACCCGCGAGTCCCCCAGCTTTTCCTTCTGAAGCTCGTATCCCCGCAATAGATAAAACCCCACCGCGGTCCCGGCGACCAGGAGCAGGATGACCACGGTCACGATCCCGCCGCCGCCCCGCCGGGGCCGCCGCGAATCGTCGTCCATCTCGTCGAGCCCACCTGCCGAGTTGGCCAGATCGGCCATGCTTCCGCCGGGCCCTTGATGCAGCCCGGTCACGCTGCCCAGCTTCAGGTCGTCCCGATTCTCGTCCCGCTCCATCCGGCTTCTCTCCCGCTCAGCGGGCTTTTTCATACCCCGGGGCGCTCGCTCCACACCGCCGGCCTGCGCGCCCATGCGGTGATCGGCCCCGCTCTGGTACGGCGTCGCCACCCTGCCGACCTGGCTGACCTCGGTCTGGTCGATTGCGATGTCCGGGGCCATGTCCGCCCCCACGTCGCTCGCCGAGGCCATCGCCCGCCGGGGCCTGCGGGCCTCGGGGAACACCTCCCGCAGGTAGGCTTCGACGTCGTAGGCGGTACACGCCGCGTGGTGGTCCTTCAGGCACTGCTCCAGCGCCAGTTGGAACTCCCGCGCCGTCTGCCAGCGCTGCTCCGGCTGCTTGGCCAGCGCCCGCAGGAGCACCGGCTTCAGGCCCTGTGGGTAGCCGTCGATCAGCACCTCCGGCGGCTTCGGGTCGTCGTGGAGGATCTGCATCGTCAACTGCGCCGCGGTCTCCGCCGGGAAGGGCCGCGCCCCGCAGGTCGCCTCATACAGGATCACCCCCAGCGAGAACACATCCGATCGCCCATCCAGCGGAAATCCCTGAAGCTGCTCCGGGCTCATGTAGGGGATCTTGCCCTTGATGGTCCCCACCTCGGTGCGCGACTTCTTCACGCTGCTGACCATCGCCTTGGCGATGCCGAAGTCGAGGATCTTGGCCGCCCCGCCCCAGCTCACCATGACGTTCGAGGGGGACACGTCCCGGTGGACCAGAAGCAGCGGCCGGCCCGCGCTGTCGCGCACGTTGTGCGCGTGATCCAGGCCGGCGGCCACGTCGGCGACGATGCGCACGGCGATGGGCCAGGGCAGGACGCGCTGGGCGATCTGCGGGCCGCGCGCCTCGTCCATGATGTGTTCCAGGTTGATGCCGTCGACGAACTCCATCGCCAGGAAGTAGTCGCCGCCAAGCTGCCCCAGGTCGAAGATCTGGACAATGTTCGGATGCGAGAGCCGCGCCGCGATGCGCGCCTCGTCGAGAAACATCTGCACGAACTCCTGATCCACGGCCAGGTGGGGCAGGATGCGCTTGATCACGCACTCTTTCTCGAAGCCCGCGGGCCCCTTGTGCTGCGCCAGGAACACGTCCGCCATGCCACCGATGGCCAGGTGCGAGAGCAGCGTGTATTTGCCGAAGGGGCGAGGAAAACTCGCAGGCCCCGGTTCGCGGGCGGTCAAGATGGTCCTCGTCTGATTAACTTGTATAGTGTAGCGCCGTGCCATGACCCTGAGCAAGTTTGCCCTGCCCGATGCAGCGTCATTCCTTGACTCCGCGGGCCCGGTGCCTACCTCATGACTCCCGGCTTTTGACAACCCCATGAACCTTCCCGGAGATGATCCCATGACCCAACCAGCCGTCTCGCTGGTCGTGCCCTGCTACAACGAAGTCGAGTCGCTGCCCCGCTTCGTCCGCGAGATCGATCAGGTCCTCGCCGAAGTCACCCGCCGCCATGGCCCCGTCGAACTGGTCTTGGTGGACGACGGCTCCCGCGACGGCACCGGCGCGGCCCTTCACGCCGCCTTCGGCAAGCGCCTCGACGCCTGCATCGTCACCCACCCGAAGAACCTGGGCCTGGGCGCGGCACTGCACACCGGCTTTGCCGCCGCCCGCGGCGAGATCATCGTCACCACCGACGTGGACGGGACCTACGATTTCAGCGAGATCCCGGGCCTTCTGGAGGCCATGACCCCCGAGGTAGACCTGGTCACCGCCTCCCCCTACCACCCCGCGGGCGGCGTTGCGGGCGTGCCGGTGTACCGCCTGGTCCTTTCGCGCGGGGCCTCGCTGGTCTACCGCGCCCTGCTCGACTGGAACATCTACACCTATACCTCGATGTTCCGCGCCTACCGCCGCAAGGTGATAAAGGAGGTCCGCTTCTCGTCCCCCGGCTACCTGTCCATGGCGGAGATCCTCTCGGAGGCGCTGCTCCTGGGCTTCGTGGTCGGCGAGTACCCGGCGGTGCTGCGGGTGCGGCAATACGGGCAGTCCAAGGCCCGGGTGGCGGGCATTTTGCGCGATCACCTGCGTTTCCAGGCCGGGCTGCTCCTGCGCACCCGCCTGCGCCGGGCCGCCACCGTCATCCAAAATTGGCAGCGGACGATCAAGCGATGAGCGGCCGGTTGCGAATCCTGACCATCCTTGGGACCCGGCCCGAGCTGGTCAAGCTGTCGCCGGTGATCCCGCTCCTGGATGCCCACCCGGCCTTCGATCAGGTGCTGCTGCACACCGGGCAGCATTATTCCCTGGAGATGGACGCCGTCTTTTTCCGCGACCTGGCCCTGCGGGCACCGGATGTGGCCCTGCAAGTGGGATCGGCCAGCCACGGTGCCCAGACCGGCGCCATCCTGCAAGGGGTCGAGCGGGTGCTGCAAAAGGGGCCGCCTTTCGCCGCGGTGGTGGTGCTGGGGGACACCAACAGCACCCTCGGCGGGGCCCTGGCCGCGGCCAAGCTGGGCATCAAGGTGGTGCACATCGAGGCCGGCTGCCGATCCTTCGTGCGCGACATGCCCGAGGAGATCAACCGCGTCCTCACCGACCACTGCTCCACCCACCTTCTGGCCCCCGACGAGATCGCCCACGACAACCTGCGCCGCGAGGGCATCCCCGAGGCGGCGATCAGCGTGGTCGGCTCGACCTCCATCGACGCGGCGCTGAAGTGCGTCGACGCGGCCCGGGGCAGGCCGATCCTGCGGGAGGTGCTGGTCGCGCTTCACCTGTCCAGCCCGGATCGCCTGCTTCTGTGCACCGTCCACCGGGCCGAGAACACCACCGATCAGGTACTGCCGGGGCTTTTGCGCGGCCTTTTGCGCGTTTCGGAGCGGTACCCCATCGCCTTGCCCTTGCACCCCCGCACCCGTGGGGTCGTGGAGCGCCTCGGGCTCTTCGCGGCACTTTCGCCCCGCATCCACCTGCTGCCGCCGCTTTCGTACCTGGACCTGCTCTCGCTCCTGTCCAGCGCCCGGGCCCTTCTGACCGACTCCGGCGGGCTGCAAGAGGAAGCCGCCGCGGTGGGCACCCCGGCGCTGATCCTGCGCAACGAGACCGAGTGGTCCTACCTGGTCACTGCCGGGCGCAACGCCCTTGTCGGCAATGCAGAGGACGGCATCCCGGCCCGCGCCCTGCCCCTGCTCACCGACGAGGCCAACTCCCGCATGCGGAACGCCCCCTGCGAACTCCTGCGGCTGGACCCCGAGACCGGACACAGGTCTGGCGCGGCGCCGCGGATCGTGGCGGAGCTTGTGCGGCGGCTCACGTCCGCCGGGTGATCAGCCCGCGGGTCGGGTCGTAGGGCGACACCCCCACCAACACCTGATCGCCGAGCACCACGCGGATGCGGAAGCGGCGCATGCGCCCCGAGAGCCGGGCCAGGATCTTGTGACCCTCCGGCGTGACCACCTCGAAGTTTCCGCCGACCATCACGTTGGTGACGGTGCCGCTCATCTCGACCAGATCATCGCGACTCAAGTGGACCTCCTCATTGGTTCTAACAGAAGCACCTGGACCGGGCATCTTTTGGCGTACCTCCTCACTCCCTTCGGTCACGTACAGTAGTACGCTCCCTCGGTCGTTGCGGGGGTGCGCCAAAATCTGCTCCGGCCATGTGCTTCTTCCTGAAATGACACTTCATCAATGTGACTCTGTATCGTCACATTGCATGCGGCAGCGGCTGGGATCTCGGCTAGTCGTTATTGTCAGGCGCCGCGGTCCTTTGATCGCCAGGCGCCGCGGTCCTTTGATCGTCAGGCGCCGCGGTCCTTTGATCGTCAAGCGATCAGGTGCCGCGGTACATCAGGGGCAGGAACATACGCCGGGATTGCGATCCCGGCAACCCGCTTCCCTTTCGGGTGCGCTCCTC
>JBBRLA010000275.1:0-10368 GCA_038231615.1 Polyangia bacterium | reverse complement strand
CGAAAGGCGGTGGGGGCGGTGCGCGAGAGAAGCACGCCGATGACGTGGGTCGAATCCAAAAGCCTGCCCAGCCGCTCCAGGCATTCGTCGCGGTCCAGGCAGGCGCGCAGGTCCTGTTCGCCGGAAAGCACGGCCTCGCGGTCGCTGTCCGCGGCCCGCCGGATGCCCAGCCGGTCCAGCGCCGCCCACAGGGCATCGCCGATGCGGGCACGGTCTTCGGGGCGCAGATCGCCCAGGGTCCGGGTCTCCAGGACCACCGCCTGGACGGAACGCCCGGCGGCCCGGGCTGCCAGCGGCAGCAGCAACGCCCAGAAGAGCAGGAGCCAGGTCAGTCGTCGCATTCTTGGGATTCTCCCAGCGGGATCATATCGTAGATTTTCGTTCCGAACCAATCCGGATCGACGGGCGCCGTGGAGGCGCGTATGGGGATAAAGCAGGATATGCGGTCTCTGAGGTCGGGTGAAGGTGAATTTTGTCGGGGGATGATCAGCAGGTGGCCCCGAACGCGTAGCATGGCCCGATGCCGCCCGAGAGTGTCGACAAGCCGTGCTCCGCTTCGCCGCTCACCGTGGACAAGCCGTGCTCCGCTTCGCTGATCACGCACACTGTAGATCGCCGCGAACTGACCCGGGCCGCCGCCGGCTCCTGCGGCAGCCTTCAGGCCCTTGGCGAGACCGTCGCCTCCTGTGAGGCCTGCGCGCGGCTGCGGCGCTACGATCAAGAGGTGGCCGCCCAGAAGGTGCGGCGCTTCTCCGATTGGACCTACTGGGGGCGCCCGGTGCCCGGCTTCGGCGACCCAGAGGCCCACATCCTGATCCTGGGGCTGGCCCCGGCGGCCCACGGGGCCAACCGCACCGGGCGCATGTTCACTGGCGACCGCAGCGGCGACTTCCTGTACGCGGCGCTCCACCGCGCGGGGCTGTGCAACCAACCGACCGCCACCTGCCGCGACGACGGCCTGTCGCTGCGGGGGGTATACATCTCGGCGTCTGCGCGGTGCGCCCCGCCGGGCAACAAGCCCACGCCCATCGAGGTGGGCAACTGTCGCCCCTATCTGCTGCGCGAGCTGGAACTGCTGGCCCGGGTGAACGTGGTCCTGGCCCTCGGGGCCATCGCCCACGACGCCTACCTGCGGGCGCAGAGGGACCGTGGAGTGCAGGTCCGTCCGGCGCAAATCCCTTTCACCCATGGCGCGCTCCATCTGCTGCCGGGCGGGCCGCCGCTCCTCGATTGCTACCACGTCTCTCAGCAGAACACGTTTACCGGCCGCCTGACGCCCTCCATGATCGACGCAGTCCTCTTGCGCGCCGGGGAAATCGGGCCCTCGCACCACTCAAACCACTGAAGTCTCAGGGGGTTTGTAGCATTCAGGCGCACATGATCACAGATTCATGTACCCTGATGTCACACCGTGACCTGAGGTCTGGATACCCGGTGTGGGATGTCATCGGATGTCTGGCCAGAATGGCGGTTTTTCTTGGAAGTGCCTCAAATTGGCACGTCGCGTGCTTTACGTATCGAGGTAGCCAGGCAGGCTGCCCGGCTTCATGAGCGCAGGAGGGACGTTAATGCTCCAGTTCCAGGTCGGTGACAAGGCGGTCTACCCAGCGCAGGGTGTGGCGGAGATAGTGGGGATTGATGAGAAGGAGATCTCCGGAAAGGTTCACCGCTTCTATAGCCTCAAGATTCTCGACAGCGATATGCGCATCCTCGTCCCGGTGGACAAGGCTGAGCAGGTCGGGCTCCGCGAGGTAGTCCAGGAAGATCAGATCCGTGAAGTTTATGACATCCTCAAGGAAAAAGAAGTTCACATCGACAAGCAAACCTGGAACCGGCGGTACCGGGGCTTCATGGAAAAGATCAAGACTGGCAGTCTCTTCGAGGTGGCCGAGGTCTTCCGCGACCTCTACCGTCTGAAGACCACCAAGACCCTGTCCTTCGGCGAGCGGCGCATGCTGGACACCGCCAAGGGCCTGATCATCAAGGAACTCTCAGTGGCCAAAAAGACCACCGAGGGCAAGGTCGAGCGCGAACTGGAGAAGCTCTTCAGTTGCTGATCGCTCCCCCAGTCTGACCGCCGGACCCGATCGCCCAGCAAGCTCTACTAACCGCACCGGATTTTCGGCATCCCGCGGGATCGCGGCTGCACCCGCTCTCCCACCTCTGATGTCATCATGCCAGAGGCCGGCAGACCCCAACCGGGAACTCTTACCCCAGGCACATACCCCCCGGCCGGAACTACCTATGTACAAAATACATACACATTTTCCTCGAAATCGGCCAGGGAGGCATATTTTGTACAGCGAAAAGGCATATTCCTGGCTGCCATGTCTTTTTTTGCACATGCCACCGGACAGGAAGACCTCTGTGGCCCGTGCTGACACCCCGACCGGTTGGACCTGGGCCCACCGCCAGCCACCGAGGTCAGCGGCGTGCGCTGGACAGAGCGGCCTCGTAGACCCGACGGCCGAAGGCTTCCGCTTGGCGCTCCGCCGCCGGCCAGCGCCGCTCGAGCAGTTCCAGATCGAAGGTGAAGTGCGCCTGCATCTCGGCCTCCTTGCAAGCCGCCACATAGGCCAGGTCCAGAAGCCAGGCCCGCGCGGCCTCCGAGATCGGTAGGATCTCTTCCCGGGCCACCCATTCATGGATCCGGCCATTCGCATCACGGACGCAGCCCAGCTCCACCGCCCAGGAGGCCACGGCGAGCGCCAGCCCTCCTGCATCCCGCCGCAATGCGCGAAACTCTCCCTCGGCCGCGGGATCGACGAAGCGGAAGCGCGCCGCGTAGAGCACCGCCGTATGATAGAAGGCCGGGTAGCCGAGCAGGCCGTGGCGGCACAAGCGCTCGCAGAGCAGGATCAGCAGGGTCTGCACCTCTGCCCCGACGCCCAGGCCCGGGTGAAGCTGCCCCGGCAGACGCGGGCGAGCAGACAGTAGCGTGGAGCGAAGCGGAGCGCCGTTCTCCGGTAGCGCAGAGCGAAGCGGAGCGCCGTATATCGGGAACGTCGCCTTCGGGTTCTGCAGAAGCAGCCATTCGCTGGTGACGTAGCCGGCCGCACCATCCGGCCCTGGTCCCCGCGGCAGCGCCGAGGGCTCGCTGGGTTGCTCTTGCAGGTGCAGGCGCAGTTCCACCAGCAGTGCCTCGCGATGATGATGAATCCGCAAAACATGGTGGAAGGGATCGCCGGTGTCGATGGAAAGGTGCAGTTCTTCCGGCGAGCAGCACAGGGTCGCTGCGATCCGGGCGAAAAAACCGTAGCGGCCCAGCGCCTCCTGCAATCCCTGCCTGGTGTAATACCCGACGAAAAGCCCGCTCTTCGGCGCAGCCCGGTCGAGCAGCGCGTTCAGGTCCTCCTCCGGCGCGGCGGGCACCTTGTCGGGCTGTTGCAACTCGAAGGGCGAGAGCCGGGCCGCCACCTGCCGGTAGCGCCGTTCGATAGCCCGCAAAAGCGCGTCCATGTCGTCGGCCGGCTGTCCAGCCGGATGCGGGGTGGCCGTGCGGCTCATTCTGTTCCCAGGATAACGGGTCTTTTGCGCTGCGTCATGTCCCCCGTCGTGGGGCCTGCTCCCCTGCGCGCTTGTTCGGGGCAAGGCGCCGGGTTAGCCTGCCCTCCGAGGTCGACATCATGAAGCCCCGGCGACTCCCCGGCAGCCCCCTGCCCTTCGTCCCCTCCTTGCTCCTCTGCGGCCTACTGGCGCTGTCGGGCCTGCTGACGCTGTCGGGCTGTGCCGACGACCACGACGTCAACACCCCGACCACCGCCATCATGAACGGCGGCGACTGGCGCGATGAGGTCATCTATCAGATCATCATCGATCGCTTCTCCGACGGCGATCCCAACAACGACCACCGCGTGGACTACAGCGCCCCCGGCCGCTACCAGGGCGGAGACTGGCAAGGCGTCATCGATCACCTGGACTACCTCCAAACCCTCGGCGTGACCGCCCTGTGGATCTCGCCCATCGTCAAGAACATCGACTACGACGCCGGCTTCGACGCCTACCACGGCTACTGGACCCAGTCGCTGAACAAGATCAACCCCCACTTCGGCAGCCCGGCCAAGCTGCGCGAGATGGTCGACCAGGCCCACGGGCGCGGCATGAAGGTCATCCTGGACCTGGTGACCAACCACATGGGGCAGCTCTTCTACTACGACATCAACGGCAACGGACAGCCCGACCAGAATCTCTCCGGCTCCACCGCCAAGGATACCCAGGGCGATGGCAAGACCCCCACCGACGACCTGGCCATCCTGCACCGCTACGACGAATACGACCCCGACTTTCAGCCCACCCGCGTCCAGGGCTTCACCCAGGAGGGCAGCTACGGCGAAGCGCCGATCCACTTCCTCGACATCCCCGAAATCAACCGCGTCGTCCCGGATCCTGTGCACTACGGGCCCGGCGACGGCGATGTCCTCGACTTCAGCCGCCCCGGCGTCTACAACCGCAACGGGCGCACCACCAACTACGACAACTGGGACCAGTTGACCACCGCGGACTTCCCCGGGGGCCTGAAGGACCTGGACACCCGGCGAGACGACGTGCGCCGGGGCTTCATCCACGCCTTTGCCCGCTACGTCCGCGAGTTCGACTTCGACGGCTTCCGCATCGACACCCTGAAGCACGTCGAGCACGAGTTCTGGCAGGTGTTCACCAACGGCATCCGCAAGTACGTCCACGGCGACCCGACCTCCAAGGTCTACGGCATCGACCCGCTGACCGTGCCGAAGAAGAACTGGCTGATGTTCGGCGAGGCCTTCGACGGCGACGACAGCCTCCTGGGCTCGTACACCTACAACAACGAAGTGGACTCGGTCTTCTACTTTTCGCAAAAGTTCCAGGTCTACGGCGACGTGGTCAAGTGCAGCGGCAAGACCACGGAGGCCGAGTCCCTGTGGAACGATCGCCTGCTCTTCCAGCCGGACAAGGCCCAGAAGCACGCGGCCAACTACAATACCGGGCGCTTTCACTCCACCGGCGGCGTGCAAAAAGACGGCTCCCCGGTGGGCGTCCCCGTGCCCGACCCGGCGGTGGGCAAGCCGATCTACAACCAGGACCCCATCCCCGGCGGACCGGTGGCCCCGGACGGCAGCGGCATCCCGCCCTCGCGCCTGCTGGTGAACTTTTTGGACAACCACGACGTCTCGCGGTTCCTTTCGGAGATCAACGCCTGCAACAACGATCCCTACAACCGCGACGTGGCCCTCGGGCAGCTCCACAACGCCCTGGCGCTGATGCTGACCCAGGATGGCATCCCCTGCATCTACTACGGCACCGAGCAGGAATTCCACGGCGGCAACGACCCGGCCAACCGCGAGCGCCTCTTCGACACCATTCTGCGCAACGCCTACCTGGGCAGCAGCAGCGCCCAGCGCGAGATGCTGGCCCACTCGGCCTTCGACACCACCAACGACACCTTCCGCTGGATCCAGAAGCTCATCAAGATGCGCAAGAGCTACGTACCGTTGCGCCGGGGCGACCTGCGGGTGACCTGGTCCACCGACCGCACCGCCGGCGAAGAAGATGCCGGCATCCTGGCCTTCACCCGCAGCCATGACAACAAGAGCGTGCTGGTGGTGACCAATGTCAGCGCCGTGGACGCCGGAAATCCTGCCAAGTCCAGCCAAACCTCCTACAAGGGCAGCCAGATGCAGACCCCGTTTTCCGCCGGGACCCACTTGGTGGACATTCTGCAGGACCCGCTGGACCACCAGGACAAAAGCTACGTCGTCGGCGCGGGCGGCGTGGTCACCATCCGCGTTTCCCCTCGGGCCACCCAGGTCCTGGTCCCCGATACCGACCTGGCCAAGACCCCCGGCTAAGCCCTTGCTCCCGGGTCCCCACACCTTGTAGGCAACATGCTTCCGTGGACCTGCCACAGGTGCGTCCATTGTCTTCAATCAATTATTTGTAGGTAATACAAAACACTTTTTATTCAACAAAATCTGGGCAGAGCGCGGCATACTGGGGATACGCCAGGACTGTTCTTTTTGGGCCGGGTGGCCCGTCCGCAGGTCCCGAGGGAAGGCATGGCCCGCGCGCCCCACGCTGCTTGCACGCTCTATCTGACCGGCCTCTTGGTCCTCACCGCGGCGCTGCACATCGGCGCCATGCGGCCGGTGGCGCCGATGGGCGCGCTTCAGCGGGGGCTTTCCCGGGGCGAGCTGGCGGCCGGCGTGCCTCACCTGGACCCCGTCGACCCGATGGCCAACGCCGCGATCCTCATGTCGGACCTGGACGCCCTGCCCCACCCCGGCCTGCACGGGGACGATGGAAGGTGCACTGCCGCGCCGCGGGGCCTGGCGGTGATGCTCTCCGGCCGGCTTTCGCGGGTGCGCTTCGGGGCCCGGACGGTGTGCCAGCTCCGGCGCCTGAAGGAGATCTCCAACGCCCAGCCGGGATTCGGCGAGGTGGCGGCCTTCGTCCTGGGCAGGCGCCTGCCCGGCGGGAACGACGTGGACGTCACTCGGGTGGTGGTGCCCCCGTTCCGCTTCACTGGGGATACCCTGACCTTCATGCCCGCCGACCTGGGCCCCCTGCAGAAGGACGAGGTCATGATCGGTACCTATCACACCCACCCCGGCACCGACATCGAGCAGGGCGTGCTTTCGGACGTCGATCTCTCGTATATGAGGACCGGGTACGTGGATTTCCACGGGCAGGTCGGCGATCTGGCGCGGCCCCGCCCCGGCCTGGACTGGCTCTTCGACATCGTCGAACCCCGCGACGGCGACTGGAACGTCTACGCCCACGACGGCGCGCGCCTCTGGCTCCTGCTCCGGCAGTGCGAGAGCCAGCCGGTCTGCCCGCTGAACGAGTTGCGCCTGGCGGGCAGCCCCTTCTACCTGCTCAGCCGCTACTACGAAGAACGGGACCGGGACTGATACAAAAGTCGCGCTCCCCGGCGAACCGGGCCCGAGCATCACTCCGCTACGAAGTGCAGCAGGTGCTCCTGGCGCACCGGCGATCCGATGGCCACCGATGCCGGGGGCAAGGGGCGCTCCACCGCGCAGGCGGCGCGCAGACGCAGGCCCACCCGTTCCGCCGCTCCCAAGATCGGGGCATCTCCGGGAGACGACACCAGCGTTCCCGCCGCCCCGGGCCCCGGCAGCGCCGAATCGCCCACCAGCACATACGCCACGCCCCCCGACCGCAGCGCCGAGCGAACCGCGGCGACCCAGCGATCGGTGTCCTCTTGATGCTGCCGCAAGATCTCCCGCTGCGGCAGCCCGGCCCCGTGGCGGCGGGCGCCGATCTCGCCCGCCTCGCCAGCCGCTATCGACGACAGGTCGATGTCCAGCCACGCGGCCCGCCTGGCGTGGTGGGCGGCATAGTCGTATACCCCCAGGTAGGGCGGCGAGGTGAAGACCACATCCGCGGTGCCCATGGGATCGAGAAGGGCCGGCATGTCGACGCGGGCATCCCCCCGAAGAAGGCGCGGCAGCGGCGTCCGCGGGGGCACTCGATCGGCGAAGGCCGCCAGCTGCCGGTCCAGTTCCTCCGCCCGGTAGCGAAACCAGCGGGTCACCTGCCCCTTGCCGATGGTGCGACTGACCTCCTCGCGGCTCGACTCGGCGCGCTGTCGGGAGGCCTTGATGATCAGCGACGAGAACATCAGCAAGAGCGCCTCGCCGATCGGCCGATCGCCGGTGCGGACCCCTTCGATTTCCTCGCGCAGCCCGCACAGCTCCAGATAAACATGGGGCTCGAAGTGGCTGACGTCGTCCCAGGTGCGGGCCGGGCGTCGGCGCTTGGCCACCCGCTCGTCGGAGCGATCGGCCACCTGGGCCACCTGCACGAGAAGCGACCGCCGCATCCCCTTGGGCATCGGGGTGGCCTTGAAGCGAGCCAGCCGCACCTGCAACTCGCCCACGTCCATCCCCACCCCCTGTGCCCCGCGCAGGGCGGCCTCGACCAGCACGGTACCGCTGCCGGAAAAGGGGTCCAGCACCTTTTGCCCGGGTTCGACCTCCCGCAAGAGGTGGCGCACGGTCAGCGGGTGGGTGCGGGCGGCAAAGCTGTGGAACAGGTGCACCGAAAGGGACGACTCGACGAGCTGGCGCTCCTCGGCATCCAGGTGGACCGGCAAGGGCGGGACGGTCAGCGCGACGCGAAGACGCTCGGCCGCCTGGGGTTCGCCGCACAGGGCCACCGCGCCGGCCCGAGCGGAGAGCGGGCTGCGACGACCCGGGGGCCGCGGGCCCGCAGGGGAACCTGTCGTCGTCGGAGGACTGGGCTGGGGCGAGGCGTCGTGCAGAGGGTCCCGAGGCGTGCTAGACATGCAGGCAGGGTAATCAAAGTCGTCCGCCAGGCAATCAATACTTTGCACTTCACCCAACTAATGTTATGGAAAGGCGGGTTAGCGAACCGCATGCCAAACAGCGGCGGACGCACGTTGCCACAAAACCCTCGCGGGCGAGGTACGTGGCACCCGGCAGGCGCCAGGGTCGTTCAATAGACCGGCGCCATGGACCGGCGAGACCGGGATCACGAAGGCAGCAAGGAATCATTCAATATGGCGAAAGCGGTCAGCGGCAGCCGGGGACCATCCAAGACAGGTGGCGGCGCGGGCAAGGCGGCATCCAGCAAGGCGGGAAGCGGGCGCAAGCCCGAGGTCCGCGCCACCGGGAAGGTGAGCCCGTCCTCGGGGCGAAAGAGCCCGGCCGCGCCCACGCGGGGCGCTCAGGCGAAAACCTCCGTCAAGGAGAGCGCGAAAACCTCCCGGGCCGGCGAGACCCGGGGCCGCGCCACGGCCCCACCGCCGAAGCGCCGAGTCGAACCGGTGGACCGGCGCGGTGCGGTGAAGAACCGGGCTATCGCCGCCGCCTGGAGCTTCGATGACTGGAGCGCCGCGCCAGAACCAGCGCGGCCGAGAAAATCATCCGCCAGTGGATCGGGACGTGGTGCCACGAGCGCCGCGCAGAAAGGGCAGCGCCCGACCGCGACGCGGGCCCCGGCGGCGAAGGCCGCGCCCCCGAAGCGGACGCGTCCAGAACCTGCGCGCGCGCCAGCACGGCCGGTGAAAGCGACCTCCACTCCCAGGAGGGAGAGCAAACCCGCGGCCCGTCCCGCCGCGACACCGGTTAGCGGCCGGCGCAGTCCGGCTGCCGCCGCTGCGGCACCGCGCACGCCCGTCAGGCAGAGCGCGACATCTCGCGCGCCGGTCAAGCCGAGTGCCACGACGCGGGCGTCCGCCAAGCCGAGCGTGACGTCCCGGGCGCCGATCAAGCAGAGTGCGTCGGCCCGCGCGCCGGCCAAGCCGAGCGCGCCGACCCGTGCCCCCGCAAAGCAGAGCGCGCCTCCTGCCCGCGCTGCGGCGAAGCCCGCCGCAGTCACGGTTCGGAAGCCCGCGGAAAGGGCGGCTAAGGCCCCCGTCAGAAATGAGAAGCCCGCGCCAGTTGCCCGGCCCGCGACCAGCAGGCCCATTCCGGCGGTGAAGCCCGCGCCAGTTGCCGCACGGCCCGCGCCGCTTGCCCCGGCCAGACCCGCGCCGCTTGCCCCCGCCAGACCTGCACCCGTTGCCGCACGGCCTGCACCTGTTGCCGCACGGCCTGCACCCGTTGCCGCCAGACCTGCACCCGTTGCCGCACGGCCTGCACCCGTTGCCGCACGGCCTGCACCCGTTGCCGCACGGCCTGCTCCGCTTGCCCCCGCCAGCCCCGCTCCGCTTGCCGTCAGACCCGCTCCCGCCCCGGTTACCGCAAGGCCCGCGCCGCTTGCCCCCGCCAGCCCCGCGCCTGCTGTCGCAACCACAGCGACGAAGCCATCGTCTGCTCCCACGCCCGCGCCAGTTGCCGCAAGGCCCGCGCCAGTTGCCCCCGCCGGACCCGCGCCTGCTGTCGCAACCGCAGCGACGAAGCCATCGTCTGCTCCCGCGCCCGCGCCGGTGGCCGCCGCCACAGCGACGAACCCATTTGCTCCCGCGGCCTTGCCCTCTGCTGCCGCCGTCAGCCCCGCGCCCACTGTGGCACTCACGCCAACGCCTGCTACCCCGGCGGTCGAGCCAGGACCCGTCGCGCTCCAGCCCGAGCCTGCCGCCGTGGCGATCACGCCAACGCCTGCTGCCCCGGCGATCGAGCCAGGACCCGTCGCGCTCCAGCCCGAGCCTGCCGCCAGGGTGATCCCGCCGACGCCCGCCGGGCCGGCCCGCTCCCACGTGCGAGCGGCCAGCCACTCCCATGCCCCGCGGCCCCAGGCCCAGGCCAACGCGACCGCCTTCTGGGCCACCCCGGACATCGTGGTGCCCGAGGTCGACGAATCCGCCCCGCCCCCGGAAATCCCGGCTCCGCAGCCGGTGCCCACCTATGAAGCCACTGAACTCGGCGACGTGCTGCGCCCCGAGGATCGCATCATCGACTTCGGCGT
>JBBRLA010000274.1:0-10379 GCA_038231615.1 Polyangia bacterium | reverse complement strand
CTGGGACCCCGGCAAAGCGGCGGTGTCACCGGAGCGAGGCCCCCTGCTTTTTTGTCGCAGCAGTCCCTGGTCCTTCATGTAGCGACGCACCGTTGGATACGAGGGCATCCCTCCCAAGGACAAATCCTGCCTGGACAGCGCGACCAGGTTGTCATAGTGCAGCTGGTAGCTGTGGTGTCGTCGTGGCTCATGGAACCTCCGGAATCTCGCAGCGCGTTTTCACTGCGACCCAAAGTGCAAACGCCACCCTAGGGTCGGCAGGCCGGTCAGTTCACGAAGCGGGGCGGCTCTTGCTCTTGCTGCCCTTCCGGATCCACCAGGTCGATGGCGCGGAGGGCGTCCAGGGCCTGAAGCACCAGGCCCAGGGTCTGGGCGTCGTTGCAGCGACGCAGCGGGTCCAGGGAGGCCCGCAGGTAGGGCAGCGCCTCTTCGGGGCGTTTCTGGTGAAAGAGGAAGAGGCCCAGGTTCCCCATCCCCTGGCCGTACAGACCATCATCACCCAGCGTCGAGGTGATCGTCACCGCCTCGTGCAGGTGCTTCAAAGCCAGCTCCTTCTGGTTCCCTTCCGCGAGCAGCGGACCCAGGTTGCCGAGCGAGATGGCGTACTCGCGCCGCGCGCCCTCGGTGCGGAGCAAGGGCAACGACTGCTCGAAGGACGTGCGCGCCTCGATCTTGCGCCCGCTGATCAACGCCGACATCCCAATCTGGTGCAGCAGCATGCCGCGGGTCGGCGAGGGCATCGGGATTCCGCAGCGGGGCAGGGCGTCCAGCGCTTTCTGGAACCACTCCATAGCGCGACCGTGGTCGCGACGGTTCATCAGGAGCTTGCCGATGTTTTCCGCCAGCACGGGGACGTGGAACCATTGCTGCTTCTCGATCAGCACTTCGGCGGCGCTGATCATCAGCTCCAACCCGCCCACGCCCGAGCGCTTCCGCGGGGGTCTGCCTGCCGTCGGCTGCTGCCGAAAGGCAGCCTCCTGCTCGGTCATGAACAGGTCCATGCCCAGGTGGGCGCGCGCGACTCCTGCACCACCTCGCCCCGCTCCCCGAAAAGCTCGATCGCGCGACGGTAGAAGGGCTGCCCCTTGTCGTGGATGCCGCGATCCGAAAAGGTCTCCGCCAGCGCCAGGAGCGACGACGGCAAAAGGGCGTCCAGGCGGATCGCCTCGGCCTGCGCGACCGCGGTGTGGAAGAACGATCCGGCGCGCTCGTTGTCCCCGATCTGGACGTTCAGGCTGCCCAGCATGAAATGCCGCCAGGCGCTCAGCTCTTGGTTGCCCCCCTCCTCGGCGATCTTGAGCGCCTCCGCGGCGCGGGGCAGATCGCCCTTTGCCCGGTAGCACAGGGAGATCAGCTCGGCGTTCAGCCCCTCCCGCTCGTTGTCCCCCACCTGACGGTAAAGAGGGACGGCGGCGTTCAGGAAGGGCAATGCCCCCGCCGGATCGCCGGTCTGCATGACCGCCCGCCCCAGATCGGTCAACGCGCTGGCCTCGTCAGGGCAGCTCTTCCGCGCCCGCGCGCGCCGCAGCACCTCCTGGAACACGCCGACCATGGGATGAGGCTTGCCGTCGGTCATGGGCTGCAAGGGCTGCCCTTGTACTTTTTGATCCATGATGATTAATTTGGGCAATTTCTGTAACATTGGTGATGTCATGGAAGTATTCTTAGCACAAGAAAGTCCCCCTGAGATCAAGATGAAGGCGGACCTGACCTCTGCCGCGATAGACAACAACCAAGTTGGACAATACGATTGTTGTGCAACAGAATTGTTGTCAATCGTCTTGGGACTCGCTATGGATAAGAAGGGTCTCGACCTCATCATCGACCGTCCAGACCTGGGCCGCGGTCAATAAGCGGACTAACGGGGCTTGCGGCGCAAGGTGACGGTCACGACGAAAAGACCGACTGTGATAGAGAGCAGGATCAGGTTGCCGAGCAAAGGCAGCATCAGACCTCCTGTAGTACTTATGACTACATATAACCACAAGTAGGGATCCGGGTCAACTGATCGGGTTTTTCCCGCGGGGGACACGGGACCTGCTTCGGGGACTGGGGATGCGCTTTGGCGGCCCGTTGTCAGTCGGACCAGAGGGCTTCCAGGTCTGCGGGTTGCTTGGGGATGGCTCGGGTCAGGACCTCGTGGCCCTGCTCGGTGATGAGGAGATCGTCCTCGATGCGCACGCCGATGCCCCGATACTGTGCCGGGTAGGCTTCCTCGTCTGCGATGTAGAGGCCCGGCTCGATGGTCAGCACCATCCCCGGCACAAGCCGCCGGGGGGTGCCGGAGGGAAAATATTCACCGACGTCATGCACGTCCATCCCCAGCCAGTGGCTGGTGCGGTGCATGTAAAATTTCTTGTGCTCGCCCTTTTCGATCAGCGCCTTGGGCTCGCCCGAAAGCAGGCCCAGCTCGACCATGCCCTCGGTCAGGACCTGGGTGCAGCGGTCGTGGATGGTCTCGATGGTCTCGCCTGGCCGGGCCTTGTCGATTCCGGCAAGCTGGGCCCGCAGCACCACATCATAGACCCGCCGCTGCGTCGGAGAAAACGCCGCCCGCCCGGGCTGTCCCGCCGCGGGGCCGATGGGATAGGCGCGGGTCACGTCGGCGGTGAACCCGTGGTACTCGCAGCCGGCGTCGATCAGCAGCAGATCGCCCTGACGAAGCTCGTCCGCGCATTCGATGTAGTGTAGGATCGTCGCGTTGGCACCGCCCCCGACGATGGTGCCATAGCCTGGGTGGCCGCCGCGCCGACGGAACGTGTAATCGATCAGGGCCTCGACCTCGTACTCCCGGGTGCCGCCCCGTGCCGCCCGCGCCGCCAACAGGTGTGCCTCGGCGGTGATGGCGACGGCGCAGCGCAGGCAGCGCAAGGCTTCGTCGTCCTTGATGAGGCGCTGTTCGTGAAGTACCGTGCGCAACTGCACCACCCGCTGCGGGGCCCGCTGCCCGCGGCGCTCCCCCTGGCGCAGGCTGGAGATGCTTTGCAGCACCAGCCGGTCCAGGCGCGAATCGTCGCCCATGTCCAGCAGCACCTCGTCGCAGCCGTCCAGAAGCTCGGGCAGTCTCTTGGACAGCTCGGCGATGGGGAACGCCTGATCGGCCCCGTGGCGCGCCACCGCCCCCTCCACGCCGGCCCGGCGCCCCTCCCAGATCTCGCGCTCCTTGTCCCTGGGCCGCACAAAGAGCGTGAAGCGCTTGTCTTTGCCGGGGGTGAATACCGCCAGCGCCTCGGGCTCGGTGAACCCGGTCAGATAAAGCAGGTCCGAGGGCTGCCGGAAGCGATGGTGGACATCGCTGTTGCGCCGCACCTCGCTGCCGCCGCCGATCACCGCCGCGGAGTTCTTCGGCAACTGGGCGATGAAAAGTTCACGCCGACTCACATGAGGGGAAGACATGAAGAAGAAGATAGCGCGGCCCGCTTTACAAGATCCAGGCCCTCCCCTACGGTGCGGTGACGCTCATCGGGACGGGACCGTTGATGCTGGATGGCTATCGGTGCAAGCTCAGCCAAGAAGACCACCGGTAAGCCGTGTGCGGGAAATCCGCATGCACAGTTTGAACCGGGGTCTTACGAAGAGCCCCGCTCGACAAGAGCGGGTCAACAAGTAGGATCTACCCATGACTGGGCGGGCCCGGCTCCTTTCCTTCTCTGCTCCCGAAGACGCCGCGTTCTTGCGGGCGCTGGAGGCGCACCTGGCGCCGCTGAAGCAGGAGGGGCTGCTCGAAAGCTGGCACGAGGGGGACCTGCGCGGCGGCGACACCATCGCTACCGAGATCGCCGCCCAGATCGATCGAGCCGACATCGTGGTGCTGCTGCTCTCGGCGTACCTGCTGGCCTCGGAGCATCACCAGGCGCTCTTTGCCCAGGCGCTGGCGGAGCGGGACCTACGCCGGACGCAGCCCGAAAAGCGGCCCCTGATCGTGGTGCCGGTGCTGGCGCGGCCGGTGGACGTTCGCGGGGGGCCGCTGGGCACCCTCTTCTCCCTGCCCCGAGATGGGCGGCCGGTGACACAGTGGCAGGACGCGGACGCGGCCTGGGTGGATGTGGTGCAGGGGCTGCGGCGCCTGATCCACGCCGAGGACGCCGCCGCCGGCTGTCCCTTCCCCGGCCTGGAATTCTTCGACGAGGAGAAGGCCCCCCTCTTCGCCGGCCGCGACACCGAGATCAGCGAGGCGGTGGCCCGCCTGGGCCAGGTCCCCGGCACCTACCAGCGCTGGCTCCAGGTCGAGGGCGCCAGTGGCTCGGGGAAGTCGTCGCTGGCGCGGGCCGGCATCGTGCCGGCGGTGCGGCGGGGCCTGGTGAAATCGGCGCCGCAGAGCTGGGCGGTGGCGGTGCTGCGCCCCGGGCGCGAGCCGCTGCGCAACCTGGCCCAGTCCCTGACCGAGGCGCTGGGGCCGCGGCTGACCTTCTCGGCGGCTCTCGCTCAAGTACTACCGCGTGGCGGTCAAGAGCCTGGACCCCGAGGTCTATCTGCGCGGCGACAATCCCCTCGGCTGGGCGCTGGCGGTGCGCATGCGCCGGGGCCGGATGGGCCGGCCCGCCCTGGTGCTGCAGAGTCTGGCGCGCATCACGCGGGCGGGGCTCTCGGACATGAAGAAAGTGTTGCTGCTAAACTGTGTCAAGATGTACGGAAAGCTGAACCGAGCCGAGGAGGCCCAGATGCAGGCCATGATGGAAACCGAAGAATACCGCGACGTGCGGGAGGTGGAGCTAACCTGGTCGGAGCAGCTCGAAAGCAAGGGGGAAAAGAAGGGGCAGCGCAAAGCCGTACTCGACCTCTGCGAGGCGTTTGACATCCCGTTGACCGCCGCGCAGAGCGACCGGATCGCGAACATGGAACTCGATGAGTTGGAGTCGCTGCGCGCCCACCTCAAGCGGCACCGCGCCTGGCCGCGCTGAGCCATCTGCCAGAGACTGTCCAGCGCTGGACAGGGCCAGCTTGCATCCCTGCTTGTTCAGCCCAGATTCACGGGATTCCGTGTAACGACCGCAGCCCGGATTTGCCCAGGATCTTCCGTCGCTGGCGGGGACACTAGTGGGGACCCGTTCGCCGGCCCGCGGACGTTTGGAACGTCCGCGCAGATCGGGCCGGGACCCCGGCCGCCTCAGGCCCCGAAGACGTGGATGTGCTGGCCCGCCGGCCCTTCCGCCGGGGACTGGTAGATCTTCTCTTCAAAGGGGCGACTGCTCCGGTCGAACAGGATCAGATACCCTTCCTTCATTCCCAGGCGGTCCAGGTAGCTGCAAAGCTGCTCGATCCCCTCCTGCACGGTGCGGTCGCTCTTCTTGATCTTCAGCTCCAGGGCGAAGCGCTCCCCGTGGAAGGCCACCAACAAGTCCGCTCGACCCGACCCCAGCGCGAACTCTCGCTGGATGCTGCCCCCGCCGTTGACGATCCGCTGCAGAAAGGCCATCAGCATCAGGTGCGGCCCCGCCTCGTGGTAGTCGTAGCGCTGGAGCCACGCCTCCGAGTTTTCGGCGAAGAAGCGCTGGAACGCCCGCAGCAGCGCCGGCATGTCCAGCGTACCGTCGGGGCGGACGTACCACGCGGTCTGGTGGGGCAGGTTGGCCTGCATCACGAAGGTCAGAGCACGGGGGATCATTTCTTTGTAGATCAGGTTGGCGATGCGCAGCACCGGGCGTTCCGCGACCAGCCCCATGTCGCGGGCGTAGACCAGATCGTCGTTCATCATGTCCATCGGCATGTAGGAGCCGATCAGCAGGGGCTCAATGATGCGCTGGATGCGCGGCTCGCGCAGACGCTCCGCCAGGGAGTCCAGATGGGTATCCCGGCGCTGGATCAGCAATTCCTTGGCCGCCATGATGTGTTCGGCGCCGACGGGCTTTGTCCGGTCGGTCACAAGCACGTCCACCGCCTGCCGCGCCAGCGCGTTGACCAGCCACGGCTGGCCCTCGGTCAGATCGAAGGCGCAGGCCACCGCTTCGGGCAGAAAGACCTGCCCGGTATCGGCGGTGTGCTGCCCATACAGTTCCGCCACTTCTGCGGCGGTGAAGTTGAGCAGCGTCAGCGACTCATCCTTGACGTTGAAGGGACTGGCGCTGTTCAGTCGGGAGCTGCCGCCCGATGCGAGTTTGTAGTCGCGAACATCTCTCATCCCACACAGGCACAGGGACCACGGGAAATGCTCCGGCCGGTTGCCGTACCCGTCGCGGAGCTGCCGCAGGATCGAGACCAGCACCTCGCCCGAAAGGGCGTCGATCTCGTCCAGCAAGAGCACCAGGGGCCGGGGGCACGCGCGGGCCCATGCTTGCAGCATGGCGGAGATGCGTGACCCGGCCGCCACGTCCGGAAATGGAGGGGGGCGCAGCTCGGCGGGTAGGGTCACGTCAGTGACGTCGCGCCAGCGTCCCAGGATGGCACCCTCGGCGACGTCGATCTTGTCGGGAAAGGGTGCCCCTACTTCCAGCGAGAGCAGCACCGAGGCATAGCGCCCGTGCTCGGTCAGGGCCGTCGCCAGGGTGCGCAGCGAGGTGCTCTTGCCCGTCTGACGCGGGGCGTGCAGCACGAAGTAAGCCTTGCGTTCGATCAGGCCAAGCACCGTGGGCAGACGCGGCAACGGGGGCAGCATGTAGTGATCGTCGGGACGGCACATGCCGGAGACATTGAAGAAGCGGCCCATGTCCTTCCATACCACGCGGGCAGGCGAGGGGGAACCACGTCCGGGCATGGGTTGTCAGAAGGACCCTGGGCTCGGCTTCCATGACGGCAAGCAGGGGTCCTCGACCCCGCCCCGATCCAGCACCTCCCCGGCGAGCATCACCCCATAAAGCGCCTTCTTGGGGCCCGCGGACGTCCGAAACGTCCGCGCGGCCGGCCTTCGGGGTGAACCAGGGCGCAGGGTTCTGCTATGCTTCGGCCCATGGTGCGCCGTGAAGAAGAGAACAGCCCCGCTCGACAAGAGCGGGTCAACAAGTAGGATCTACCCATGACTGCTCGCGAGATGGACGACAACACCTTCGACCACGTGGCCGATGATGAACTGCGCCGCCTGGAAAAAGGGATCGAGGACTTCGACCCCGATGAGGTCGAGCCTACCCTGGGGGGGGACGTCCTTTCGCTGACTCTGCGCGGCGGCGGCAAGATCATCATCAACCGCCACCGGGCCGCCCGTCAGATCTGGATGGCGGCGGCCCGACAGGCGTGGCACTTCGATCTGGACCCCGCCGACCAGCGCTGGCGCACAGAGAAGTCCCGGGAAGAGCTGGTCGCCACCCTGGAAAAGGTCCTGTCCGAGCAACTCCGCCGCCCGATCACGCTGCCTCTGGCCAGAAGGCCGTAGCGCCGACAGGCCCGAGCGAGAATCAACCCCCCGCGGCCCGCTTCACTTCGAAGGCCGCCAGGCGTTTCTCCAGCGCCCATTGCTGCGCGGCCCGCTCGTTCAGCATCAGATAACCGGCACATGACGACGAGATGCTGTCCGGCACGGTCGGGTCGCTGTCCTGACACTCGCCGACGGGCGCAAAGGCGCGCGGGTCCTTCCACAGGCTGCTGCCGGCAAGGAAGCTGTGCTCCACCGAGTATCGGGCGCTGGCCTTGAGCTGCGCGTAGCTCATGCCCTGCACCTGCGCGGCACGCGCGTACTCCCGCACCATGTCCGTGCGCAGCACGCCCTCGTCATCGGTGGACACGACGTAGGGCACCCCGGCCTGCGCGTAGGCCAGGGCCGGGTGCGCGGTCCCCTCGACGCCCAGAAGCTGCTGGTTGGAGGTCAGGCACAGTTCGACCGCCACGCCCTTGTCCGCCATCTCCGAAAGCAGCATCATCGGGTCCTTGCCGCCCCCCTCGTTCTCCATGAGCACATCCACCCCGTGGCCGATGCGCTCGGCCCCGGCGATCTCGACGGCGTGGCGGATGTGGTACTGGATGTCTTTCTGGCCCTCGGGCGTCATGGGCAGGATCGCGGGAATCAGCTCTCCTGCGTGCAGCGAGATGTGGACCGGTTTGCGGCCGGCGGTGGTGCGGTTGTGCTGGCCGAGCACCCGCAGGGCCGTCATTTCCTGATCATAATAGGTGAGGGAGTTCATGTCTTCCTCGGTCTGCACGATGTTGATGCCGACCGCCCGCGGGTCCATCTGGGCCAGCTCATAGGCGAAGACAAACTGACCCAGGACGTATTCGCGGGTGCGGGTCCGCGAACTTTGCAGGACGTAGCGCACCGTGACGTCGCAGGCCGGGTCGTGCTCCACACTGTCGCAGCGCCAGCGCCTGCGGACCTCGGCATCGCGCATGTTGAGGTCCGTGACGGAGCTGGCCAGCGCGGCCTGGAACGCCGGTGCCTGCACGATGGTGTCGCGGGCCGAAAGCAGGAACGCATCGTTCCAGGTGGCGTTCTTGTCGAGCATCGTGTCGGCGAAGGTGCCTGCTGCCCCGTTGGCGAAGCTGGCGAGCAGCTCGATGTGGACCTCGCCCAGGGCGGCGGCGCGGCGGACCACGTCGTCCACCAGGTCGGCGCCGTGCAGGACGTTGCCCGTGATGGCGCCGAACTTGCCGAAGGTCGCGAAGAAGTGATTGTGGCGAGTCGCCAGAGCGGCGGTGGTGAAGCCATCCATGGACCAGGCCGAGAGCACTGCCTGGTACAGATCGCTTCCCGGAGTGGCCTGAGTCAGGGGCAAGGTGCCCGCGGCGCAGGCTTGCATCGCCGGGGGGGCGACGGCGGTGTAGTCGTTGTTCTTGACGCACAGGCCGTCGGCGGCACCGAGCGCGATCAGCCCCTCGGTGTGGATGGCGCCGGACAGATGGGTGTGCAGGTCGGCCCCCTTGGGGAAGGGACGCAGGAACGCGTCCAGGGCCGCCGGGTCCTTGCGCATGGATTCAAAGACCTGGCCCACCGCGGCTTCGCGGGCGCGCGCGGCGTCGGACCAGGTTGGCATGGGTTCTGCGTCGCCGCAGCCCACAAGGGTCACGACGGAACAACACAGCAGGCACGGCCAGAGGGCGGCATCTTCCGGGAACACAGACATGAAACACCTCCAATAGAGGGTGATCGCTCGTCTCGTCGAAGTGGCACGGGCCCCTGCGCGACAACACGGTAGGAGGGGCGCCGGCCTTTTGTCAAGCGCTGGGTTGGACGCATGGGGGGTGAAAAGCCGGGAGATGGCCGCGGCTTGCAGAAGATCGATCTGTGCCATACTTTCGCGATGGGCGAAGGCTCCCTTCCGGTCATCCTGCTGCTGGTTCTGGTCGTGCTGGTGGTGCACCGGCTCCGTCGCCGCGGCGACTACCGGCCGTCATCCGGCCAGCGGTCGCTGCCGGACGCCCCGGGGCTCTTCCGCGGGCTGGTCAGCCATCTGGAGACCCAGGGCGCCCTTTTGCAGGACTTTGGCGAGGGCGAGGCCCATCTGCTTTGGCTAAAGGACACGGAGGTGGCGCGCTACACGATCTTGCTCCACCCCGGCTCGCTCCACCCCGACCCGGACGATCCGGGCTTCGCGCACCGGGTGAAGGCCCTGGTCAGCGACCCGGGGCGGCATGTGGTGATCGTGGGCCCGGACGAAGCGCTCCTGCGACAGGTAGCCTCGCCGCGAGCGAGGGAGGCCGGGAAGGGCTGGCCCAGGGGGGCCCGCTGTGCCGCCATCATGACCAGCGGCCGGATCGCGGCCTCGCCGGGCGAGACGATGATCCCGCTGGTCCTGGCCACCCACGTTCTTTCCGGGAAGGAGGCGCCGCCGCTGGCTGAGTGGCTGGCGCAGCAAGAGATGCATCGCGAGCAGTCCCGCGGCGTCGTGTCGCAGCTTGCCGCGATGACCGTACGCCCTGTGACCCGGCCGCTGGGCACGCAGGTGCTGCTCGGTCTGATCGGGGGGGTCTATTTTCTGTCGTGCGTGCTGAGCCGAGGGATGGAGCCGATGATGTCGGCGCTGGTCCGCCTGGGCGCCCAGTCCGCCGACCACATCCACCGCGGGCAGCTCTTCCGCCTGCTGTCGGCCAGCTTCCTGCACGGCGGGGTGATCCATCTTCTGGCCAATGGATATTCGCTTTACAACCTGGGGACCTTTCTAGAACGGCTGCTGGGCACCCGGCGTCTGATCTTGCTCTACACGGTCTCGGTGCTGGGGGGCAGCCTGCTGAGTCTGTACCTGGGTCAGGCCCATGGAGTAAGCGTGGGCGCCTCGGGGGGGCTTTTCGGGCTGCTGGCGGCCACCGCCGTGCTGGGCCTTTTGCCCAGGGGCCGGGTGTCGCCGGTGCTGGCCCAGGCCCTGCGCAAGGGGGCGCTGATCAACCTGGTGATCAACGGGGCGATCTCGTTGCAGCCGGGCATCGATATATACGCCCATCTGGGCGGGGCGCTGGCCGGCGGCCTGCTGGTCCTTCTGGGCGTGGTCCTGCCGCCCCTGTCCAATAAGACGGAGCGGCCG
>JBBRLA010000273.1:0-10405 GCA_038231615.1 Polyangia bacterium | reverse complement strand
CGGCGACGAACAAGGAGGGCCTGGTGACCATCCGCGACGTGCGCTTCGAGGATGACGGCAGCGTCGAGCGGGTGATCATCGAACTGGGCGGCACCAGCGTTGAGACCACGGTCTACACCGACAGCCGCACCGCGGTGCTGCGTCTGTCCGGGGCGCAGCTCTCTCGCGGGCTTTCGCGCACCCTGGACGCCACCGCCTACAACGGGCCGGTGCAGAGCATCAGCAGCTTCCCCGACCCGCGCAACCCCCACGCGGTGCGCCTGGTGGTGTCGATGAACAAGCAGGTGGCGCCGACGCTTCTGCGCCGAGGTTCGCAGCTCTCCTGGGAATTCCCCCGGGCCCTGGCCACCCACATCGGCCCCTCGGGCAGCGCGTTCCACGCCTACGTCGGGGCGCGGGTCGCCGGCTTTGGCCATCCGAGCCTTCCCTTGCAGGTGGTCCAGGCGCAGGGCGGGCCGCTTTCGGAGCCGCTCTCGGTGGGCCGGCGGACCAAGCGGTACAATGGGCGGCGCATCGACCTGGACTTCAAGGACGCCGACATCCACAACATCCTGCGGCTGCTCTCCGACGTGGGCCAGGTGAACATCGTCACCGCGGACGACGTCAAGGGCACGGTCACCATCCGCATGCGCGACGTGCCCTGGGACCAGGCGCTGGACGTGATCCTCAAGGCCAAGGGGCTGGGCTACATCCGTGAGGGGAACCTCATCCGGGTGGCGCCGCAGGTCACCCTGGACAAGGAGGCCGAGTCGGAGACCGCGCGCCTGCGCAACAAGATCGAGCTTCAACCCATCGAGACGCGCCTCATCCCCCTGTCCTACGCCGAGGCCGGCAAGATGGTGAAGCGGGTGCAGGACGTGGTCTCGCCCCGGGGCAAGGTCAGTTTCGACGACCGGACCAACATCCTCATCATCTCGGACCTGGCGTCCAACATCGCCCTGGCCGAGGACCTTCTGCGCAACCTGGACACCCAGATCCCGCAGGTCCTCATCGAGGCCCGCATCGTCGAGGCCCGTACCACCTATTCGCGGGAGTTCGGCATCCAGTGGGGCGGCGGCTACACCGCTTCCACCGCGACCGGCAACGCCACCGGCCTGAGTTTCCCATCCAGCGTCGGCGTCGGCGGCGGCGTCGAGCCGGGCAACACCAACGGTCTGGGCTTCAACGCCGCCAACCCGCAGTACGTGGTCAACCTGCCCGCCGCCGCGGGCGTCGGGTCCGGCGGCGCGCTGGGCATCGCCCTGGGTTCGCTGTCCGGTGCCATCAACGTCAACCTGCGCCTTTCCGCCGCGGAGAGCACCGGCAACATCCGCATCGTCAGCGCCCCCAAGCTGACCACCACCGACAACTACGAGGCCACCATCACCCAGGGCATCAGCATCCCGGTCTCGGTGGTCTCCGCGGCTGGCGCCAACACCCAGTTCTTCGACGCCAAGCTGGAACTGAAGGTCAAGCCCCACGTGACCAATGAGGGCGCGGTGCTCATGACCATCCACCTGACCAAGAACGAGCCCGATACCACCATCACCGGCGCCAACGGCACGCCGTCGATCTCCAAGCGCGAGACCAAGACCCAGATGCTGGTGCGCGACGGCGACACCGCGGTCATCGGCGGCATCTACACGCGCAACACCGGGCAGGCCTACCAAAAAGTGCCGTTTTTGGGGGACATCCCGATCCTCGGCTGGCTCTTCAAGCACCGCAAGGAGGACGACAACCGCACCGAGATGCTGATTTTCATCACGCCGCGGATCATCAACCGCTCCACCTCCATCTCGCCCCCGGCGACCGCGGGAGCGCCGCTCTAGCCGCCCGGGGTGGTGTCCGGCCCTTTTCCATGACCCTTTCGCGCACCACACAGCCGGTCTTCCTCATCGGATTCATGGGGGTCGGCAAGACCACGGTCGGGCACATTTTGGCCCGACGCACGGGGCGCCCCTTCGTGGATGTGGATGCCCGGGTCGAGGCCCGCGTCGGGTGCACGGTCCACCAGGTCTTCACCGAGCAGGGCGAGGCCGGTTTCCGCGCCCTGGAGGCGGAGGCGCTGGCCGAGGCGGCCACGGAGCATGCCGTGGTGGCGGTGGGCGGCGGGGCCCCGACCTGGGAGGGAAATCTGCCCACCATGCGCCGGGCCGGGGTGGTGGTGCTGCTGACCGCCGAGACGGAGGCACTGCTGTGCCGGCTGGAACAGGGCGAGGGGCTTTCGCGCCGGCCGCTTCTGTCCAAAGTCGAGCGGGGGCTTCTGCCGGAGCACATCGCCATGCTCTACGCGCGGCGGGCCGCGGCCTATGCACAGGCCCACCTGGTCATCGACACCACCGGGCGCTCCCCGGAAGAGGTGGCGGGCCTCATCGAGGACGCGCTTTCGCAAGAACCAAAACCAAAAGGGCAAGACGGGCCCGGGGGGGCCCAGGGCGAAACCCTGAGGGGGCCAGCTTGTGAGATGATCACCGTCGAGGGGGTACCGCCGTACCCCATCCTGCTGGACGCTTTGGGCGAGGGCGCCGAAGACCGCCTGGCCGCGGCGCTTTTGGCCGCCCTGCCGGGGCTTTCGGGGGGGGCGAAGCTGGCCCTTGTGACCGACGAGAACGTGGCGGCGTTGCACCTGCCTCGGGTGCAGGCGGCGCTGGTGCGGGCGGGGCTTTCGCCCCACGTGGCGGTGGTGCCTGCCGGGGAGGAGCACAAGAGCCTGGCACAGGTGGAGCGTCTGGCGGGCGTCCTGCTTTCGGCGGGGATGGACCGGGGCGGGGCGGCGGCGATCCTTGCGCTGGGCGGCGGGGTGGTCAGCGACCTGGCCGGTTTTTTGGCGGCGATCCTGTTGCGCGGCATCCCGTGGGCGGCGGCGCCGACGACGCTGCTGTCCCAGGCGGACGCGGCCATCGGGGGCAAGACCGCGGTGAACCTGCCCGTCGGGAAAAACCTTTTGGGGGCGTTCCACTCCCCGCGCCTGGTCTACGCCGACCTGTCGATGCTGCGGACGCTGCCGCCACGGGAGGTGGCCTCGGGCCTGGGGGAGATCGTCAAGCACGCCCTTCTGTGTGGCGAGACGGAGCTTCGCTTCCTGGAAGACCACGCCGAGGCGGTCTTGCAGGGGGACCCGGCCCTCTTGCAGGTCCTTGTGGGCGCCTCGTGCAGGAAGAAGGCGCAGGTGGTCGCTGCGGACCCCGAGGAACGCGACCCGGCGGGCGGCAGGGTGCTGCTGAACCTGGGCCACACGGTGGGTCACGCCCTGGAGACGGCCAGCCAGCCCGCGGGCGACCTCTTGCGCCACGGCGAGGCGGTGGCCCTGGGCCTGCTGGCGATGGCGCGGGTCTCGGCGGGGCTGGTGGCGGCGGGTCCTTGCGCACCCTGCATCGAGAGGCTGGAGGGGCGCCTGCGCGCGCTCTTCTCGCGCCTTCATCTGCCCACCGATCTGGATCGCCGGCTCTTTGTAGACGGGGGCTTGAGACCCGAGGTGACCGCGGCCCTGCGCCTGGACAAGAAGCGCGCCGGCCCGTGCTTGCGCCTGGTGACTCTCACCAAGGTGGGCGTGGCCGGCATGGTGCAGTTGACTGCCGAGGATCTGCTATTATTGCTGAGAGGCGGCGCCTACGGCGCGTCGCGATCCTGAAGTACAGAGTTCGGAGGACGTAAAATGAAACGCCTGGTCCCTCTTTTCTGCCTCTTCGTCACTGCCGTGTTCGAGGCCGGGTGCGCGGACAGCGATCAAGGCCTCAGCATCCTGGGCAACTACGCCCTCGATACGAAAACCTGCTCCGCGCCGATGGCGACCATGTTGAAAATGGTGCAGCCCCTTCCGCGAGGCACGTACGATATCGGGGTCGCCCTCGGCGGGGACCTGGGCTATGTGATGAACATGGCCGTCATCAATAACCTCCCGTCGCGGGTGAACTCCAGTAACGTCGAGCTGAACAATCTCAATCTGGTCGGTTTCGAGGTGAACCTGGCGGTGGATCCGGCCTCGCCCCTTGTGCCCTACCTGCCGCCAGGGCAGGTGGGTCTGACGAAGCGCACGGTCTCGGCCTTCGGCGGCAATCTGTCCGCGGGCGGAGGGGTCGCCATCGCCGTGTCGGAGATGATCGGCGTCAATGTCGCACAGGCGCTGCTCAAGGTGCCCAAGCTGGTCCCGGCGGGGCCGCAACTGAACTATTCGGAGATCCTCATCCAGATTCGCGCCAGGGGCACGGGCTCGGTCGGCAACGTCCTCAGCAATCAGATCGAGTTCCCGGTGACGATCTGCAACTTCTGCCTCGGTAAAAAGGTGGGTGCGTCGGGTGTCCCGGCGCTCGATATCACCACGGGCACGCCCTTTGACTGCCCCCAGACCATCCTCAATGCCGATGTCGTGACGTCGTGCTACTCCCAGCAGGACAACCCCTCCTCATGCTGCCTGAAGGACCAGTTCCTGCTCTGCGGGTCGATGATCCCGACCACCAAGATGTAAAGCCCACCGGCCAAAGGCGATGCGATGGGCACAGACGCAGGGCGCGGTTGTCCGTTGGAGCAGCTGAGCCCACAACAAACGGCGAGAACGCTGCGCAAAAAGCTCAGGCTGCGCCCCATCGGGCAGCTCCTCCTGCTCCGCCTCTTGCGCCGCCCCTGTCCCTCCGGCACGATCTCCTTGCGCCACTTCGCTGCCGACGACAGAACCCCATGATACGTGACCAAGTGCGTGTGCGGCGGCGGTACCAAAACCGCGTGTTTCTCGTAAAACTCCATCGGCGTGAAGACCAAATATTTCGTCCCGTCGGACCACGTTTTCTTGAGCGAAAAAATCACGTCCCCCGATGGCAGCAGCGACAGGCGCTGACCGCACAGCGCCGGGCGAAGGATGTAGCGGCACAACCGCTCCCTCTCCGCCTTGTGCTCTGCCCCCTGCAGCGCATGGACTTGCCCACGCTGAAGTCGCTGTGCAGCTATCTAGAAGAGCACCACGCCTGGCCCGCGTCCCCCTGACCGCCAGCGGTTGAATGCTTCCCTGGTCCGACCATTGCTCCGCGTCTATCCAGCCCGGGTTGTCCATCGCATCGCCAGCCCCGCACATTTAACCCCATCGACTCCATAGGTCGTCTCAGATAGACTATCCCCTGCCATGGGAACAACTTTCCGTACCACGGTGCTGGTAGGGCTCCTGTTGTGTGCCTCGGCGGCGGCGGCCCCGCCGGGCGCCTCCCTGGCGAAGTTCGAGGCGGGCAAAAAGGCCTTCACCGCCCAGCACTACGAGGAAGCGCTGCGGGCCTTCGAGGAGAGTCACTCGCTGCAGCAGAGCCCCAACACCCGGCTTTATATCGCTCATTGTCACCGGGCCCTTGGCCACGTCGGCACCGCCTATGTGCAGTACCGGCTGGCGGCGGTCGAGGCGGAAGACCGCCTGGGGGCGACCCAGGACCGTCGCTTCGTTGCCACCCGGGATGCCGCCCGCCGGGAGTTCGCCGCTCTGGAAGCAAAAGTGCCGAGGCTGACGCTGGCGGTGCCAGCGGACGTGCCGGAGCGGCTGTCGGTGAAGCTGGATGGCGCTGAAGTCCAGCGGTCGGTCTGGGGGACGGCGCTGGAGGTGGATCCCGGGCCGCATCGGGTGGAAGCCGGCGGGCCTCGCATTCACCCCTTCGTGCGGGAGGTGTCGATCAAGGAAGGCGAGGTCCAGCGTATCGACCTCCGCCCCGAGCGCATCCCCACGGGCAGGCTGGAACTCCACTTCGTCCAGCGCCCGGACGGGATGGCCGTTACCCTCGACGGAACTGCGGTACCGCCGGAGCAGATGCGGGAGACGCGGGACCTGGACGTGGGGGTGCATATCGTGGTGGCGCAGGCGCCGGGATACCGGACGTTCCGCTGGCGGGGGGACCTGGCTGACCGGGAAGCCCTGAAGTTGAGCGTGGCCCTGCGTGCGTCCGGCGGGACGCCCCGGGCGGCCTTCTACGGGGTGGCCGGCGGCGCGGTGGCGGCGTTGGCGGTAGGCGCCGGCCTGCGGGTCTGGGCAGAGAGCACGCAGGCGGACGAACTGGCCAAGGACCCTGCCAACCGCGATCCGGCGGTGCGCGACAGCGTGCATAACAGCGGCATCGCTGCAACGGTGTTATTTGCGGCCGGGGGGGCGCTAGCGGTGACTGCGGGCGTCCTGGCCTTCACCACCCGCTGGCGCGACACGGACGAGGCGCGTGGGCGCCAGGCACAGGTCGCCATTCTCCCGTGGCTGGGACCGTCGGCCGGGGGAGTCATCCTGGCAGGGAGCTTCGTACCATGAACTTGAAGTGGACTCTAGCGCTGCCAGTCCTACTGGGCTGCTGCGATCTGGGGAACTACACGGTAGGATCTGCGCCTGCCGATCTCACAGTGGCGGGCCCTTGTACACCACTCGCCAAACAGGACTGTGATACTGGGATGCTAGGGATCTGTGCCAATGGATTTCAGACCTGTCAATCCGACCGACAGTGGGGAAACTGTGCATCCATAGTGATTCCAGGGCAAGTGGCTGAGGCTTGTGACGGTCTAGACAATAACTGTGACGGTCATGTGGATGAGGGGTTTGTGTGGAAGGACCCGGTGATCTCGATGGACGTCTCCATTGGACAGTCGTGTTGTGCTGGGGCGGGTGTTTGCCGACGGTGCAACGGGACTGTGGCGTGCAGGGTTGCTGGCGTGCCCTCTTGTGATGCGACGGTCATTCCGCCCCCGAACAATTCCTGGCACGCGGCGGCGCAACCGCCTGACGGCGGAACCTATGATTGGAACTGCGATGGCAAGGTAGATGCGATCCTTTGTAGGAATTGCACAGAAGAACCCGTAGCAGCCAACGATGATCGCCTTAGTATTTGTAGGCCATTTTTGGACTGTAGCAAGCTAAAGACAAAAGCGGATTGTGAGGCAGTAGGTGGTGGGTTTACAACTATTAGTGATATAGATTGTAATACCTGCGGATTCATGTCCTCATTCAAAATACTTTCTTGTTCATGGATGGGAACGAGTTGTACATATACCGATGTAGCCAGTCTTAGCGGTCGGGTTTATTGCCATTAGGAGAATTCACAGTGAACATATCCGCCGCTCCCAGTAATCCCTCAGCCATCCTCGCCGGCCGCTACCGCGTCCTCGGGGAACTGGGCCGCGGCGGCATGGGCGTGGTCTATCTGGTGGAGCGGATCGACACCGGTGAGCAACTGGCGCTGAAGCTGCTCCTTGGTCAGTTCGCCCAGGACCCCGGCATCCGGGCCCGCTTCCAGCGCGAGATGGAGGCCCCGGCCCGCATCGGAACCGACCACGTGGTGCGCATCCTCGACATGGGCCTGGCCAAGGAGCTTCAGGACGCCCCCTTCCTGGTGATGGAGCGACTCGATGGCTGTGACCTGGAGCGCCTACTCTCCCGCGGGCCGCTCTCTGCGGAAGAAGTCGTGTGGCTCCTCCGGCAGACCGCCATCGCCCTCGATGCCGCTCACGCCGCGGGCATCGTCCATCGCGACCTCAAACCCGGGAACCTGTTCCTGCACCGCCAGGCCGACTGCCGGGTGCTGGTAAAGGTTCTCGACTTCGGCATCGCCAAGCTCGTCGACATCGCTCCCGACGAGACCACCCAGGCGCAGCTGACTGGCACTGGCGCGCTTCTTGGCACGCTGACCTTCATGGCCCCGGAGCAGATCCTCAGCCAGCCGGTGAGCCCGGCCACGGACCAGTGGGCCCTGGGCCTCATCGCCTTTCGTCTGCTCACCCGACAGGCCTACTGGCCATCCGCCCAACTGGCGCATCTGGTCGTCAAGATCGCCTATGAGACGCTCGTGCCCCCTTCCCATCTGGTCCCGAGCCTGCCGAGAGACTTCGACGCCTGGTTCCTGCGCTCCTGCGCGCGCAGCCAGACGGGGCGCTGGCCGAGCGTGGGGGCGCAGGTGGCCGCCCTGGCCGAGGCCCTTCTGGTCAGCATCGGCGAAGCCCCTCCGGCCGCTCTGCTCCACCGTCTTTCGACCATCGCCATTCCGGAGCCACGGCCTGCAGCCGAGTCACTGATATCTCTCGGATCGTACCCAGCCATCAGCGAACACCGCCCCCACAAGATGCACCGCGCATCGCTCGTTGCCTCGGCAGCGGTGGTATTGACCCTGGGCCTCTCACTCTCTTTCTACTTACGCCGGCAGCCCCAGCACGTGAGTGGACCGGCTGCGCCGCCAACGATGTCCGCCGCGGCTGATTCCCCTGCAATCCCGGCGCTGCCTCCTCCCGCCTCCCTGCCTCAGTCGTCCACCCCTGAGGTGCCTTCTCCAACGACCGCGACCCTCGTGCATCCTGCGCCGGGGCCAGTCGTCGGCGCAATCAAACCCGTTCCCTTTCGGCCAAGGCCCCGACCCAAAAGGCCGCCGGCCGCCGTTTACGCGCCCGCAGCACAATAGGAGTGGCGTCGAACTTTCCGCTGGGGCACTCCGGCGCGTTGGGCGGGGTCACGAGGTTGTCTTTTCGGCGGCTACTTCAGCCTGAACACCGAGCGAACGGCCTTCTGAGCCGCAGCGGAGAAGGGGGCGAACCCGGAGGGACAGAGGTGACCCACCACCTCCGGCCGGAGCGACTCCCAGGCGGCCCGCCGTTGGTTGTCGCTGTGCAGTTCGGGATGCCCGTCGCCAGGGCAGGGGAAGCCCCCGGCCAGGTAGGCCCACAGGGACTTCGGATCGCCCACGGCTTCCAGGTCCGCGGGGACCAGGTGCTCGATGACCTGGCCGAGGGCGGCCTGCCGGGAGTGCGGGTCGGCGAGCATCCAGATCTCGATCTCCTGGATGGCCAGCCCGATCACCACAGGCACCGTCTGCGCCTCGGTGGCGCACTGGGAGAGAATGTCCTGGCTGTCCCGCCGCAGCATGGCGACTTCGCCGGCGCGGGCGTCAATAAGGGCGAAGACGGCGAGCGGTTGTTGATTGCGCAGGATGGTCATGACCGCGTCGCGCAGGTCCTTCGCCTTGCCCCGCCGCGCATCGGGCGTCCGGCGCGCGCGATCTGGGAGACGATGTCCCGGATGGTGAACGCGACATAGCTGAACACAGGAGGGGCCCCGGCTGTCTCGGCCAGGCGGCGGAGCAGGCGCGGCAGGTCGCCCTCGAAGTCGCAGGGGGGATGACGCTTGCCGTCCAGAATCCTGCCGATGTCGCGTTCGCCCTCGCCCAAAAGGACGATGCTTCGTCCGCTCATTGCGGATCTGCCCGTACCGCGGGTTCCACCTTCGGGAGCATGTCAAGGAGGCCTTCCTCACCGCGAGAGGCCCACACCTGTCCGATCGGCTCGCGCATGGCGATGCGCTCGAAGTCGGCGGGCAGACGATGGATCTCGGTGCCGGAGTCGGGGTTGGGCCGGCGAAATACCAGGACCTCCTCCGGCTTGCAGGCGCTGAGCAGGTCCGGCGAGTGGGTGGTCATGATGATCTGGATGCCGCGCTCGGTGAGGCTGCGGAGCAGACCGACCAGCTCGTGCAGGCGCAAGGGGTGAAGGCCGTTCTCCGGCTCCTCGATGAGGAGCGTCGATGGAGCGTCGTCGCGGTGAATGAGCGCCAGGAAGGCGAAGTACATGAGCAGGCCCTGGGAGATCTCCCGGGCCTGCACCACCTTGCCGTCGTAGAGCCGGAAGGCGAGGGAGTACCCGTTTCCTTCCTCGTTGACAACCGCGTGCTTGATCCGGCCGCCGGTCACCCCGCGCAACGCCGCCTGGATGGCCTCATAACGCTCGCGATCGCTGAGCGCCAGACGGGCCAGGTGAGCGGAGGCGCCCCGGCCGCGAGAGGCAACCAGCGGACCAAGTGCGCCCAGTCCGCGTTCAGCCGTCTTGGTGATCTCCACCGGGTCGAGGAGGATGGGCTGGCTGGTCAGAAAAGGCGGCATCCAGTCACCCGTAGGCCGCGTAAAATGGTCACTCGGAGCCTGGGCCGGCCCCAGGCTAAACGCAGTAGGGGCGCCATGCTTCTGGACCATCAAAAGGGCCTTCTGTTCGGTATCGAGCCGGATCTTAAAGGATTCCGGATAGTCTATCTGGTTCCCGAGCCAGGAGAGCGATTGCAGGAAACTGCTCTTGCCGGAGTCATTGGGACCGATGAGGACGTTGAAGGGCCCGAGGTTGACGTTCACGTCCCGCAGGCACTTGAAGCCCTGGATGACGGCGTTTTGGAGCATCCCTATGAAGCTACTTGAGACTTCGGATCGGTCAAAGGGCAAATTTTCAGATGGGGATGCTGCTGGAGGCCGGGCTGGGGTCACAAATACTGCGGGCCCAGGAGGAGGTCGCGGTAGAAGCGGACCAGCTCACCGACGGATTCGGGGAGCCTGGCTTGCTCCATGTGAAGCAGGGTGCTCTGGGTCCACGGCAACCGGGCCGCGACCATGCAATAGAGCGCGAAGCGCCGGGCCTCGACCCCGCCCTTGCGTAGGTTGGAAGCGAGCTTGCT
>JBBRLA010000272.1:0-10421 GCA_038231615.1 Polyangia bacterium | reverse complement strand
GGGAGGTACGGCCGTCACTGAGCGCCAATTCTTCACCACGGATGTCCGGCGCTCCGTCAGGGTGACGGAGCGCACTGCAAGCCTTATCACAGGTCCCCTTTCTCCCTCCGTTGGGTGGCTTTACTTCCATCCCGAACTGATCCACCTTGATCTGGGAGCATGAAGGCGTACCTCTGTCACATCCCCCGCCGGCCCGCCCGAGGGGTGTGATGGCCGAAGAGCGCGAGCCGGAGATCGGCGACCTGATCGGCTCCTGCCGCCTCGTCCGCGAGATTGGCAAGGGGGGCATGGCCACGGTTTACGAGGGGCTAAACGAGAGCATCAACAAGCGCGTGGCCATCAAGGTCCTGCACGCGCGGTTCCACCACAACCGGGAGATCGTGGTGCGCTTCCTTCACGAGGCGCGCTCGGTGAACACCGTGTCCCACGTCGGCCTGGTGAACATCTTCGCCTTCGGCAAGACCCCCGAGGGTTACCCCTACATCGTGATGGAGCACCTGATCGGGCAGACGCTGCGGCAGTACCTGAAGGCGGCCCCCATCCAGCCGGTGGTGCGGTCCCTGCGCCTGGCGCGGCAGCTCTCCTCGGCGCTGACGGCGACCCACGCCCTGGGCATCATCCACCGCGATCTCAAGCCCGGGAACGTGATGGTAGTCAAGGACCCCGAGGCCCCTGGCGGCGAGCGCGCCAAGATCTTCGACTTTGGCATTGCCAAGCAAGCGGCATCCATGACGGACTCCCAGGGCGGGGAGTTCCAGACCGGGATGGGGATGCTCCTGGGGACGCCGGGGTACATGGCGCCGGAGCAGTACCTGGGGGCCTCGGAAGCCAGCGATCGGGTCGATGTGTTCTCACTTGGGGTGATCCTCTACGAACTCCTGACCGGGACGCGGCCCTACCCCTCGACCTCCATGCTGGAACTGCAGCGCCAGATGCTGGAGCCGCCGCTCGCGCTGCGCAAGAGGAACCCCGGGGTCCCGGATGAGGTGGCCGGCCTGGTGATGGCGATGCTCTCCCGGGAGCCGGAGGGGCGCCCCTCGATGGCGCAGGTCGAGGCCGAGCTGCTCCGTTTCGGCGCCAAAATGACCGATACGGAACTCCGGGCGGTGCCCTCCCCGGCCCGCGAGGAACCCAGCACGCCCTACGCGGCCATCGCCGCCGAGAAGTTCCGGGTGGGCCGGTACCGGTGGCTGATCGGGCTCTCCCTGATGATCATGCTGCTCGTCGGAGTCGGAATCACGGTGATACTCCACGGCCGGCGGCCCGACATCAATTCCGCCCCCCTGTCCTCCATGCCCGATCAGGCCCCCGGGGCCCCCGCCGACAAGCCCCGTGCCGTGCCGACGGACCTCTGGGCCTCGTCGCCGGACCTCCGGGTGTCCTCACAGGCGCCCCCGGATCTCGGGACACCACGCCACCGGCGATCCCATTCACATTCCACGGACAACGACGAGATCAACAATGACGAAATCCCCTTCCCGAAGGTCCGCTAACCAGCGCCCCCAGTGCCTGGAGCAAACCTCGAACGTGACGCTGTCGCGGGCCAGGCTGGCGGTGCTTGTCCTTTTGGCGCTGCTCGGGCCGCTCTTTGGGACCGCCTCCGCCGAGACAGAAGCCGGAGGGTCGGGCGGGATGCGGGACCAGTACCACCGGGCCATCGACCTGTACCAGCAGGGAAAGTACGCCGCGGCTATCCCCGAGTTGAAAGCGGTCTACGCCCGCCGGCAGTTGCCGCGCCTGCTGTGTTATCTCGGGCTCTCCTACCGCGGCGTCGGCCGTACCGCCGAGGCGCTGCATTACCTGGAACTGTGCCTGCAAACCGACACCAAGCTGGGGGAAACCGAACAGGCGGACCTGCGCGATACCCTCGACAGGATACGCAAGACCCAGCAGGCCCTGGACGAGGAACAAAAGGCTCCGCAGACCGCGCAAAAGATCCCGATGCCGGCACAGCCCTCGATGCTGGCGCCCAGGGCGGAGGTCCCTTCTATCGAAGCGGCGCAACCGCCCGTGTCGGTGCAGGTCCCGCGGCCGGCGATGCCCGAGGGGGCGGCGGTCGTTCCCCAGCCGGCACGGCCGAAGTGGCACCCGAGGCCCGGGTTCTGGGCCGGTCTCGGCATTGCCGGGGGCCTGGGGGTGGCCGCGGCGGTGACCGGCGGCCTGGCCCTGGATGCGGCGCACAGCTACCAGAACATGCCGGCGCCTGCCGTGGCGACCAGCACGACCGCGCTGGGCGACCTTCTGGCGATGGACAATGCGCAGCGGGGGCACATTCGGACGCTGGCCATCGGCACCGATGTCCTTCTGGGGGCGGCGGTGCTGACCGCGGGGATCACCCTGGCTGTCGGCCTCACCCAGCGGGCGCGGCTCGAACGGGCGACCCGGTTCTGAGCCGGAGGCGTTGCAAGAAATCAATCCATGATTTGGCTATGAAGCTGTCCCGCGTGACCGTGCTGATTGCCTCTCCTTCAACTGGCGCAAGCGGCAATGCTTGACCGCGGGTACGGTTTAGCAGAAGCAGTGCATCTGCTTGCAGTTGATCAGGGACTTCGTGCGGAACATCGTGCACCACATGGGCAGGATCAGGGTGTCGCGATTGCCGGAACTCCAAGAGAAGCTGTTGTTCTTGAACCGGGCGGAGTCCGGCGGCGTCGGGTAGCCTGGCGGCAGAGGGCGGCTGCTGATGATCGGCACCGCGGTGATGGGCTCGTATTCCCGATAGGCCTCCATGGCGCTGTCGCCGATGGCCCAGTCGAGGAAGATCCGGGCGGCGGGCTGAATGGCGCCGTGCTGAATGAGGGCGTTGGCCTCGATCTCCCAGCCCGTGCCCTCGGGGGGAAAAATGGCCTTCATGTCCGGGTTCGTCCCGGCCAGGTGGGTCGCGGCATAGTCCAGCGAGACCCCGATCCAGGTGGCGGTGGCCGGATCGGCGGCCAGGTCGCAGGGCGCCGAGCCCGAGGTGGTGTAGGTGGTGACATTGAGATCGAGCTTCTGAAGGTACATCCAGCCGGGGGCCGGTTCGGCGATGGTGCTGCCGTCCAGGTTTTGCAGGATGCCGGAGACAATGGTGAACCCGGTGCCGCTGGCCTGGGGGTCCGGCATGACGATGTGGCCCTTGTAGACGGCATTGTCGCGTAGGTCCGCCCAGTTGCGCGGCAGGTCCGCCCCCGCGACCTTGATCTTCTTGGTGTTGACGCAGAAGGCCGCCAGGTAGACATCATTGCCGGTCCACAGGTGCCCGCTGTCTCGGTAGGCCGGATTGACGATGCGCTCGCTCCCCTGCGGCGTGTAGGGCTGGATCAGGGAGAGGGACGGGCGGGCGAGATTCAGCAGATTGGTCACCGCCAGGCCCCAGATGACGTCCGCCTTCGGGCTTTGGGCCTCCCCCTCCAGCGTCTCGGTAAGGATACCCGACGACTGCCGCAGCAGGGTGACGGTGATGCCAGGGTTCTCGCGGGAGAAGAGGTTGCGGTACTGGGTCGCCTGGCTCTCTTCCAGGGCGGTGTAGACGGTGATGTTGTCCCCGGGGCTGGCGATGAGCGTGCAGGAGGCCGGGGAGAGCATCGTGAGGAGCAGCACGAAAAGGGGCCCAAGGCCCCGCGGTTGAAATGAGACAAGACGGAACATGGCAAGGATTGTACACAGACGGCGCGGTTCATGGACCGGCTCTGATCTATTTGATCAGGGTCAGCGCGGTGTGAATGTAGCGGGAGAGCCAGGAGTTCGGGTTCAGCGAAAGACAGTGCTGGTAAAGTTCCCTGGCCCCCCGCGGGTCCCGGGACCTGTTCGACAGATCCCCCAGCAGCACGCAGGCCTCCGCGCTCTTCGGGTCCAGCTCGAACGCCCGCCGCGCCTCCGCCATCGCCTGTGGGAGCTGGCCCTGACCCAGCTCCGAGAACATCCGCCCCACAAGCAGGTGTCCCTCGGCGCTTTCCGGGTCATCCTTCAACACCTGCGCCAAAAGGGGCGCCGCCTCAGGATACGCACCCCGCATCAGCAGCACCCGGGCCAGTCCGGTCCGCGCCTCCGCCAGGCTGTCCGCCCCGTAGGGGCCCTTGTCCCACTGTGCAAGCGCCGCCCGGTAGGCCGCCTCAGCCTCGGGCAGGCAGTGGGTGCGCGCCTGCGTCTTGCCGACGCCCAGGTTCGCCGCCATGGGCGCCCGGCCCCGGGCCGCCTCATAATCGTCCAATGCGCTTTTCATCTCTCCCGCGCGGAACCACGCCGCCGCCGCGGTCAGGGTCAGCGCCACGTCTCGCTGGTTGGCCTTGCGCTCGGCCTCCAGTTGCGCCGCCGCGGCCAGCGCCACTTGCGGCTCTTGGTAGGTCTGCAAGATGAGCATGATATGTCCCATCTTCCCGGGCGTCGCCCCGGCCCGCCGTGCCTCGATGACCCCCTGCTCCGCCTCGTGGCGCAGCCCCAGGGACAGGGTCGCCTCGTCCAGGGCCAGGTAGTCCTCTACCGTGGGCTCGCCGGCCTCCACCACTTTCAGCAGCTCGCCGCGAGCGTCCCGCGCCCGGGACAGGTCCAGATACATCCGCCCGAGCAACCGGTGCGGCGATATCAGGGTCGGTGCGTCCCGGGAGGCCTGCTGCAGCGCCTGGATGGCCGGGACCTGCTTGCCCTGCTCCCGCAGCACCCGACCCAGCAGCGCCCGCGCCCGCGCCGCGTCGGGGTTGCGCGCAAGCGCCCGCTGCGCCTCGGCGGCGGCCCGAACCAGGTCTTTATGATCGTAGGCCAGCACCGCCAGCGCGTAGTGCGGGGTGGTCACCGGCAGCGGCCCGCTGGCCAGGGTCTCCAGATCGCGGAACGCTTCGCGGTCCTCTCCCAGGCGCGCGCGACACAGCGCCCGGTAGCTCAGCGCCGTCATGTCCCCGGGGACCAGTTTCAGCATCCGCGACAGAGTGGAAAGCCCCTCCTGGTAGTCCCCGATCAGGTACTGGGCCCGGCCCAGCGCCGAGAGCAAACGTGCGCTGGCGCCGTCCCCCGCCCGCGGCAAAAGCGCCTGCGCCACCTTGTCTTCATAGCCCTTGGCCAGGGCCACCTCGGCGTCGAACGCCAGGAGATCCGGATCGCTGGGCGAGCGGCGCTGTGCCATGCGCAGGCCGACCTCCGCCTCGACCACTCGCCCCTGGAACAGACGCGCCCTGCCCACCCCCAGGGCCAGCCGCGCATCGTGCCGCCAGCCCGCCTGCGCCCGATCCAGCGCCGTCGCCGCCGTGTCCGGGGAGCCGTCCTGCAGCGCCTTCATCCCGTACATCAGGTACCACCAGGCTTCGGTGGTCGGCCCCAGGCGGGCATTCTGCGGCAGGAGCGGCAGCGGGTCCTGCCCCCGCTCGGCCCGCACCATGCTCCGTCCAAGCAACGCCCTGGCCTGCTGGGGAATGCGGTCGAGCACCGTGCGATAGGCGTGGTCGGCTTCTTCAAGGTCCCCCAGCGAGAGCGCCAGCGCCCCGCGGAAGAGCAGCACATGGGCCGAACCGGAGTCGGCGGCGGCCAGCACCTTCTGGGCGGTGGCGGCGTCCCCCTCCTGCCAGGCACAGCGGGCGGCCACGTCGCCGTCCTCGCGCCGGGAGATGGCGGTATCGTGGTCGGAGAGCCGCGGACACAGTTCCCCCCGAGCCAGCGAGAGGAGCATCGAGGCCCGCCGCAGGGTGCGCCGGGCCTCGGGATCGGCCCGGCGGCGCTGGGCCAGTTCCTCTTCCGCCCGTCGCAGAAGCACGAAGGCGCCGTCCTCGGTCCCCTCCCCATGGTCCGCGGCCAGGCGGACCTCCACCTCGGCGGCCAGGGCGATCACCCCGGCGTCGTGGGGGGACAGGCGTAGGGCCTGCTGGTAAAGTTCCTTGGCGGCCAGGGCATCCTCGTAGCGGGCGGTGGCGGCGGCGGCGGCGGCGCGGCGCAAAAGCCCGTGCATCTCGGTGGCGGTGGTGGCGGCGCGGGTGGCCCAGCCGACCAGCACTCCGACGCTCACCAGGAGCAGCGCGATCCAGATTCCGGTGAAGATGCGTGCGCGCTGCCGATCGAAAAGCACCTGCGCCGGACTCTCCCACACCGGCAGGTCCTGCAACCGCTCGGACCGGGCCTTGCCATGCGGGTGGCCGAGCAGGCGCTCCGCCACCTCGTCCAGGTCGCAGAGAACGAGGGGCTGATCTTCTGCCGCGACCCCTTGCCCCTCCTCGGCCGCCGAGGTGGAGTGCCGTTCGCTGAGATCGACCGACGAAAACGGCAGCCTGGACAACGGGGACGGGTGCCTGGCGGCGGGGCCCGAAGGCGCCGGGATCAACACCGGCATCGGCCGCGGCGCCGAGCCAGGCGGCGGCGGCGCGAACCCCATCGGCTGGCCCTTTACTCGCCCCGATCCTGGATCCAGCACCCGGGCGGCATGGGCCTGCGCCGCGGCCGCCTCCGCCGGACCGAGCCGGTTCATCTTGGAGTTGCCCGCCGCCTCGTCCGCCGCCGCGGCCAGGACCACCGCGGCCAGGGATTCGTCCTCGCCTTCCGGGGTCTTCTGGGAAGGCGGCAGCGGCAATGCCGGCTCGGCCAGTTCCACCGGCAGCGGCGGCGGCGGCGGCAGCGGCGGCATGTGGAGGCCCGAAGCCCCCCGGGTCGCCCGGCCAATCACCGCCAGAGCGGCGGCCTGCACCGCCGGGTCCACCCCGTACATCGCCGAGGCCCGCCGAGACCTACCGACCTTGCCCGCCGGCTCGCTCTTCAGGGTCCGCGTCGGCGGGGCCTCGCCCTCCAGTTCCGGGGGCAAAAGGTCCGAGAGCGAGGGCGGCTCCAGGAGCTCTGACTCGGTGCCCGGGAGGGGTGATCCCCCGTGGGGAAAGCGCGGGATGGCGGGCGGCAGGGCGCCGAAGGTGCGGTGGGAGGGCGGACCGACCGGCGGCATCTTCCGCGGCGGCGGCAGGGGCGGTCGCGCGGGCAGGCTGCCGAAGCGCCCCGGCGCCGGGGTGTTCTGTCCGTCAGACCCGACGAAGTTGCGCGACGTTGCTTTCCGAGCTTGCTGCATGTCGCCGATAGGCGACGTCCCGCTCGCCGGGACCGGCTGGGGCGCTGGGGTCACCGGGACTGGGCTCTCTCCGTTGCCCCGCGGCCCCTCGGGCAAGGTGTGCCGCGACGTGCCGATGGGCGGGATGGACCGGGGGACACCGGAGGGCCCCTCCGCCGGGCGCGGGCCGCTTACGGGCAGCCTGCTGGGGAACGCGTGGCGGGAGGTCCCGCCGGAAGCGATCGGCGTGGGCGTGGCGGTGAAGGTGTTGCGCGAGGTCCCGATGCTGGGGATTGGCGCCGGCACCCCGGAAAATGCATTGCGCGAGGTCCCCATCGTGGGAATCAGGACCGGCGCCGCGGGGTTCGGCACGCCGAGCGGCAGGCCCTCGTGAGCGTGCGGGCTCGGCGGCGGCGTCTCGGAGCGGGTCGGGGGGGGCGTCTGCCCCTGTCCCCAGGAGTCCCCTGTCAGCAGGTTGCGCACCGTATGGCGCCGCTTGCGCACCACCGCGTCGGAGAGCGCGGCCTGCGCCTCCTCCAGATTGCCGGCAGCGGACAGGGCACGGCCCAGCGCCAACCGCAGATCCACGTCATCCGGGCGGTTGCGCAGCTCGTGTCTACATACGGTCACCGCCTCGTCTGCCTGCCCGGCGGCGACCAGCATGTCGCACAGGCGCACCAACAAGCTCGGATCGGTGGCGGCGGCCCGCCTCATCCGATCAATCTCGTCCTGTTGCAGCATCGTGCCTTTCGTAGGGTACTTGAGCGCTCGGGGCCACGCAATCGCGCCCCACGAACGGCGCCAGTTGCGCGGCCCGCCGCCGCCCGATCCCGGGAACCCGCGCCAGGTCGTTCAGGCGACACAGGGGCCGGGCCGCCTCGATCCGCCGGGCCAGGGCCGGGCCGATCCCCGGCAACGCCACCAGTTCCTCGGTAGTCGCGGCGTTCAGGTCGATGGGCACACGCAGGGCCAAAAGACGCATCGGGGCCATGCGCCCGGGAGGACCCGCCGGAAGCGCCCCGTGCGCCGTGATCGCCGGGAGCACCTCGCCGGCCCCCACCCCCAGGGCGGCGGCCTCCCGGAAGGACAAGCAGGAGACCCCCTGCCCCCGGCGCTCCACCGGGACCGGGCAAGGCAGCTCGATGCTGCCCAAAAGGACCGGCGCGGGAAAGGGGCGCAGCCCCACGGCCAGGGCCACCGCGAGACAGAGGCCCAGGAAGAAGATGCGGGGGTCAGTCGCCTGTGGGGTGGGGTGCACGACCCCGGATTGTCGGGCGGGGGTTCAGAAAGTTGCGGCAGGCCGCGGAAATCTGAGGGGTGGTCTTGGCGGGCTCAGCAAGCCACCTCGCCCAGACAGAGGGACGGCGGGTTCGCCGACCCGTTCGGGTAGCCGTGGATCTGCCGCTCCTGCGCCCACACCCGCTCGTCCTGCCCTAGGAGTTCTCCCACCAGCGTCCAGCGACCGGCCCGGTCGCACACTTCCACCCGCACCTCGTCGATGAACGGCGCTCCACTTCGCTGCGCGCTATCCGAGAACGGCGCTCCACTTCCGCCGTCCGACACCAGCCGCCAACGCAGCCGCGGCGCACCGTTCAGCAGGGCTTCCGGCACCACGAACTCCACCTCTCCTCCGAAGAACGTCGATCTCGGGGTCAGCGCCACCCCGTTCATTGATAGGACATCCACCTCCAGCGAGGTGGCAAAGGAAGCCCAGGAGATCCGCACGCGCACCGGCATGGCAGCCGGCAGCCGGCGATCCGCGACGGGGGACATTTGTTGCGCCATCATGCGTCAATTCAGTAGCACGCCTCATGCCAGCCCCATTCCCTCATCGCCCCTTCCCGCAACCCATTGAAATATGAGGTACTGCACCCTTCACCCCATCCGCCCCCTGGTCAAACTTGACCGTTCCCCCTGTCACAAACACCACACCTCCGCAAAAATGATGGGGCAACCTACCTTTCCTCCAGGAGCCGTGCCGCCTTCCCGGGTCCCGACCAGGCCCTACGGTTCCTCCGAGAACGCCGGCAGCGGGCCCGTGGTCCGCTCCACCTGCCGTTGCCAGCGCCGCTCCAGGGCCTTGCGGTCCAGGCCCAGCACCTTCGCCGCCCGGGTCTGGTTGTGGTTGGTCAGTTCCATGGCGATGCGCACCATGGTGTCCTCCATCAGGTCCAACTTGCTTTTCCCCGGCGTCTCCTTGGCCAGGAGTTGCCGCGCCAGCCGGTCGATCTCGTCCCGGCCCTCGCCCCGGCGCTGCTGCACCACCCGCTCCAGCGTCGCGATCGACACCTGGTCCTCATCGGAAAGCAACGCCAGCCGCTCGATGGCGTTGCGCAGCTCGCGCACGTTCCCGGGCCAGGGCCGCCGCACCAGCCAGTCCATCGCCTCCTCGCTGAAGCGCAGCGGGCGGCCGAACTGCTGGACGAAGTGTGCCACCAGGATGGGGATGTCCTCGGCGCGCTCCTCCAGGGCCGGCACCTCCAGCGACACCACGTTTAGGCGGTAGTACAAGTCCTCGCGAAAGCGGCCGTCGGGGATGCGCCCCTCCAGGTCCTGGTGCGTCGCCGCCACCACCCGCGCCCGGAAGGACAGTTCCTCACCGCCGCCGACCCGCTGGAAGCGCCGCGCCTCCAGCACCCGCAAGAGTCGCGCCTGAAGGTCCGGCGAGAGTTCGGCAACCTCGTCGAGGAAGATGGTCCCGCTGCCGGCCGCCTCCAGGCAGCCGATGCGCCGGCTCACCGCGTGGGTGAAGGCGCCCTTCTCATGGCCGAAGAGTTCCGATTCGACCAGGCCCGGGGCGATGGCGGCGCAGTTTACCGCCACCATCGGCTGGTCCGTCCGTTTGCCCACCTGATGCAGCGCCTGGGCCACCAGCTCTTTGCCGGTGCCGTTGGGACCGCGGATCAGCACTGTGGCGTCCGCGTCGGCCAGCCGGCGCACCAGCGCGCGCACCCGCTCGATCGCCGGGGACACCCCGACAATCGCCTGCAGGCCGTAGTCCTTCTCCAGTCGCAGGTTTAGAAGCTGCATCCGATGCTGAAGCTGGCTCTTGTCGCGCAGCTCGCGCAGGATGGGCACGATTAGCTCCGGCGAGAGCTGGTCCTTCAGCACGTAGTCCACCGCGCCGGCCCGCATCGCCTCGCGCAGGTCCTGCATTTCCACCGAGGCGCTGACGATGATTGCCGGGGCGGGCTGCAGGGTGCGCGACTGCTTGACGAACTCGATGCCGCCCCGGTCCAGGGGGTTGTCGGACAGGTGGATGTCGACCAGGTAGACGTCGAAGCGATGTTCCTTGCACAGGCGCAGCGCCTCGTCCAAGGTGGAGGCCTCCTCGAAGAGCAGGTCTTCCATCGAGGAAAGCACCGAGCGCAGCACCCGCCGCGCAGCCCGCTGGTCGTCGAGGATGAGGATTTTCATCGGTGTCGGCATGCTG
>JBBRLA010000271.1:0-10477 GCA_038231615.1 Polyangia bacterium | reverse complement strand
CCCTGAGAGCACCGGCCGGATCGCCGCCGCCCCTCGCTGACCCTCAGTACAACCTGCCCAGAGGAGCACCCAGAAGAGGACCCCCGGCAGCACCAGGCGGACCCCGTCGGCGTTCACCCTCGCCAGGCGCCGCGGTCGATCTATCGCCAAGCGCCCCAGGCGCCGCGGTCGATCTATCTGGTTGTCTGACATCCGCATGGGCGCTCCATTCGCGCCAAGCCAACCCGAGCATGCCACATTTTGCCGGAGGAATTTCCTATCAATTCTGTGATGCATCCATCCGTGGCAGAACCTGCAGCACATGCAGGCAGGCGATCCTGGGCAGAGCGCCGCGTCACAAGGCGAAAGCGTTGAATGAACCATTCATGAAGATGAAAGGTTTTGTGCGAATATCTTGGCTATATTTTCATGGCGATTGAGGGGCAATCAGGCTGATGCGCGCGCTTCATGGATCTTGCCCGGTCTCATGTTCAGCGACGGAAGATGGAGCAGAATCGAATCCCTGGGCGGGTCCGGCTGGGAGTAAATCCCCCATATGGAGACTGAAATCCCAGTTGCCTACGCACTTGCTCTGTACCTAAATTTGCTACATGAAGACCACACAGTTCCGCTCGATGTTGATGTCAAATGTGGCGTTCTTGTTCTTCACCCTGGGTCAGTTCGGCTGCGGCGAGGCACTGGACAGCGCGACGAGTACCGACACTTCGGTCGAGGAGGCCCGCAAGCATCGCGATATGCGCGGGCCCTCGCCGGACCTGCGCGGGCCCTCGCCGGACCTGCGCGGGCCCTCACCGGACCTGCGCGGCGGCCCGACTCCCAACCCGCCCCCGGCCTCCTGCGATCAGCGCCATCCCGGGGTGACCGCCATCCAGGTGGTGGTCCGCGTCGACGAATACCAGGGGTTGATCCACGGGTTCAACGGCGACCATGAGATCGTCTACGGCACGGTCACCGACACCGTCTGGGTCTACGCCGGCGGCATCGTCGACACCGGCAATGTGCAGTTGGCGATCAACGTATCCAGCGCCAAGGATCCCAGCGGCCTGCCCCATGAGATCCCCCTGTCCATCGGACAGAGCCTCCAGGTCGAGGGCGAATACATCCCGGCCTCCACCGCCAACGCCAAGGACAAGAAGGGGGCCGCAGCGGTGATTCATTACACCCACACGCCCTGCGGCTTCACGATCATCAACGGCACCCAGTACAACTAGCCCTCAAGCCGCCTTAAAGCCCCGCGTGTCCCCAGCCGATGGCTGGGACATGTCTATCTGGTACTTCCCGCTCAAGCTCGCCATTCTCCTGCTCTTCGTCGCAGTCGCCAACAGCTGCAGCGGATCGAGCGTCGAGTATGGCTACGACCTGAACCAACCCATCAACTTCGTCATGACCGACAGTCTTCATGACGCCCTGGACCAGGAAGGCCGGCGGATCTTCGGCCACGCCGCCAGCCACGCCGCCGAGGCGTTGGGGGCGCAGGCAGGGTGGGGCCCTGACAAGGGCCACCCGAGCACGGAGCCGTCCTTGGAGCTGCCAACGGACAACATCCTGATCCAGCTAACTCTGGGCGGCGTCGATTGTACCGGCGACCGGGCGGGCTATGTTCGCTGGCGGCCGAACAACGTGCTGCAGATCTGTCCGTCCATGATTCACGAACGCAGCTATCTGCTGGCCGCCTCCCTCCTGATGCACGAGTTGGGCCACGTGGTCGGTGCCAACCACGTCGGCTGCGATGGGGAATCGGTGATGGCCCCGGACCTGAACTGCCCGGCCCACCGCTATGATCGCGCCGCCGCCGACCCCGATGCCCTCTTCTGGTACAGCGACACGGACGTGCAGGAGATCTGCCTGCACACCGAGGGCGGCATCTGCCGGCGCTGACCGCCAGCATCATCGCCCCCTACGAAGCCGGTGCTCTTCACGATGCTGCGCATATTTTTCTCCGTCCACGCGTTTTGGTCGAGAAGCGCCCCCGCTGGACGACCTTTGTCAAGGCGGGGCGCCCAGATAGAGGGAGCTGAACCGGAGGAAGTCCCCGCTGCGGGGCAGTTCGGCCGGCTGCAGGCGTCGGTTGACCAGAATGAGCTGCCGCGGCCGGTACAGGAAGGTCACCGGCTCCAGCTCGGTCAGCAGGGAGGCGATGCGGGTCTTCACCGCCTGGCGCGTCGCGCTGCTTGCCGAACTGGCGCGACGAAGCGCATCCAGGGCCGCGTCGAGGTCCTGGCTCTCCACGCCCAGGGGGATCTGGGCCGAGCCACTCCGCAAGAGCCGGCTCAGGTCGGGTGCCGCCCCGGTCCACGCCCAGGACACAATCGCCAGATCGAACGCTCCCTGGCGCAGGCGCCCCTGGAAGCCCCCGTCGTCCAGGTGGTCGGAGACGGACTCCAGGGTCAGGCCGGCGCGGCCCGCAGCCTCGGCGATTCGACGGAACACCCCCTGCGCCTCGCTGGACCCGGCGGGGACCAGCACCTTCAGGTGCACCGGGCGGTTGTCCCGGGCCCGTGGGCCGCCCTCCGTCAGCCGGCGCAGGCCCGCCTCATCGAGCAACGTGGCGGCGGCGGCTTCATCGGAGAACGGCCCTCCGCTTCGCTGCGCGCTATCGGAGGACGGCACCCCGCTTCCAACCCCCGAAGGAAGCATGGGCGGCAGGTTGATCGGCTCGCCGAGTCCGTGGCGCACCTCGCTGACCAACTTGGCCCGGTCGATCAGCAACGAGAGGGCACGCCGGGTCCGGGCCGACGAGAGCACCGGATTGTGCCGGTTCCACAGCAAAAGGAGCATCTGGTTGGCGGGGATCTCGATCGGGCGAAGCCGTCCCCGAAGGGCGGTGGGATCGACCTGCTCGGGGGAGTAGAGGGGCGGCAGCCGGCCCAGGATCTCGGCCTCGCCGCGATGTAGCTTGGCCAGTCCCCTGGCGGCGTCGGGCACCACCAGGAAGCGAAGCTCTTCCGTGGGCGGCGGCTGGCCCCAGTAGCCGGGATCACGGGTCAGCACCAGCTCGGCTTCCCTGGCGGCGGAGTTCCGCCCGCTGGCCCGGCGCCATTCCTTCAGACGGTAGGGCCCGGTGCAGATGGGATGACGGTTTTGGGGCTGATGGGCCAGGCTTCCGTGGGAGAAGAGGTGTTCGGGCAAGATGTCCACCTGTGCCAGGTCCGAGAGGAAGCGCCCGCCAGCCCGGCGAAAGAGGAGATGCAGCCGCGTGTCGGAGATGACCTCGACCCGGTACAGGTCAGCGACCAGGGTGCGGGTGCGGGGGGCGACCTTCCACGATTCCTGCAGGCGTTCCAGGGTGAACCGCACGTCCCTGGCGGTGAGGGGCCGGCCGTCGTGGAACCGTACGCCCTTGCGCAGGACCACGGCGATCCCGGCGTGGTCGTCATCCAGATGGAAGCTCTCGGCCAGGACCCCCTCGTAGGCTGCGGGACTTTCGGGGTCGGCAGGAGGGAATACGGGCCGCCACAGGGGCTCGCAGATCAGGTCGTGGGAGATCCGGTAGCCCCAGAGATCGGGGTCGAGGATGGGGTTAAGGTGTGCCGGCTCGGCGTCGATGACGATCCGGATGGGCTCCGGCGGGTCCGCGGCGGCAGAAGCGGGGAGGGCCAGTGCGACGGCCAGGATGGCGAGGACTCGTGAAGCGCGGAGCGCCGCGGTAGCGCGCGGTGAGACGAAGCGCCGTTCATCGAAAGGAAGGCGGCGAACCTGTTGCGCGGGAGACCGTGGACGTGATACGAAAAACTGAGATAGAATCGCCCAACATGTCGAGATCCCGCGCAGAGGAGGTTTGAAGGTGCACAGAAGACTGTCTATTGACCGCTCCGAGAGGTCACCCCTCTCGATGAACCGCAGCGCCTCGCGATTGATAAACCGCGGCGCCTCCGGTGCTTCGCGATGGAATCGCTCCGACTCGCCTGGGCCGCTGAGCTGGGGTGCCGCCGTCATGCTTGCCGGGTTCCTCTTGGCGGGTCCGCTCTCCGGCTGTGACACGCCCGCGGCTTCGCTTCTGGGCGGCGGCGAGCCCGCCACGCAGCTCCCGGGCATCAAGATCGAACTCCCTCCCCCGCCCTCATTCGCCGAGCCCAATATTCCGCTCCAGTATGAAGATGGCAGTATGTCGATCTACGGCATGCGCAAACACATGAACAAGTATCTTGGGCAGCCAGTCAAGGTCAAGGCGTACCTCCTCGAGATGTACCAATGTCCGGTTTGCCCCAAGAAGCAGACGTGCAAGCCCTGCGACCAGCCCAACTTCGTCGTAACGGACGAACCGAATGGCAAGAAGGAGAAGGCGCTGCTCGTCGCCGACTTCCGGGCGCAGAAGGCCAAGGACCCCAAGATGACCCTGGGCAAGCAGTACGTGTTCGAGGGGAGCTTCGCCGCCAACTCCCCCACCGGGTTCGCCGCCAGCGACGGCCTGCTGGTGTTCAGCAAGATGATCGATGACAGCGGCAAGGAATACGTCAGCCCGGCAGAAGAGATGCAGCGCAAGGCAGAGGCCGGGGCGGCCACCGACAAGGCGGCCTATGATAAGGCGATGAAGGCCAAGGCCGGCAAGAAGTAGCGCTGCGTCCCGAATCCCATGGCAAGCTCGCTCGATTCAGGCTTCCGGGACCTTCTCAAGCGGACCTCCCGATCCTTTTACCTCAGCATCCAGGTGCTTCCTCGACCGGTGCGAACCCAGGTGGCCATCGGCTACCTGCTCGCCCGCGCCGCCGATAGCATCGCCGACACGACCCTGGTACCGGCTGCCGCTCGACGGGAGCGGCTGCTGCTCCTGCGCGAGGCAGCGCTCGGGAAGGACGGGTCCTTCGTGGACAGCTTTGAGCTTGCCGGCCCTTCAGACGGATCGACGAACGCTACCGCCGTCGCCGAACGGCAGCTCCTGCGCCGCCTGCCGGAGTGCCTGGCGATGTTGCACCGCCTCGACGACGAGGATCGGGAGCTGGTGCAGCGAGTCTTGTCCCGGCTCATCGAGGGCATGCTCCGCGATCTGAGCCGCTTTCCCACGCCGGGGCAGAAGGCGGTGCCCCCGGATGAGGTGGTGGCGCTGGGCACCCTTTTGGATCTTGATGAATACACCTATTTCGCCGCTGGCTGCGTCGGCGAGTTCTGGACGGATCTCACCGCGGCCCATCTGCCCGAGGTGGCGCACCTCCGGGGGGATGAGCTGCGCTCCCGCGGGGTGGACCTGGGCAAGGCCCTGCAACTGGTCAACGTGATCCGTGACGCCCCTGCGGACCTGCTGGCGGGACGGTGCTACTGGCCCCAGGACCTGCTGGCGACCCATGGGTTGACGCCGCGAGACTTGGCGGTCCTGGTAAAACCGGGTAGCCAGGAAGCCATTGCGCCGGAGCGACGGGCCGCCGTCCTGCAGGTCACCCGCTGCCTCCTTCGTCTGGGCCGGGAGCGGGTCGAACGGGCGTGGCCCTACGTGGAGGCCATTCCTCCTCGGGCGTTGCGGCTGCGGTTGGCCTGTGTGTGGCCGCTCTGGCTGTGCCTGAACACCCTGAGCGCCATTGCCCGCGCCGGTTCCCCCCTGCTGGCCCCGGATGGGGGGACCGGTGGGCGGACGGTGAAGATCAGGCGGCAGCAGGTCTACTGGCTGGTCTTCACCTCGACCGTGGCCGGGGTTCTCGACATGGCCCGGTCACATTCCGGAAAAGGCTGGATGGCGGCGCTGCACGCACGTCACGTGGCCGACGCGGCGCTTGGCGATCGCGAAACGCCGCGGGTCATTGCTCGGGCGGATCGAGCTGAAGCAGACGCGGCATCCGGCGAGCCATCTCTATCCAGGCGCTGAGGTTGTCTGCCCGCGGGGGATTCTTCGTCAGGTGGGTGGCATCGTTCATGCGCCGGATGGCGTCGGCCAAGTCATGCGAGTCCGCCTGCTGCAGTTCGGTCAAGCTGTGACAGCCCGCGGCGCTGATCACCACGGCGGCATCGGGGCCGACCCCTCGCAGTCGCATCAGGTCGGAAAGCGAGGCGAGCCCGAAGAGCCGCTCTGGTGCAATCCCGCTCACCCGGCTCAGTTCCTGGCGCCCCGCCGGGGTCGCCGCGTGCCATATCAGCTCGTCGGTGGTACGCACGCCCGCATGGTAGAACCGTCGAACCTCGGCGCGACTGACCAGCTTGGGGATCGACTCGAGGAGGTAGCTCGATGCCCGCGCCTGCAAGGGCGACCCGGCAAGCACTGCCAGCACCAGCGCCCCTATCCACCCGCGGGCAAGCCCCCCGGATCGCGTGGGTCGACCGATGAACCCGGCGGGAGGCTGCTGAGCGTGGCGAGTTTGGGGACTCATGGCTTCTTGCAGTGGAGCGTACGGGTGAGAACTTCCGCCGGCTGGCCATACTCCCGATCCGGCTGGCTTGCCAGAAGTTCGCCTGCCGCGCTACAGGCCTCGCGTGCATGTCCCGTGCGAGAGAGCAGTTCCGCCAAGGCGAGCTGGCTGACCGAGGCCTCGGGTCCGCCCTTCGAAAGGGAGACCGCCTTGTACATGTGAGCCAGGGCGCCAAGGCGGTTGTCCTTCGCCTCATGGGCGGCGCTCAGGAGGCGCTGAAGGGCCGGGGTGTTAGCGCGCTGGCGCTCGGTGTTCAGCATCTCCAGCGCCTCGTCGACCCGATGGCCAACCAGGAGGTCCTCGGCAGCGACCAACGGGCTCCGCGGCTCGGGCTGGATGGGGGCCACCTGGACCGGCGTGGCTACAGAGGGAGCCACAAAAGGGGTGACCGCCGTGGGCCCCCGGGAGAGCCAGCCCGGAAGGAGGCGAATCCCGGCGGTTACCAGGAAGCCGATGGCCATCAGGCCGAGGGCCAGAATCGCACGGCGGCCCCAGGAAGGGGACGGGCGCAAAGACGGAACATCGACGCCATCGCCCGGGAGGGTCATCTCCCGGGAAGCAGGCGAAAGGCGCGACTGCGCGATCGCCAGTCCGGCAGGAGGGGTTTTGTCCGCCGCCGATTCCAGCCCGGCCCTGATGGAAGGTCCCGAGTCCGCCAGTACCCCGGGCTGGGTGGTCTCCGAGTAAGCCAGGGGCGATCCGGATGGGGGACGGCTCCCTGGGCGGCCCTCCAGTTCCCAGGGCCACGACGGATCGGGCGCGGCCGAGGCGGCGATCCGCATCAGCTCCTCGGCCACTTTCTCGGCGGTTTGAGGCCGGTCGGCGGGCGCCTTGGCCAGACAGCGCAAGATCAGGGACTCCAGCTCGGCCGGCAACACCAGCCCCGGCAGCTTCTGGGTCGGTGGCTCCGGCGGCTCCTGGACGGTCTTGGTGATCAGCGCCAGGAACGTCGTGCCGGTGAAGGGAACCTGGCCGGTAACCATCTGGTAACATAAGACGCCCAGGCCATAGATGTCGGTGCGGTGATCCAGGGCCACCCCTTCGGCTTGTTCGGGCGACATGTACTCCGGGGTGCCAAAGACCACGCCGGTGCGGGTGAGCGACCTCTGGGCTTGCCGCTGACCGGGCTTTTGGCCCGGATCGGTGGCGCCCTCTTCGTCCAGGGGGTCCGGCGGCGCTTCGTGCATCAGCTTGGCGAGCCCGAAATCCAGCACCTTCACCGTCGTCCGGTTGCTCTTGGGTCGCCGCGCAAGGATGATGTTCTCGGGCTTCATGTCGCGGTGAATGATTCCCTGCTCATGGGCGTGGGCCAGGCCCCGGGCCGCGTCGTGGGTGATGCGCACCGCCCGCATCCAGGGCAGCGGTCCCTGGTTGACCACGTCCGCAAGGTTTTCTCCGTCCAGGAGTTCCATCACCAGGAAGAGCAACCCATCATCGCTCTGGCCAAAATCGGTGACCCGGATGATGTTCTCGTGATCCAGCCGGGAGGCAGAGCGGGCCTCTCGATGGAATCGGGCGACGGCCTCTGCATCGCTGGCGAGCTGATGGCGCAGGACCTTTACCGCCACCGGCTTGTCCATGAGGATGTGGTGGGCCCGATATACCGAGCCCATGCCCCCCTGTCCGAGGAGTTCGATCAAACGGTAGCGCCCGGACAGCACCCGGCCGACCAGCCGGTCTCCGACCACCCCTGCCTGGAGGGGTGTCCCGTCCCGAGGGCAAAACTGCTCCTCGCCGTGGAAGTGGGTATTGCAGGTCAGGCAGATGGCCACGAGAGAGCCCTCAGAAGCGCATGCCCCGTTTGGCGCGGAAGTTGAACCATTCGTAGGTCAGGTAGGCCGCCGGAATCAATCCCACCACCGCCAGCATGGGTGAGATCACCACGCCGATGCTGACGCTGGCAGCCACGGCGGCACCAGCGAGAAGTCCCTTCTTCTTCGCCGTCTGTTCGTCCTGTTCACGCAGCGTGGCCATGCCGAATCCTCCTGGTTCTGAACGACAAAACGTACCCAGCGTCAAGGGGGGTGTCAACCTGGACTCGCCGCACCGCACCACCGATCGATCAACGATCGGCTGCCGATCGGCAGGCGACCTCGGCGCTTCGCGCTCGGCTGCGCTTGGTCCATGAACGTGCATCGGATCTTGCAATGCCATCATAAGCGACGATGAGCCAATCGTCAGGCGGCTTGCAGGAAAGTTGTCTTCTCACCATGGCTTGCTAGGATTCGATCCATGGGCCAGCGGTTCGAAGAAGCATCGGCAAGCGAGATGACTGACCCCATGCCTCATACGGACGAACCCGGCCCCCACCGATGGGACGGGCCGCTGCCGCCTCGCGAACGATCCAGGCGGCCCACCCTGGCCCTTGCCGTTGGAGCAGGCGTTCTTGTAGTGGGTGCCTCCGGCGGCGCCGCCGCCCTCTACCAAAACGGCCAGGCAACCACTACAGTGCATGGCCTGCGCCTCTCGGGAGAGGAGCTTTCCGCCGTCAGCCAGCAGGACCTGCCGGCGCGGGTGCACGCCATCACCGAACGATTCCTCGACCGCAAGCTCCGCCTGCTGATCGGTACCGCCGGCGATGGTGTCCACGCCAGCCTGCGCGAGCTGGGCATGGGGGTGGACGAGGCCAAGATCATCACCGAGGCCAGGCGCATCGGCCACAGCGGCTCGCCGATGGCGGATCTCGCCGTCCGCTGGCGCGCCCACCGGGGCGGCATGGCCGTTCCACTCCCGGTGACCCTCGGCCGTGGCAAGGCGTTGGAGTACCTGACCGAACTGAAGGACCAGGTCGACCGAAGCCCCAGTGATGCGCATCTGGACCTCGAACACCATACGATTGCCCTTGAACGATCCGGGTACCTCTTGCGGGCTTATGACTCTCTGGTGGCGCTGGAGTATGCCGCCCGGCGCCTGTCCTCATCGGGATCGTTGACGTCCTCGGATGTCGAACTCTCGGTGGCCGAGGCCCAGCCGCGGGTGCGCGCCGCGGACTTGCGGGACGTCGATGTCTCCACCGTGCTGGCCACCTGGGAGACGCGCTACTCCAGCGCGGCCATCGACAATGACCGAACGTACAACCTGAAGGTCGGGGCGGACAAGCTGAACGGGCACATCCTGAAGCCCAGGGAGGTGTTCTCCTTCAACGAGACCGTCGGCGATCGCACCGAGAAGCAAGGGTACCGGGTGGCGCCGGTCATCCAGGGGGGGGAGCTGATTGACGGCCTGGCCGGCGGAATGTGTCAGATCGCCTCGACGCTGCACGCCGCGGCCTTCTTCGCCGGGCTGGACATTGTGCGCAGTACCCCGCACTCGCGCCCGAGTGCCTACATCCCGATGGGGCTGGATTCCACTGTCGTCTGGCCATCGGTGGACCTGAAACTGAAGAACCCCTACGACTTTCCGGTCGTGCTGCACTACGCGGTGAATCAGGGGTCGGTGAAGGTCGAACTGCTGGGAAAGGCCCGCCCCTATCGGGCGGCCTACGAGCGTGAAATTCTGAGCGAGACGGCCTTCGGCGTCGAGGTACGGCATGACCCGACCCTGGCAGCCGGGCAGAAGGTGATCGCCCAAGAAGGGTACCCGGGCTACCGGATCAAGCGGCGGCGCTACCTTTTCACGGGCAAGTGGCAGCTTGACGCCAAACACGACAACCAGCCAAAGCCGGAGGTGCCGATCGCCAAAAAGGAGTGGGACATCGGCTATCCCGCGACGACGCAGATTATCCGGGTCGGGACCGGCTCACCGAAGCTTCCGAAGAAGGACCCGCCGCCATCGCACCACATTCCCGCTATCCCCCCGTCCGACAAGCCCTTCTTCTACCTCGTCAAGTAGGGTCCTGGGGCGCGGAAAGCCGCGCCGCCTGTGCCTCCACGTCCTTTGTGGCCTCATCGGGGGTCCCGCCGTACCCACGAAGGACGATGGGGTCACCGTCCTTATCAAGCTCATCGGAGATGGCGATTGCCTCAACCCTGCCGTCCGCGAGTTTGCGGGTCCTGATGTCGTTCAGCGTTGCCAAGAGGGCTCCTTGTCCGGGATGTGGCGAGAAAGGGCGGGAAGCGGCGGTCGATCAAGCAATCAGAGGTTCTTGGCGATCGGGGTACCGGTGCCAACATCACGGCTGCCGGTCTTGACCGGGGCCGCCGGTG
>JBBRLA010000270.1:0-10518 GCA_038231615.1 Polyangia bacterium | reverse complement strand
ATCAGCATAAGGGGCGTCAGGGCGAAGTCGAGGGTGGTGTCCCCCGGCCCCAGGTTCAGGGTCTGCCGCTGGAGGGTATAGAAGGGCCCATGATAGGCGTAGAAGAAGTAGTTGCCCTGCGGGATCTCCACCGGGCCGCCCATGTTCTTGGCCGGGACCAGGAAGCGGTTGCAGGCGGGGGATTGCCCCGGCGGCGGTCCCAGCCACGGAGAGCAGGTGTCGAACTGCCCGTGGAAGTTGCCCGTGGTGGCCAGCCGCGTCTTGTCGTCCGCCGGGACCACGAAGACCTCGATATCGAGGCGCTGACCGTTAATTGAATCCTTGGCGGTGGCGGTCAGGCGGGCGATAAGGGGGATGCTCAGAGCGCCCACGTCGCGGTCGCCGGTGATCGCCAGGGCCTCTCGCTGATCCACCAGCTTGCCGAACGAATGAAGCTCGATGACGTAGTTGCCGGCGGCGGGCAAAAGGGCGGAGAAGCTGCCGTCGGCGGCGGGCACCACCTGGGTCAGCGGGGTGCGGCTGGAAAGCGGCGTCTGGAGCGTGCCGGCGCTGATGAGGATCGAGGCCTCGCGCTCGCTGATGGCGGCGGCGGGCAGGTTGTGTACCTGCCCCGTGATGCGGTAGGCGCTCTCGCCCCGAAGGCGGGAGCGCACGCCCTGGGCGATGTCGGCGGCGCCGGCCACGTCGCCGCGGGGCGCGACGGCCAGGAAACGTTCGTAAACCAGGTAGTCCCTGGGCGCCACCACCGTGCGGGGCAGGCCGAAGGCGGAGACCTGCTGGCTCTGGAAGCCTTCGAGCAGGCTGTCGCCGCCCCCCTGACTGCACCCAACCACGGCGTAGCTGGCGGCGGGCGGGGCATGGCCGGAGGCCGCCAGGAAGGGGGCGCTCTGATAGGCGTCGTTGATGGTGGTGAGGGTGAAGTCGGGGTGGCTGAAGCCGGTGCCGATCGTGGGGGTGAAGGGCAGGGCCTCGCGCCCGCTCCAGTAGAAGCCATCGCCCAGGGCATAGAGCTGCGGGTCCGGAGTGCCGTTCACCAACTCGGTGCGCACGCGCACGCCGGGTTCGCAGGGGCGGATCTCATAAAGGGTGTAGAGGGTGGCGCCGGGGACGGCGTCCAGCGTGCCTTGGACCTGCACCGCCACGCGCCGGGGGCGCTCGTCGATGAGCTTGATCGAGGTGTAGTGGGCGGCGTCCCTGGGAAGGATGCCCACCACCTGAAGGAATTGGTTCAGGGAGTCGTCGTCCTTGCCGCGCACCGAGAGGTCGAGGATCGAGCCGCCGTTGGGATCGAGGTAGTTCTGGTTGCCCAGGCCGGCGATGACCGCTACGGCGGTGCCGTTGCCGAGAAGCACATCGTCGCGCCCGCCGAGGGCGTCGAGGCCGCCGGGGACCTTGTCGCCCAGGATCAAGGTGCGCAGCTCCAGTGTGTCGGTGCAGGCGGGGAAGCTGAGGGTGGGGCAGGGGCTGGCGACCTGGCAGTCGGTGCCGCCACCCAGGCAGCTCCCGTCGTCCTGGCAGCCGGTCAGGAAGAACCAGGAGAGGCCGGCCCATAGGTAAAGCTCGAACGGCGCGAGGGCGCGGGACCTTGCCGCGCCACGGTGCGGGGACATGAATGCCTCCTTGTGACCCCATGTTCGCAGAAAAACCCGCCGGGCGGAACCAGCGGATGAAGCATGCACTGCCGGGGCCGCGGATGGCGCCGCTGGATTTGGGCGGCGGTTTCTGCTAACACGCCCCTGGCTTGTCTTGTCTTCTCAATGATGCAAGGGCCACATGCTCACCTCAAAGCAACGAACGTATCTCAAGGCGGCGGCGCACCACCTGCGGCCCGTCATTCAAATTGGCAAGGGCGGCGTCACGCCGGCCCTGATCGCCGAGCTTTCAGCGGCCCTGGAAAACCTCGAACTCATCAAGATCAAGGTGAACCGCAACGCGGGCGAGGCAGACGACAAGGACGCCGTGGCCGCACTTCTTTCGGAGAAGTTGCCAGGGCTTTTCCCGGTGTTCTCCATCGGCCACATGCTGGTGGTGTTTCGGCAGAGCAAGGAGCGCCCGACGAAGTATACCTTGCCTGAATAAGAAAACCGGCCCGGGGTCCTCCGCTTTACTTCCCTTCCTTCACTTGCAAGGGGAGCAGGCGATGCTCCGGCTCCGCCGGGGCGGCCTCGGCCGGGCCGCGGGCCTGCTGCTGCAACTGATAGAGCTGGGTCAGGGCCGCAACCGGGCTCAGTTCGTTGATGTCCAGGTCAAGGAGCGCGCGGAGCCACGGAGGCTTCAGGCCCGAGACGGGCGCGGCCGGGGGGATCTGGGCCGCCGACTGATGTTCCAGCAGCAGTTCCTGTGCGCGGCGCAGCACCGGCCGCGGCATCCCGGCAAGCTGGGCCACGTGCAAGCCGAAGCTGCGCTCGGCGGCGCCGGGCTTGACCTGGTGCAGGTACTCGACCCTGCCGTCGTGCTCGCGCACGGACAGGTGGAAGTTGTGTACCCGGGGCAGGTAGTCGGCGCAGGCGGTCAGCTCGTGGTAGTGGGTGGCGAAGAGGGTCAGGGCGCGAACGCGAGGGTGGTTGTGCAGGTACTCCAGTACCGCGCGGGCAATGGAGACCCCGTCGGCGGTGGCGGTGCCGCGGCCGATCTCGTCCAAAAGCACCAGGCTGCGCGGGGTGGCGTGGTGCAGAATGTGGGCGGTCTCGACCATCTCGCCCATGAAGCTGGAATGGCCGCGGGTGGTATGATCGGCCAGGCCGATGCGGGTGAAGATACGATCGAGGAGCGGCAGGCGAGCGGCGGTGGCGGGCACGAAGCAGCCGGCCTGCGCCAAAAGACAGATGAGCGCCACCTGCCGCAGGTAGACCGACTTGCCGGCCATGTTGGGCGCGGTGAGGAGCATGATCTGGGTGCCGTCGGGCGCCTGGGGACACAGGACCGTGTCGTTGGGCACGAAGCGCCCGGCCGGCAGGAGCTGCTCGACGATGGGGTGCCTGCCGGCGGTGATGGTGAGTCCGCTGAGGTCGTGCTCACAGTCAACCAGTTCCGGGCGGACGTAGCCAAAGCGGGCTGCGCCCTCGGCCAGGGCACTGCACAGGTCGATGTACGCGAGGCCCCCGGCCAGGCGGCACAGGCGTTCGTGGTGACTGCCGATCTGCTCGCAGAGTTGTTGGTACAGGCTGGCCTCCAGCTCGGCGATGCGCTCCCTGGCGTTGGCGATGAAGGATTCGTGCTCCTTCAACTCCAGGGTGAAGAAGCGCTCGGCGTGGGCCAGGCTTTGCTTGCGCAGGTAGTCTCCCGGGACCAGGCGCAGGTTGGGCTTGGTGACCTCGATGTAGTAGCCATAAACCTTGTTGAAGCTGACCTTCAGAGAACGGATGCCGGTGCGCTGGCGCTCCCGTTTCTCCAGCTCGGCCAGGAAGCGGCGCCCGCCGGTCAGGGCATCGCGCAGTTGGTCCAGCTCGCGGGAGTGACCGGCGCGGATGGCAGCCTGATCGAGGACCTGCCCAATCAGCCCGATCAGGTCGTCGCACGGGGACAACGGATCGAGGAAAAACGCCGGGGCCGCATGATGCACCAGGCTGGCGCGGACCTCGGCGGCGGCGCGCAGGCTCTGCGAGAGCCCCTGGACCTCCGCGGGCACCGCCAGGCGGCGGCGGATCCTGCCGAGCAGGCGCTCCACGTCGAGCACTTCGTTGAGGGACTGGCGCAGCCGGGCGCGCAGGGGCTCGCGGGAAAGCAGCCACTCGATCGCGTCGTGCCGGCCGCGCAGCTCCGGCAGATCGAGGAGCGGCTGCCGCAGCCAGCGCCGGAGCAGGCGCCCGCCCAGGGTCGTGGCGGTCAGATCGATGGCCGCCACCAGGGAGGTGTGGCGCTCGGGGCCGGCATTTCCTTGCCAGCTCCCGAAGACCTCCAGATCGCCCAGGGTCTGCTGATCGAGAAGCAAAAAGCGGTCGGCCTGGTAGCTGGAAAGGGAGGTCAGGTTCAAGAGTGCGTCGGGCTGGGTGTCGCGCAGGTAGAGCAAAAGGGCCCCCGCGGCGCCGGTCGACAGAGGGAGGTTTTCGCAGCCGTAGGCCTGAAGGGAGAGCACGCCGAAGTGATCCAGGAGCGCCTGCCGCGCCGCCGAAAGGTCGGCCTGGGCCTCGGAGATCTCGGTCACCGCGCCGGGACGGGGCTGGGACAAGGCGGTCGGCTCCAGACGCGAGAAGTCGAGCCCCTTTTGCACCAGCAGCTCCGCCGGGCCGATGCGGTGCAGCTCGGCCAGGGCCTGGGAAAGATCCAGTTCGGTGGTGCGGAACTCGCCGGTGCTCACGTCGGCGTAGGACAGGCCGATGGCGCGGCCGGAAAGCAGCAGGCAGGCCAGGTAATTGCTCTCGCGCCCGCGCAGAAGACCGGGTTCCATGACGGTCCCCGGGGTGATGATGCGCACGACCTCGCGCTCGACCAGTCCCTTGCCCGGCAGGGTAACCTGGTCGCACACGGCGACTCGGTGGCCCATCTGGATCAGTTTCTGCAGGTGGCTTTCGAGCGAGCGCACCGGCACGCCGGCCAGCGGGTGTACGTCATCCTTGCCGAACCACTTGCGCGTCAGCGTGACCCCCAGATCACGGGCCAGCACCCGGGCATCCTCGTCAAAAGTCTCGTAAAAGTCGCCGACCTGGAACAAGAGAATCAGGCCCGGGTGGCGGCGCTTGATCTCCAGATATTGGCTGCGCAGGGGGGTGGACATGGCATCAGTCTCGGGCGGTAAGCTTCTCTATCAAGGTGGTATGGGGTTTCACGGCCTGGTGCAGTCGGAAAAGTTCACCCGCGCCGATCACGGTCAAGATGCCGGCCAGTTCGGGGAAGGCGTTCTGCAAGCGCCGGGCGGCGAACTCGCCGTCGCGTTCGTCGGCGATGACCAGATACAGGCGGGAACGCTGGGTCTCGTGGGCGCGCTTCAGGCGGGTCAGGGCGCTGTCCACATTGCCGGCCACTTGCACCTCGAAAACATGGCTCAGCCGGGGGGCGCCGGAGCTTTCGCGCCACACCACGTCGTAGGTCTCGAACTCGATTTCGGCATGCCTGCCCAGCAGGCTGCCGAGTTCCACGAGCAGGCCCTGTGCCTCCTTGTGGGTCAGCCCTCGGGCAGTGACCGGGGAGGCGGGTGCAGGCGGGGCGATCGGGTGCAAGGCCTCGGCCTGGACCCGGCGGCGGCCCTTGTCGGTCAGATCCCAGCGGGTACGGTCGCGGGAAAGTTCGCCGCGTTCCTCCAGCCGCCGCCCGGCGCGGTTCACCAGGCGGAGCCAGCGCTTTTGGGGATGGGCCGCGGTATCCAATAGAAGCTGGGGGAAGTGGCGCAGGAGGCGGGTGTGCAGGCGGCGCACCTGATCGCTGCCGCCGACATCCTCCAGTTCCTGGAGGATCGGCAGTTCGACCCGCGATGCTTCAGGCAAGGGGGTGGAATTCACTGGAGAAGTCGGCAATGCAAGGGATAGTGACCCGAGCCGTTCGTTTCGGCAACCCGGAAGGGCGACCGAAAAAGGCGGAGAACAGCGGGAACAGGCTGCGATCCTTACCTGAGAAAGATTTAAGCAATAAAAAACGTAATGAGCGGTCCAAATATTCTCTGGTCGCGCAGATCAGTTTATCCCGGAGAAAATCGTTGATCGCGAGTAGTTGAACGCCCAATCGCGGGCTGATCTTCCCGACTGGTTCGTTCGGATCGACCGCGGGTGCCGCTGCGCTCCCGCGGGCGGTTTTTCGTCGAGGGTTGCGTCTGCGGACAGCAAGATCGCCGATTCGTTGACAATAATTGTAGGGCATTTCAGGTCCCATTTGTGTCGATCGATCGGCGACTGCGATCACGATTTGCTCTCCGCTACATTGCGATGTTTTTGATCCTTGATCGTTTTTTTCAGCTTGCCGCGGAAGAAACATGCTGTACCTTGTGACCATGCGAAATGCAGCGGCATGGTTCAGCGGCTTCTCGGCGGTGGCGGTGCTATGGAGCACAGCCACCCCGTCGGCGCTTGCCGCGGAGGGTGGGGCGCGGCAGGTGCAGGAGGGCAAGGCCAGCTACTACGGCAAGAGCGAGCATGGCTCGCAGACGGCCAGCGGCGAGCGGTTCAACATGTATGCCATGACCGCGGCGCACCGCACCCTGCGACTCGGCTCCACCGTCCTTGTGCGCAACCTGCGCAATGGCAAGCAAGTGAAGGTACGCATTAATGATCGCGGCCCCTATGTGCGGGGCCGGATCATCGATCTGAGCTATGCCGCGGCCCAGGCGATCGACATGGTGCGGGAAGGGGTGGTGCCGGTGCAGGTCGAGTTGTTGAGCACGCCCGACCGGGGCCCGCCTCAGCGCCGGGCGATCGTCTCCCAACGCTGCCAGAGCCCGTCCAGATCCAGATGCTTTGCGGCCAACACCGCCAGTGCCGTGTCATCGGCCCGGGGGGCGTGCGGCAAAGTGCCGAAAATCTCCACCGCGCCGTGTTCGCCGATCAAGCGGGCATTGTCGACCTCGTCCGCCGCGAAGGCCCCCTCTGTGCGGCTGAATACCACCCCGAGCAAAGGCAAGCCGCGCCTGCGACATTCGGAGACTGTCAGCAGCGTGTGGTTGATCGTCCCCAGGCGAGAGCGCGCCACGATCAGCACTGAGGCGCCCATCTCGGCGATCAGATCGCCCATGGTATAGCCCGGGGCGATCGGCACTAGCAAGCCTCCGGCCCCTTCTACCAAAAGGCGCTTCCCGGGAAGCAGCCGGGCCGCAGCCAGTAGGTCCAGCACGTCGCCCCGGTTTAGCGATCGGCCCGCGTGCAGCGCTGCCGCCTGTGGTGCCAGCGGGGCCTCCCAGCGTGAAAGGCACGCCATCGCCGGATCCGTCCCGGCCGCCAGAGCCAGGGCCTCCGCATCCAGGGCGCGAAGGTTTGGGCCGCAGCCGGTCTCGAACGGCTTGAGCGGGGTCACCCGCCGCCCCTGTCGGCGCCAGCAAGAAAGGAGCGCCCGCGATACAGTGGTCTTGCCGACCCCGGTGTCGGTGCCAGTGATGAAGAGGCACGGACGCATCACTGCCGCTACTCGCCGCACACCGCGTCGATGGCGCGGGCGGTGGCGTCCACCAGGATGCCGATCTCGTCCGCGGAGATGCACAGCGGCGGCATCAGCACCACCACATTTCCCAGGGGCCGCAGGATGACCCCGTGGCGGCGCGCTTCCACGCACACCTTAGCACCCATGGTCTTCTCCGCAGGGTAGGCCAAGGATGGGGCCTTTTGCAGCTCGATCCCGATCATCATGCCGAGCTGTCGTATTTCCAGGACGTGAGGATGAATACCCAGCCTCTCGTGCAAAAGCCGCGAGAGCAGGGCGATCTTGGCGACGAGTCCCGCGAGCACGTGGTCTTTTTCAAAGATCCGCAGGCTGGCCAGGGCGACAGCGCAGCAAAGAGGGTTGCCAGTGTAGCTGTGTCCGTGGAAAAAGGTCCGCTGCTGCGAAGGTTCACCCAGGAAGCTTTCGAAGATCTCCTCGGTGGCCAGGGTGGCGGCCAGGGGCAGGTAGCCCCCGGTGATGCCCTTGGCCAGGCACAGGAGGTCCGGGCTGACCCCCTCCTGCTCGCAGGCGAAGAGCGTCCCGGTGCGTCCGAACCCGGTGGCCACCTCGTCGGCGATGAGCAACACGCCGTGCCGGGTGCACAGCTCGCGGGCCAGCGCCAGGAATCCGGGCGGCTGGAGCAGCATGCCCGCCGCCCCCTGCACCAGCGGCTCCACCACGAAGGCGCAGAGTTCTTCGCCATATTTTTCGAATGCCTGATGCAGCGCCGCCGGGTCCGGCGGGATGTGCAGCACGTGGAACAGAAGTGGCTGGAAAAGCTTGTGAAACAGATCGATGCCGCCCACCGAGACCGAGCCCAGGGTATCGCCGTGGTAGGCGTTGGTCAGCGAAAGGAAGCGGGAGCGCCGCGAATTGCCGCGGTGGCGGTGGGTCTGAAACGCGATCTTCAGCGCCACCTCGACGGCGGTGCTGCCCGAGTCCGAGTAGAAAACCCGGCTCAGCCCAGCGGGCGCGACGCGACACAGCGCCTCGGCCAGATCGATCGAGGGGAGGTTGGCCAGGCCCAGGAGCGTGGAGTGGGCCACCTGATCGAGCTGGTCGCGGACGGCCTGATCCAGCTCCTTTTTTCGATGGCCGTGGACATTGACCCACAGGGACGAGACCCCGTCCAGGTAGCGGCGTCCCTGGACGTCGATCAGCCAGCAGCCCTCGGCGGCGGCGATGACCAGCGGCTCCCATCCGGCCATCTGGGTGAACGGGTGCCACAGGAAGCGGCGGTCTCTGTCGCCGGGGTCGTTGTGATCCCGCAGTGCCGGGCAGGGACTGGGAGGTGGCTGATGCATGGTCTTCTCCGCGGGCGCAGCCTACGACGGGTCGGCCGCCGAGTCTACTTACCTGCACGGGCTTCCCTATTTTCGGGCAACCGCTCTATGATGGGAAGATGAACGAGAGTCAGTTCCTGTCCATCATTCGCGTCTGGGCCGCGCTGGCCTGGGCCGACGACGTGATCGCCGACTCCGAGGCCGCGGCGATGAAGCGACTCATTGAGCGGGCCAAGGTGCTAACCGAAGAGGAGCGCGCGACAGCGTACGGCTTCTTGACCCGCAAGGTCGAGCTGGACACCACCAACCTGGCGGGGCTTTCGCCCCAGGTCCGCGAGGGGATCTACAACGCCGCCGCTCGCCTGGCCGCCATCGACCAGGAGTTCGCCGAGGCCGAGCGGACCTTGCTGAATCGCTTGCGCCACGGTCTGGGCCTGAGCGAGCAGAAAGCCCGGGAGATCGAATCGTCCTATCCGATCTTGCAGGGGCGCTGAGCCGCCGACGTCCTTGACAGCGGCAGCGATGGGATCATCCCTGGGTTGGACGGCGGGCAGGGATGCTGCTACGGTTGGCGTATGAGCACATCGCGTGGTGGTGGCTACAGCTTTCCCGGCGCTCACGGCGATCCAGGCAGGGTGACGCCTGCCTCGCCCTCCTCATTGGGCACCCGTCCTCCGCAGGTCATCTGCCCGGGGCCGGGCACCAGCTTCCCACCGCTGGACAGCCGCCTGGTCACCCCCGAGACCCGCGAGGAGATGGTCGGCGGCGTGCGCATGGAGACCATGGCCTCGGAGCCCCCTCATGGAGACACCCAGTTCGACTTCAGTCGAGTGCTGGGGGCCGTACTACAGCCGGGCTACGTGGGGTCCATTGACATGCTGACCCGCTACAGCGAAGGCGACGACTTCGCCGCGGACCTGTCGGTCCGGCAGGGGGGGACCAACCCGGACACGGGCCAGCGGTACCTGGAAGAACTGGTCTTCGAGATAGGCAACACGCAGCGCCTGTCGGACCTGCGGGGCAAGGCGGCCAATATGAGCCAGCGCGGAGTGCGGCGCATCTTCGCAATCATGGTGCAGGATCAGACGGCGCACGAATGGGACCCGGCCGCCGAGAAGATGCGGCCTATGAAGGAGGACGCCATCTCGGACCCGCGCACCCTGGTCCGCCCGTTGCCGCTCTCGCTGGTGCTGCTCATTGCCCGGGGCGCCATGGGGGGGGTCGCGGTCCAGAAGGTGCAGGCCGTGGTCAACGACTTCGTGGCCGAGGCCCTGGATGCGCAGGGCAACCCCGCCATCCGGCTCATCGAGCAGCGCGGCGAAGAGCGCGGCGAACGGCGTGCTATGGTCCAGGCCATCCTGACGACGATGGCGGCACGCAGCGTGACCGTGGATGACGTGAGCCGACGGCGCATCCTGGCCTGTGCGGACCCGGACACCCTTTTGCGCTGGATGATCCGGGCGGTCACCGCCTCCTGCGTGGAAGACTTGTTCACCTGATCGCATGTTTCGTCGCCCGACATCTGCTCCCTGGCCGGCCGTCGCCCTCTTCTGCGTCGCTTGCACGGGTGCGGGCCATGCGACCCGTAGACCGTCCTCCCCGAACGACCCCGTCGTCGCGAGCGCGGTGGCGGCGGATCGGGCCGCCTGCTCCCGAGGAGATGCGCTCGGCTGCTACCATCTGGGCGTGCTCTATACCGATGGACAGGGCGTCCCGCCTGATCAGGTACAAGCGGACTCATTCTTTCAGCAGGCATGCGGCGGAGGGGTGGCACTGGCCTGCCGCAACCTGGGGGTGATGTACGCCGATGGCCGCGGTGTCGTTCGTGACGAGGTCCGCGCGGCGGGCTTCTTCGAGAAGGCTTGCGACGGGGGCGATGCGCCCGGGTGCAGCAACCTCGGGGCGATGTATGCGGTCGGGCGGGGCGTGGCAAGGGACCCGGAGCGGGCGGTGCTCCTTCTTGGAAGGGGGTGTCTGTGGGGCGATCCATGGGCCTGCAAAAAGCTAAAGTAACAGAAGCACCTGGCCGGGCAGCTTTGGGCGTACGTCTCCCCCGCCGCTTCGCATTCGCGAAGCGGCGGGAGGTGCCCCCACACTCCCTTCGGTCACGTACAGTAGTACGCTCCCTCGGTCGCTCCGGTCGTGCGCCCAAATCTGCTCCGGCCATGTGCTTCTT
>JBBRLA010000269.1:0-10575 GCA_038231615.1 Polyangia bacterium | reverse complement strand
GGGCCTCCGATGAAGCGGAAAGGGCCCCAAAGGAGAAGGCCCATGAGACAGACCCGATCCCACAGCCCCCCGTTGAGCCGGTGCTCCCGGAGCAGGCCGCGATGCAGTGCAGCTTCTGCTGCAAGTACTGCGGGTGCTATGGGGGCAAACCGGATCACTTCCGCGGCGTAGTGGCCCAACCTCCGCGCTTTCGCTCGCATCGCCGACCTCGGCAGTATTTCGGGAGCCGCACGTTAGCTCCGAAGTCCCAAGTCGTCGGTCAGCCGCTCGCTACTTCGATTGGAGGAGGCCGTCAATCTGGACTTCGTGTAGGTTCTACATTATCGTAGAAACTACAGGAGAAAATATGAGTACGACCATTCAGATTTCGGCCGTCATTTCCGCGGATACCAAAGAGCGGATGGAGCGCTTCGTACGGGCGACTGGCACGGCGCGGGCCCATCTGATCGAACAGGCGCTGCTCCATCACCTTCGTGCCCTGGAGGAGCTGCCGGCCGATGCCGTGGTGCCCGCCCGCATTGTCCTGTCGCCGGAGAGCGCGGAACGGGTGCGTGCAATGACCAGCCGCCCACCGGAGCCCACCGCGGCCATGAAGCGGCTTTTTGATGACCGTTGAGATCCGCACCCTACAGCCCTCCGATGACCGAAGCCGGTTTCGGTCCGGGGACGAGGCTCTCGACCTCTACTTTCATCGTTATGCGGGACAGAATCAATTTCGTCATCACATCGGCATGACTTATGTCGCCGCCAGTGAGACCCAGATACTCGGCTTTGTCACCGTGTCCCCTGCCACGCTGGACGCGGACGATCTTCCATCGGGGCGCAAGATGCCGCCTTACCCGCTGCCTGTACTGCGAGTGGCGCGGCTCGCGGTCGATGAGGCGGCACGGGGGCTCGGGCTGGGTAAGGGCCTCCTGCGCTTCTGCTTCGAACTTGCTGAAAGGATGCGAGACGCAGTGGGGTGCATTGGCGTCGCGGTGGACGCCAAGCCGGGCGCAGAGAGCTTCTACCGGCAGTTCGGCTCCGTCCCCATCGATGCGCTCGAGGGAGCGAGCGTGCAGGTCCCCAGACCCGCGCTCATGTATCTTCCTCTTGGATCGATCCCTCTGCCACGTTGACATTCAAGAGGAGGGCCGAGGCGAATGAGGGGATGGCGCAAAGGATGATGATCCCATTGACGAGGTGGCGGCCCTCTGCTGAAGATGCGCCATGTCAATAAGCCGTTCCTTCCCCGCTCTTTCCGTCCTCTGCGTCCCCCTGGTGTGTCTGGTGTCCCCGGCCATCGCCCGTGGAGCCCCTCTCACCCCTGCATCCACGGCCGCGCCCGCCAGGCCAGCCGTCTCCGCCGCGGCGCCCGCCAGGCCTGCGTCCGCCGAACCTGGCAAGATCGCCCCTGGCGAGAATCTGGTGGCCCAGGGCATCCCCAACATCCCTTCCTCTCTGGCCGAACAGGTCGACCGCTACACCGAATTTCGCAGCGCCGCCCTGCTCGACTGGCACGCCACCCGTCGGGAGATGCTCATCGCCACCCGCTTCGCCGACACCCCGCAGCTTCACCTCTTGCAGCGACCCGGTGGCGCCCGCAAGCAGCTCACCTTCTACCACGATCGCGTGGCCTCGGGTCACTTCAACAAGGGCGGCGGGGACACCGTGGTGTTCTCGAAGGACACCGGTGGCGGCGAGTTCTTCCAGCTCTACCGCCACGACCTGAAGAGCGGCGAGACCACCCTTCTGACCGATGGAAAGTCGCGTAACGTCGACCCGGTCTACAGCAAGAGCGGCAAGCTCCTTTCCTACAACTCCACCCGGAGGAACGGCAAGGACACCGACTTCTACGTCATCGACCCGGAGCACCCCGCGACCGACCGCCTGGTGGTCCAGGTCACCGGCGGCGGCTGGTCCACCCTCGACTGGTCTCCTGATGACCGGACCCTGCTCGTGCGGGAGTATGTCTCGGTCAACGAGAGCTACCCCTGGCTCCTGGACGTGGCCAGCGGTCGCCTCTCGCCCCTGGTCGAGCGGCCCAAGGACGGCGGCGAGAAGATCGCCTACGGCGAGGGCCGCTTCGCCCGGGATGGCAAGGGGGTCTACTTCACCACCGACCGCGAGTCGGAGTTCCAGCGCCTGGCCTATCTCGACCTGAAGACCCGGGCCTACACCTACCTGACCGCCGCGATTTCCTGGGACGTCGAGAGCTTCGACCTGTCCCACGACGGCAAGACCCTCTGCGTGGTGACCAACGAGGACGGCATCGGGGTGCTACATCTTCTGGACGCCCAGAAAAAGACCGAGCGGCGACCCGCCGTGCCGGCCGGATCGGTGGGGGGCTGCATCTTCCATCAGAAGACCCGCGACCTGGGCTTCGTGCTCTCGTCGGCGCGCTCGCCCCTGGACGCCTATTCCCTGGACCTGACCACCGGGAAGGTCGAACGCTGGAGCGAGAGCGAGACTGCGGTGAACAGCGAAAAAATGCCGGAACCGCAGGTCATCCGCTGGCCCAGCTTCGACGGTAAGAACATCTCGGGCCTGTACTACCGGCCGCCGGCGCGCTTCACCGGCAGGCACCCGGTGATCATCAACATCCACGGCGGGCCGGAGGGGCAGGCCCGGCCGTCTTTCCTGGGCCGCAACAACTACTGGCTCAACGAGCTGGGGGTGGCGGTGATCTTCCCCAACGTCCGCGGCTCGACGGGCTATGGGAAGAGCTTCCTCAAGCTCGACAACGGCGAGCACCGCGAGGACTCGGTCAAGGACATCGGGGCCCTGATCTCGTTCATCGCCACCCAGCCCGATCTGGACAAAGACCGCATCATGATCACCGGTGGCAGTTATGGCGGTTACATGACGCTGGCGGTGGCCTCGACCTACAGCGACCGCATCCGTTGCTCCCTGGACGTGGTCGGCATATCCAACTTCGTCAGCTTCCTGGAGCACACCGAGGCCTACCGCCGCGATCTCCGACGGGTGGAGTACGGCGACGAACGAGACCCCAAGATGCGGGCCTTCCTGACTGGCATCTCGCCGCTTACCCGGGCGGATCGCATCAAGAAACCGCTTTTCGTGGTCCAGGGCAAGAACGACCCGCGCGTCCCCGTCAGCGAGGCCGAGCAGATCGTGGCCACAGTCCGCAAGGGCAACACCCCGGTATGGTACCTGCTGGCAAAGGACGAGGGCCACGGCTTCGCCAAGAAGCGCAACGCCGACTTCCAGTTTTACGCCACCCTGCTCTTCGTCAAGAAGTACCTGCTTTCCTGAACCATTCCTCTCTTTCTCCAACGGAGATGCTCTCGATCACCGGGCTGGGCGTGGGCGGCTCTCTCATGTATCAGCGGCGGAAGGCGCAGAAGGCATTGCCGGGCCAGCCGGGGTCGCCGCTTTCTCAGTCGCCGCCTTCTCCGTCGCCAACAATGCCGCTGCTCGCAGCGCCCCCTCGGCCACTCGGTCCCGGTGAAAGTGCAGGTCCGGCACTCGCTTCATCGACAGCGCCTCCGCCACCCGGGCGCGCAGGAATGGCGTGACCTTGGTCAGCCCTTCGCGCACCGCCCGGTCCTGCTGTGTCTCGGCAGCGCCGGTCTTCCCGGCGGCCTTGCCGCGCATTCCATACATCACCTTGGCGTTGCGCAGGTCCGAGCTCAGTTCCAGTGCCACCGGCGCCACGTCCTGCAGCCGCCGGTCGTTGATCTCCAGCCGGAACAGGCGATCCACCTCCTCGAACAGGAGGTGCTGCAGCCGCTCCGTTCGCGGCCCCGCCCCTTCACCCTTGCCCCTGCCGATGTCCTTGACCCGGAAGGGCCGGTCGTCGGCGCCCCGGCCTGCGCCCGAGGTGTCTTCTGCACTCCGGCCCCGGCGGCCGGCAACTTGAGCCTCGCTTGACTGCTTTTGTCTGGACATCGCCCTTCTCATACGCCGGACCAGGCCAATTTGCCAGGATTTCGGCAAACCCCGTATGCGCCCCCGACAGGCTCTTGCGCCGCCGAAGGCGCCGCGGTTGCTGGATCGCGAAGCGCCGAAGGCGCCGCGGTCCATTCTCGCGAAGCGCCGAAGGCGCCGCGGTCCATCGCTCGCGAAGCGCCGAAGGCGCCGCGGTTGTGTTGAATAAGCTGTGGGTAAGTCTGTGTGTTCCGCTGTGGAGTAGGCGGCCCGTGGGGGCTTGGGAGGGGCGCCTATTTTTTAGGCAGTACCGACGGCGACGGCTGGATGGATACGTCTGTTCATGACTGCCGTACCCGCCCCATGGCCGCCAGCAGGCCCGGGTGTTCCGGGTCCAGCTCCAGCCCGCGTTCGTACATGCCGACCGCCTTGGGGCCCTCGCCCAGCTTCTCGTGGATCTCGCCCAGGTGCAGATACACGTCCGCCCGGGTGACCCCGCCCGCCGGGTCCAGGTTTTGCAGCAGCATCGATCGGTAGATGCGCCGCGCCTTCTCCCAGTTCTGGGTCGCGGGGTGCTCCATGTAGAGCTTGCCCAGGGCGATGAGCGTCGGCATGTGCCCGGCGTCCACTCCGTAGGCCGCGTTGTACTGCTCCAGCGCCCCGTTGATGTCGCCCTGCTTCTCGGCGATGGCGCCCAGGCGGAAGTGGAAGCGCCCCATGTCTTTGGTGCGCCGCCCCTTGCCAGTCCGCTCCACCAGCATCCGGTACAGCGGCAGCGCATCCTTGACTCGCCCCGACGAGAAGTACAGGTCCGCCAGCGGCTCCACCACCTGCAAGTCGTCCGGCGCAATCTTGACTGCCTGCTCCAGCACCGGCAGCGCCCCCTCGGGGAACTTCAGCTCATTTATGTAAAGCCGCCCCAGCTCCAGCAGCAAATCCCGCTTCCGCGGGTCCGCCCCAGGCATCCGCTCCGCCCGCATCGCCAGAAGGTCCGCCACCTGCCGGAAGTCCCCCCGCGACCGCGCCAGGCGCTCCAGCGCCTCGGCCACCTCGACGTTGGTCGGGTCGGCTTGAAGCGCCCGCTGGTAGTAGGGCTCCGCCGCCGCCTCGCCCTGCCGCTCGCCCTCCAGCCGGCCCAGCCGGTAATAAAGCTCCGCCGTCTCGGCTCCGCCCCGGGCCAGCTTGACCGCCTTCTCCAGTGTCGCCTTGCAGCGGTCCAGGTCGTGCTGCGCCTCGTAGATCCGCGCCAGCGAGGTCAGCGCCCGTACGTTGTGCGGGTCCCGCTGCAGCACCCGCTCCAGTTGCTCGGTAGCCGCGTCGGGAGCCTCCAGCTTGCGCTCCCAGATCTCCGCCGCCCGGATGAGCAGCGCCACCTCCTCGTCGATCCGCTTGGCCTTGGCCGCCGCGTCTGCGTGGACCCGCAGCACCTCGACCAGATCGTACCACTTCTCGGTCTGCTCCAGCAGCCGCTCCAGCTCGCGTTGAGCGTCGGGGTCGCCTGGCGACAGGTCCAGCACCTGCTGCAGGTAGCCGACGGCGTCTTCCGGGGCCCGCATGCGGTCCACGGCCAGCGTCGCCAGCTTCTTGTAGATCGGGATCTGCTCTTTTTGCCCCGACACCGCGCCCAAGCGCCGCACCAGGATCTCCTGGACCGAGCCCCACTGCTCCTGCCGGTTGTACAACCCCTCCAGCGCCGTCAGCGCCTGCAGCGATGCCGGCTGCAAATCGAGTAGGTCGCGGTACGCCTGGATCGCCCGGTCGGTGTCGTCGATTTCATCGCTCAGAAGCTCGGCCACCCGGGCCTTGAGCTGCGCCTGCTGCGCCGGGTCGTCGCCGTTTTGGGCCTGTGACTCCAGCACCGAGACCAGGTCCTCCCAGCGCCGCATCCGCTCATAAAGCGCCGACAGGGCCAAAAGCGCCCGCGGGTCTCCCTGCTCCACGTCGAGGACCTTCTTCCACGCCTCGACCGCCTGGTCCTCGTCCGTCAGCGGCCCTTCATAAAGCCGCGCCGCCTCGCCCAGCAGTTCCTTCTTGCGCTCGACGTCGATCTCGAGCTGCGCCCGCCGCAAGAGCGTCTCCGCCAGCAGCACCACGTCGCCCCGTCCGCGGTAGATCCGCTCCAGCGCCTGTAGCGCGTCGTGGTTCTCCGGGTCCAGGGCCAGCACGCCCTGGTAGCGCCCCTCCGCCCGCTGGCTGTCCGAAAGCCGCTCCCAGATCCGCGCCGCCCGCACGCCCAGGTCGCGCTGCACGCCCGGGTCGATCCCCGGCCCACCCAAGCTGTCTGACGAGAGCATCCCCGGCGCGTCGCCGGTCAGCACCCCTTCCAGGGCGGTGGCCGCGTCGCTGTCCCTGCCGCACTCCCGGGCCAGCCGCTCCATCTCGTCTGCCAGGCGCCCTTCCTCCGGCAGTTCGCCGAAGGCCCGCGCCGCCGCTTCGAAGGCCCGCGAGATGTCGTTTAGCTCGTGCTCGCAAAGCTGCGCCATGCGCTCGAAGAGCGCCGCCCGCTCCGGCTTGCCATGGGTAACGCCGACGCCGACGCGTACCTCGAGCAGGTCCACCAGCGCGTGGAAGTTCCGCTCCTGCTCGGCCAGGGGCTCCAGCAGCGCCAGCGCCTGAAGCGCATGCGCCGACGAAGCAATCAACTGCTCCACCGCCTGTCGTGCCGCCGCGTGCTGCGGGTTCTTCTCCAGCGCGTGGCGGAAGGCCAAAAGCGCCCCGTCCAGGTCGTCCAGCGCCCCGGCCCGCAGCTCGCCCAGGCGGAAGAGGAACTCCGCCTGCTCCTGCGGGTCGGTGCTGACCTCGCCCTCGCGCTCCAGCACCTCGGCCAGCTCCGCCGTCGATCCGGTGCGCAGAAGCAGCCGGTCCAGGGCCAAAAGCGCCGTCATCTCCTCGCCGGGCAGCTCCAGCACCCGCCGGTACCGCTCGATGGCCAGCGAATCGTCCTTGATCCGCGTTTCGTAGAGCACCGCCAGCTTCAGGGCGAAGCCGCGCTGCACCTCCGGGTCCGCCGACAGGTCCAGGCGCTCTTCAAAGAGCCGCGCCAGCTCCGGAAAGGCCCGGCGCTGCTCCGTCAGCCGCTCCAGCTCGCCCACCGCCTCGGTGTCGCCCGGCTCCTCGGCCAGCATCCGGCCCCAGGTGGCGAATGCCGCCTGCGGGTCGCGCAGCCCGGTTTCGAAAAGCTCCGCTATCTGCGCCAGAATGTGCCGCCGCTCGGTGGGGTCCGCCTCGCCCAGAAGCCGCAGTTCCAGAAGGTCCACCAGCGGTCGCCACTCGTCATGCCGCCGGTACAGCGGCTCCAGCACCTGCGCCGCCGCGTCCCGTGTCTCCGGGTGGCGTACCAGGCGCTCCAGGGCCGCTCGCGCCTGGTTCTGGATCTCGATGATGCGGATGGCGTCGCCATCAAGCGCACCCGAAAGTTCCACCTGCGCCGCCGAGGCCCACGCACTGGCTTCCTCTACCAGTGCCTTGGGCTGGGTCTCAAACTCCAGGATCAACCGGTAGCGCCCGATGGCCGCCTCGGCCTCGTGGATCTTCTCCTCGGTGACCCTGGCCGCCTGAAGCTGAAGTTGCAGCCGCGCCGCGCTCTCGTTAGCGCCGCTGCGCAGGGCGGCGATCTTGTCCAGGGCCTCCAGGTGGTCGGCCCACTGTCCTTCCTTCTCATAGAGCCGCGCCAGGGCCGAGAGCGCGTCTGTGTCTTCGGTGTCGGCCTCCAGCGCCCCCTTGTAAGCGGTGATCGCCTCGAACGAGTCGCCCAGTTGCTCCTCGTAGACCCGCGCCATGGCGAAGCGCAGCGGGCGCCGCTCTGACTCGCTGTCGGCCAGCTCGATCTGCTGGGTGTAGACCCAGGCCAGGTCGCGCCACGAGCCCCGCGCCAGATACAGCCGCGACAGGGCCAAAAGCGCCTCCCGATCATGCTCGTCGAGTTGCAGCACCTGGCGCCAGGTGGCCACCGCCTTGTCCGGCTGCAAAAGCACGTTCTCGTGCAGTTCTGCGGCCTCGTAAAGCAGGATCTTCTGCTCGTCGATATCGTGGGACAGGACGATGCGCTTCTCCAGCACCGTCACCAGCTCGCCGTGGCGCTTCTCCGCGTGGAGCAGCCGCTCCAGCTTTTGCCACCCCAGCACCTCATCGTCCCGCACCGAGACCACCCGGCGCCAGGCGTCGATGGCCTTGGGCTTGTCGTCCAGCTTCTCGGCATAGATGTCAGCCACCCGGGCGTAGACCCGGGCCACCAGCTCGTAGTCGTACGAGTGTTCCACTGCCCGTTCCAGGATGCCCACCAGCTCCGGCCACACCCCCAGGCGCGTGCACAGGCGCAGGAGCTCGTCGAAGAGCGGCTGCTCCCGACCCTCGCTCTCGCTGGCCTCCTCGGTCCAGGCGCGGGAGAGCGCGGTGAAGGCGGCGGGAACGTTCTCCCCCCGCAGCTCCTGCAGGCGGCCGATCTCCCGCAAAAGTTCCACTCGCCTGGGCTTGTCTTCGATGAAGCCCAGTTCCGCCTCGAAGACCCCGACCAGCTTGCTCCACTCGTCGGAGCGCTTGTAGATCGGTTCCAGGATCTGGGCGATGCGGAACTTCTTCTGGTCCTTGTCCGGCGCCCCTTGCAGCAGCCGCTCGAGCGACGCCACCGCGTGGCGGTTCTGCGGGTCCCTTTGCAGTACCTCTTCGTAGGCGTCGATGGCCTGCGAAAGGTCCGAAAGCTCCCGCTCGTAGAGCCCGCCCAGGCGCAGCTTCAGCTCGATCCAGCGGTCGCCACCGCGATCCTCCCCCTCGCGCCGCCGCTGGTCCACTCGATCCAGCCGCCGGATGAGCAGCTCGGACAGGTCGTGAAAGCGCGCTAGCGAGGTGTAAAGCCGGTCCAGCGCCGCGGTGGCCTTCTCGTCGTCGCCGTCGACATCGAGGATCTCGCGGTAGATCGAGATGGCCGCGGTGGCGTCCTGCAGCGCCACCTCCTGCAGCCCGCTCATCTTGAAGAGTAGGTCCTTCTTCCTCCCAATGTCCAGCGTCAGGTCCGCCGCCTCGCGGTAGACCTTCAGAAGGTCGCTCCACCGCTCCGCCCGGGTGAGCATCGTCTCCAGCAGGTGGAAGCTCTGCTCGTCATGCGGGTCGGCTGAAAGCAGCCGCCGGTAGCACTCCTTGGCACGGTCCACCTCGTGCAGGCGCTGGTCGTAGATTGCCGCCGAGGTACGCAGCACGTCCAGGGTCGCCGGCCCGCTGTCGCTCGACTGGTCGTCCAGGTACTGCTGATAGATCTCCGACAGGGCCTGCCAGGCGTCCAGCGTTCCGGCCAGCCGCGCTAGCTGGTCCCGGGTCGCGGGTTCGCCCGGCTCCTCGCGGAAGACCTTGCCGTACCACGAGAATGCCGCCTTCAGGTCACCGACCCGCTCCTCGTAAAGACGGGCGATGGCCCGGGTGTACTCGATGCGCCGGTGGGCCTCGTCGGCGGCCTCCAGCTTGATCTCATAGATGCGGATAAGGCGCGGCCAGTCGCGCCTCGCCTCGTAGACCGGCTTCAGTACCTCGGCGGCGGCCACCCGCTCCGCCGGGTCCTCCAGGAACCGCTCCAGGGCTGCGATGGACGGGCCGTGGGTGGCGTCGTTCTCCAGCGCCGCCTTGTAGTTCTCCACCGCCCGGTCTGGGTCGGAGAGTTCCCGTTCAAACAACTCGCCCAGGCGGAAGCGCAGGTTGACGACCTCCTGGCCGTCCTCGGCGAAGTTCAGCCGCCGCTCCAGCAGGTCGGCCAGGTCCGCGAAGCGCCCGCCGCCCTTGTACAGCCGCTCCAGCGCCCGCGATGCTTCAAGATCACCGGGGAAGATCTGCAGCACCTGTTCCAGGGAGACGATGGCCTCCTCGGGGCGCTTCAGCTCGTTCTCGCAGAGCCCCGCCGCCAGCAGCAGGTAGCGCCGCCGCGCCTCGGGGTCCTTCCCTGGCCCTGGCCGCCCCTCGGCTGAGGCCAGCTCCGCCCGTCGGGTGTAGATCTCCAGCAGCGGGTCCAGCTCGCCGCCCTCGGCGTAGATCTGCTCCAGGGCGTCCAGCGCCTTGGGATGGTCCGGCGAGCTGTCCAGCACCCGGCGGTAGTACTCCCGCGCCGTTTGCCGCTCGCCCAGGCCCCGGGCCTCCGCCGCCACCGTCAGGAATACCCGCTCCTGCATGACCGGGTTCAGGATGTCCTGCGCCAGCTCGCTGTACAGGTTCACCAGATCGCGCTTGGCGCCAGTCCGCTCGACGTGCTTCTCGATCAGGTCCAAAAGGCCCGGCAGTTCGGGCTCCGCCGCGCTCAACCGGGCGGCCCGCGCCAGGGCGTCGAAGGCCTCCGAAAGCTCGCCCATCAGGGCCTTCAGCTCGGCCACCTTCTTCAGCCGGCTGATGCGCTCCCGCAAGTCCGACACGTGAGTCGCGAAAAGTTCGCTGATGCGCACCAGCGCCGGCATGTCGCCCAGAAGCTCGTAGATCGGCTCCAACACCTCCGCCGCCCGCAGGCGCAGCTCCTCGTCGTCGAGCATGCGCAAAAGGCCCGCGCGGGCGCCCTCGTGTTCGGGGTCCTCGTTGAGGATCTCCCGATAGCTCTCCAGCGCCGCGTCCAGCCGCCGCAGCGGCCCTTCCAGCAGTGCCGCCATGCGCACCCGCAGGCCCACCCGCTCCGACGAGGTCCCGGTCAGCGGTAGGCGCCGCTCCAGCATCTCCAGAAGGTCGCTGTGCCGCTCCTCC
>JBBRLA010000268.1:0-10578 GCA_038231615.1 Polyangia bacterium | reverse complement strand
TCACCGGCTAAATTTTCGCCCCTGGACGCCGCCCCTGCGGCACTAGACGCCGCCCCTGCGGCACTAGACGCCGCCCCTGCGGCACTGGACGCCGCCTCCGCGGCATCGCTGGCCCATATTCCGCTACTTGACGCCGCCTCCGCGGCATCGCTGGCTCATATTCCGCCACCGGAATCCCCCTTCGCGGCACTGGACGCCGCCTCCGCGGCATCGATGGCTCATATTCCGCCGCCGGAATCTCCCTCCGCGGCACCGGACGCCGCAATTGCGGCATCGCTGGCCCATATTCCGCCGCCGGAATCCGCTGCCACTGCATCGCTGGCCACCCCCGCCAAGGCCCCCTTCACGACCCCCGCCGCCAAGAAGTTCATCCGTGACTCGCCCTGCCTGATGGCGGGTAAGTACCCTGCCCACAGCGCGCTCTTGCGTAAGGTCAAGGGGCGAGATATAATATTCAAGACCTAGCTTATTTGGTTGGTGGTTAGCCTGCATGCGTATCTCCGCCCGGCGTCCCGGGGGCACGGCCCTTGGCGCGCTCTTGTGGATCTTGTCGTCCTTGGCCTGTCGCCCGGCCCCGGCACCGCCGGTGTGGGTGCATGAACCGGCGCCGGCCCCCTGGCCCCGGGTCGCGGTGGCCCCGGCCATTCCCCTGGCCGTCTCCCTGGACCTGTCAGCCTTCGTTACCGATCAGATCGAGAATTTCTATGCCCACCGGGCGGACCTTCTGGGCAAGGCCCTGGAACCCGAGGAGAATGGCCTGAACGTCGAACTCCATTCGACGCGCATGCAGAAGGACTTCGAGCCCATCGAGGCCTACTTCAACTCCGGGGAGGAACTCTTCGAGTTCGACTTCCGCCCCACCGACGGCCTGGGCGACGGGATGAGCGGAAAACCCCCAAACATGCACCGGGTCCACCGCGGCGCCCACGGTGGCCCGGACACCACCAGTTGCCGTTCGTGCCACCACCGCGGCGGCGACGACGGGGCCGGCGAGTATCCCGAGGCCGCCCTGACCGGCGGCGATGGGATCAATACCTATCATTCGAACGAGCGCAACCCCCCGGCGCTCCTGGGCGGCGGCGCCATGCAGATCCTGGCCAAGGAGATCACCGAAGAGCTGGGTAAGCTGTACCAGAACCGCTCCGAAGGGATGGAGTACGAGCGCGACCTCACCTACCAGGACGTGAACTTCGGGACCTTGAAGATCCGCAAGGACGGATCCATGGACACCGGCAAGATCACCTCCCTGGACCCGGACCTGGTAGTGCGGCCTTTCGGGTGGAAAGGTACCCACTCGACCCTGCGCCGCTTCGCTGAAGAAGCCTTCCAGGTGCACCACGGAATGCAGTCCGACGTGCTGATCGAGCACCGGCGCATCTTCGGCCCCATGCCCCGGGGCACCTCGCCGGCGACGCTGGCGGTGTTCGATGCGCTGGGCGATGGGCCGGACAACGATCCTGACCGGGACGGACAGCTTCAGGAGCTGCACGACGGCTTCCTGCTGTCGATCTCGGTGTACTTGACCCTTTTGCCTCTGCCGGTCATCGATCCGCCGCGGTCGCCGGACCTTTTGGCCGCCTTCCGCGATGGCGAGGCGGCGTTCCGCGAGGTCGGCTGCGCGGACTGCCACAAACCCTTTTGGATACTCAAAGACCCGACCTGGAAGGAGCGCGGCGAGACCGCCCATACCGATACCGAATTGCTGCTGGACCTGCGCAAGGACATCCACCGGGGCCCCAAGCTGCGCAACACCGACACTCTGTTTCCCAACCGCTTCCCGCTCTTCATCTTCTCCGATCTGCGGCGCCATGACATGGGCCCCGAACTGGCGGATACCTACCGCCCGTCCGGCGGGCCCCACCCCGGTGACCACCCATCCCGCGGGCCGCAGATCCCGCCTTCGTATTTCCTGACCCGCCCCCTGTGGGGACTGGCCGACTCGGGCCCTTATCTGCACGACGGCCGGGCCACGACCATCCCCGAAGCCATCATCGCCCACGGCGGCGAGGCGGCGAAGTCGCGGGAGGCGTACCTGAAGCTGCCGGTGCCGCGGCAGCGGGCGATGCATGTGTTTTTGCTATCCCTTACGCGGCCCCCGGTCCCGGAGGTGGTACCATGAGGCTGATGAGTATTAATATGCCCATTTTACTAGGTTTCCTGGGTCTGTCCGCGCCCGCCTGCCAGGTCAGCACGGGGCGCACGGGGCCAAAAGCCGCGGCGATCGTGCCGGTGGGTGAAGCCTCGCAGCGGAGCCTCTTGCCCGCCGACCCGCAGGAGGATGCGCGGCGGGCCCTGGCTTCCCGCTACGCCCTGCGGGAGCGCCAGTTCCGCGAGGCCTACGAACCGGGTTCGCTGTGGGGCCCGTTGCGGGTCGAGCAGGGCGACATCGATGCCGGGCGGGTCTCGCCTGCGGAGCTGGTAGACATCGGCAGGGACCTCTTCGCCATGGACTTCAGCGCGGCGCAGGGGTTGGGCAACGGGCTGTCGCGCCACAAGAGCCGTATGGCCGGGCCGCGACCGGCGCCGAACCTGCGCCACGTTCATTACAAGGACTTCGGCGGGCCGGACGCCACCCGCTGCCTTTCGTGCCACCACCTGGGCGGCGAGGGCGGCGGCGGCTTCCCCTCGGACAATGTGTTTCTCGACGGGGACGGCGAGACGCCGACGTCGGGGCTGGAGCGAAACCCACCCGCGCTGGCGGGCGCCGCCCTGGTGCAGCGCCTGGCTGAAGAGATGAGCGACGAGCTGGCGCAGCAGTACCAGCGTGCCCTTTCGCGGCTCAATTCGACGGAATCGGAGGCGGTGCCGCTTTCCGCCAAGGGGATCTCGTTCGGGGTGCTGCGCCTGGGCCGCGGGGGGCAGGTGGACCCGACGGGCCTTTCGGGGATCGACGCGGACCTCAAGGTGCGCCCCTTCGGCAGGAAGGGGACGTTGAGCACCCTGCGGGAGGCGGTCGAACGGTCGTTGCAACAAGACCTGGGCATCCAGCCCGAGAGCTGGGTGCGCGACCCCGGGGCCCACGGCGGCAGCGCCGGGCTGGGGGATGGGCCGGACCCGGCGGACCCCGACGGGGATGGGATCACCCGCGAGGCCACCGACGGCATGGTCACCGCGATCACGGCCTACCTGGCGGCGCTGGGACCGCCCATCGAGGAGATGCCCCACGATCCAAGTTTCCTTCTGCGGGCCAGCCAGGGTGCGGAATGGTTCCAGCGGGTAGGCTGCGCAAAATGCCACACCCCGGAGCTGCCCCTGGCGAATTCGGTCATCTCTTTGGGGCCCTATCCGCGGTCGGGCCCGCGGCTGGACCTGGCGCCGCTGATCTCGTCGCCGGGGAACGCCCGGCGCATGGCCACGGTGCGGTTGTACAGTGACCTGAAGCGCCACGACATGGGCCCGACGCTCGGCGAGAGCCGGGATTATCGGGGCGTGCGCAAGAACGAGTGGTTGACTCCGCCGCTGTGGGGCGTCGCCGCATCGGGTGCCTACCTGCACGACGGCCGGGCCAGCACGGTGGACGGCGCAATCAAGGCCCATGACGGCGAGGCGCTGAGCGCGCGAATGGCCTATCAGAAGCTGAACGTAGACGATCAAGGGGCGATCAACCTGTTCCTTTTGACCCTGGACCGACCTCACCATCTGGAGTTCCGACGATGACCAGCATACGCGCCCGGTTGGGCATTTACTGGCTCCTTGCGGGGGGGACGTGGCTTGCCGGGTGCGACTCCCGCCCGGTTGCGCGGCCCGTGCCAGAAAAAGCGCCGGCCCAAAAGGTCGCGCCGGCCGCGAAGGTGGCGCCGGTAGTGAACGAAGCGGAGGAGGGCAAGAGCCCGAAGGGGGACGTCCGCTACATGGCCTTTATCCGCCCGATGTTGACCCGTCGCGGCTGCGACTCGGGGTTCTGCCACGGGACCTTCAAGGGCGGCGGCTTCTTCCTGGGCACCCCGGATCCCAGCTACGCCAAGGACTACCAGTCGATCCTCGAACGCATCGATCGCAAGGCCCCGGCGGAAAGCATCCTGGTCAAAAAGGCGCTGGGGCAGGTCTCGCACTCGGGGGGCAAGAACCTGGCCGACGGGGACTGCGACGCCCGAGGGTTGATGGCCTGGATTGGCGGACAGCCCGACCCGGTGTGCCAGGATGATAAGCCGCGGCCGGATCGGCAGGCGCGCTTCGTGCGCGAGGTGATCCCGGCCCTGCGGGCCATGGGCTGCGCCGATCAGAGCTGCCACGGGGCGCCCACCGGAAAGGCCCAGGGCCTGCTCGATCTCTCGGCAATTGCGGGTGCCCCCGCGGGCGAGGCGCAAGCGGGCGACGTTTATCAGCACTTCGAGCACACCCAGCTGCACCGCACCTACTTCTGGAAGGGCACCGTGGTGGGGGCTGCGTTGGGCGAGGACCCGGCGCATAAGAAGGCGGCCGACCCCCTGGGGTGCGCCTTCCGGCGCCTCTATGGATATCTGGCGGACGCGCCGGAGACGAGCTGCGACGTCGACCGGCCCATGCCCGCGCCACGCAACGGCAAGATACCCTCGTTGGGCGACTTCGCCAGGGTGGTGATGCCGGGCCTCTCGCGGCGTGGCTGCACGGATTCGAGCTGTCACGCCAACGGCGTCAACCCGATGAAGCTCTTCCTTCCCGATTCCGACAAGCACGCGCCGCTGCATGACTACCTGGCCCTGATCGCCCGCGTGGAGGATTTCGACAAGCCGGAGGCGAGCACGCTGGTGCGCACCGTGCGCAACGTGGAGCCCCACGGCGGGGGCCAGCGCCTGGGCGGCCAGGGCGACTGCCTGGACGGGCTGGTGATGTCCTGGCTGCGCGGTCAGCCGGTGAAGGCCTGCGGCAAGGCGACGCCGCCCTCGAAGGAGCGCTTCATCGCCGAGGTGCAGCCGGTGCTGGACAAGATGACCTGCACCCAGATGGCCTGCCACGGGGCCTCGATCCCGGTATTCAAGCTGATTCCCAACGCCAAGGACGCGGCGTCGCTCTCGGCGAACTACCAGCAGATGCTGCGGGAGATCGACCAGGACTTCATGCCCTTCTCGCCTGCGATGCTGCGCATGCGCGAGCCCTGCGCCTACAGCACGGTCGGCTCGTGGATAGAAGGAAAACCCGGGCCCATCTGCGTGATGAAAGACCCGGACCCCACGCTCTTTCCGAAACTGGAGCGGAAGATCCAGAAGACCCACGGGGCGCCGATGCCGCCGCCCACCAGCAAGACCTGAGAGCGCCGGCGCCGCCGATCGATCGGCGATGCGATGTGATCGACCGACGCTGTGAGGGGAATTCCATTGATCGATTGACCTTTTGCCAACCGGCAGAATACCTTTCCGCCGATGGCCAGCTCTTCGTCGAATGGACTTCTTTGCGGCGCGCTGCTCGCCGCGCGGCTTGGCGGTGCCTCCGCCCTTCTCCTTTTTTTGCCCGCCTGCCCGGAGCAGACGGAGCAACCCTCGGGGCCCAGGCAGGACGCCACCTGCCCCAAGGACTTCCCCGCCGGCTGCAAGGTCCTCAAGGACACCGGCGACCCGGCCAAGAACACCGTCGAGTACCACGTGCTGGTCCCGGCGGACACCAAGCATGACCCGGCGCAGAAGTTGCTGGAGGCGCTGTACCTGCACCTGATGACGCGAAAGGACACGGAGCCGGCGGGCCTGGCGGGCTACCTGTATACCTCGGAGGCGCAGTTTAGCACCCCACCGCTTTCGCCGGTCGCCTCGATAGTAAAAAAGCCCGGCGTGCTGGCCCCGGCCTTCGACAACAAGATCCCGCTGGAACTGTGGCAGCAGGTCGAGCAGACGCTGAACCTGAGCAAGCGCCTGGACCGCAAACACAAGCGGCAGCTTACGTACAAGGCCGACCCGGCGCTGGGCAAGGTCAGCCTGGAGCTGCCCTTCACCGAAGGCGCCACCGAAGAATGGGCAAATCAGATCTCGTTCGCTCAGGTGATGAACAACTTCACCGACATGGCCACCGCGCTCTTCGACAACATCGGCGACGTGAAGGAGCTGGTCTTCGTGGCCACCTGGAAGGACCAGGAGATGGCTCGCATCGACATCGCCCGATCGGACTACCTGAAGATGCAGCTTCACGAGGTCGAGGAAAAGATCGGCTCGCTGCATGGCCGGGCGTTCCTGGAGCTGGCCACCGACCGCGGCACTGATGCGTCGGTGACCAAGGCCCACGACAAGCGATTGGGCGATATCTACCGGAAGGCCCTGGCCGAGATCAAGGGCAAGGCCGTCATCTCCCCGCTGCTCAAGTAGGAGCCCCATGCAGGCATCGTCCCGCTATCTTCCCACCCGGGCGTGCGTCCGCGGTGTACCCGCCCTCCTCGCCCTGTGGCTGCACTGTCCGGGGACCGCGTCGGCCCAGGACCCGCCGCCCCCACGGGAGACCCAGGTGGCCCCGCCGGATGATATTCCCGCGCCTGTGCCCGACATGCCCGCGCCAGCGCCGGTGGATGGCACCCCGGCACGCCAGGTGCCGGCGAAGGACCAGCGAGCGGGCGGCGCGCTGCGGGCGTCTCCCCAGGGCGGGACCGGCGAATCGGGCAGCCCTCCCCCGCCATCGACCACGGGCAGCGGCTTCGACTTCGGCAGCTACGGCCGCGTGGGCATCGGCACCGACCTGCGCGGGCACACCGGCACCGCGGTCAACGTGGTCAGCTTCGGCTCCCGCCTGGAAGAGCCGGCCTATCTGGAACTGAACTTCTACTACGGCGGCATCATCGGCGACGACCCGACCCGGCGCTGGCGGGTGGTGGTGGTACCGGCCTTCGCCGGGGACCTGTTCCACTACACGGGGAACTTCTCCCAGCAGTTCGCCCTGCGCAATGCCTACGCCGAGACCGAGAACCTGGGCCTGCACGGGCTCTCCCTGTGGGCCGGATCGCGGACCTACCGCGGCGACGACGTCTATCTCTTCGACTTCTGGCCGCTGGACAACCTGAACACCGTGGGCGGCGGCGCCAACTACCGCTTCGACAGGGAGCGCACCGATCTGGCGATCCACCTGGGGATGAACCGGCTGGACTCCCTGTTCCAGCACCAGGTGATCCAGGTGCCGTCGCGCAACCTGCCGCAGGACGGGCTGATCCTGGATCCCCAGCAGGCCACCACCAGCGTGACCACGCTGGACCGCCCGCGGGTGGTCGCCAGCTTCAAGGGGACGCACTATTTCCGGCCGCGCGGCGAGGCGCCCAACGGCAAGGTGGTGCTTTATGGGGAGTTCCACTATCTGCCGGCGGGGGAGCGGCAGGACCCGGCGAACCAGACCCCGGCGCTGCAACTGAAGGAGGATTTTGGCTGGGTGGTGGGGGCGCAACTGGGGGCGTGGCTGCGGCCCTTCGTGTTCGCCAACCTCTTCCTGCGCGCCGCCGGGGGGTTGGCCGCCTTCGGGGACCTGGGCAAGCCCCACGGCTTCGACAGCAACCTTCAGGCGCTGGAGGCACGGGAAGTGACCCTCGCGATGTCGGCCAACTGGGAATCGAATGCCCTGGGGCTGATGGCGGGCGGCTACTTTCGCTACTTCCGCGATGCCAACCCATCGGACAACACCGGCTTCAACGAGGGGGCGCTGGCCCTGCGCCCGCAGATCTACTGGACCCAGTACTTTCACACGGCGGTGGAGCTGTCCTATCAGGCGCGGCACTACGCCACCTCGGACCAGGACCTGGGGGTGTATCTGACGCCGCAGGTGTTCCGGGCCAGCCTGATCCCGATCGTGGCGCCGCTGGGCCGAGGGACGTACAGCCGGCCGGCGATCTTCGCTATCTACACCGTGTCGTTCCTGAACGACGATGCCCGGTACGTGCTCTTCGACCCGCGGGACGTGCGGGCGGGGACCAACGTGGTGCATTACCTGGGGCTCGGCGCGGAGTGGTGGTTCAACAGCTCCTATCGTTAGGTTTCGCGGTCTCGCGGGCGGTGGGGGCGGCGGCGTGCTAGGCTCTGCGGCGGATGTCGCGGAGTGCTGATTTTTCTCTTGTCGAAGCCTTGCGGTCCCCCTCGTTCACCCCGGCGGTGAAGGAGGTGCCGGCGCTCTTCGATCTTTTGGGCCGGCAGGAAGCAAACCAAGACGACGCCTTGCGGGACGTCGAGCGGGCGCTCCTGCGAGTCGGGCCGCCGGCCCTGTCCGCGGCGATGACGCTGGCCGAGACCGCCCGGCCGCCCCTGCGGGCCCGCCTGTGCCGGCTGGTGGGCCGCGGCGATCTGGAAGGGGACCCGGGGCTCCTGCGCTTCGTCCTTTCCCGTCTCGCCGATGAGGACCCCAAGACCCGGCGCAACGCGGCCATCGCCCTGGGTCGGGTGCGCCCGCAAAGCGAGAACCAGGCGCCACGGCCGGAGATCGAGGCGGCCCTGTGCCAGGCCTTCCAGGCCACGGATCGGGTGGACCACCGGCGTTCGCTGGCAGCGTCTTTGGGGAAGATCGGCTCCGGGCCGGCGCTGGCCCTGCTGCGCCAGGTGCGCACGGACGACGCGGAGCTGCGCCGGATCGCCGAGCAGGCGGTGCTGACCCTGGAACGGACGCTCTCGCGGGAAGACGCGCCGTCCGTGCTGCGCCTGGATGCGCCGCTGGGGACTGAACTGTCCGGGCTGTCGGTGGCGCTGCGCTGCCGGGAGGGACTGGAGGGGCTGCTTCAGGCGGAGGTCGACGAGGTGCTGGGGACCCACGCAGGCGCGCGGGCGACCGGGCCGGGGCTGGTTCGGGCGCGGCTGGTGACGCCGCCAGCCCGGCTTTTTCAGTCCAGGCTCTGGCTGCGCCTGGGCTTTCCGCTTCCCGAAGAGCGTCTGCTTCCAGGTGAGGAGACAGTGGACGCCGCGGTGCGGGCGCTCTCGTCGCCACAAGCGCTGGCGGTGCTGATCGGCTTCACAAAGGGGCGGCCCCGCTTCCGCCTGTCCTTTGCTCAGGGAGGCCACCGGCGCGCGGCGGTATGGCGGATCGCCCGAGAACTGGGGGCCAGGCGCCCGGAGATCATCAACGATCCCACCGGCAGCCTGTGGGAAGCGGTGATCCGGGAAAGCGCCACGGGCGTCGCCATCGAGCTGTGCCCGCGCCTGCCCGAAGACCCGCGCTTCGTGTATCGCCGTCGCGACGTGCCGGCGGCCTCGCACCCGACGCTGGCGGCGGCCCTGGTCCGGGTCGCGGGGGTGCTGCCCGACGACGTAGTCTGGGACCCCTTCGCCGGTTCGGGGCTGGAACTGTGCGAACGGGCGCTGCGGGGGCCGTTGCGCGCCCTCCACGGCAGCGACCTGGACCCCGAAGCGCTGGCGGCGGCGCGGGAGAACCTGTCGGCGCTTTCGGAGGTGCTGGGTGAAAATCGCGAGCGGGCGCAGGCGACCCTTTCCCTGGGCGATGCCCGGCACTTCACCCCGGCGGAGCGGCCGACGCTGATCTTGACCAACCCGCCCATGGGCCGGCGGGTGGCCCGGGGCGGCGACCTGGCGGGGTTCCTGGATGCATTTCTGGGGCACGCCTCACGGGTGCTGGCGCCAGGGGGCCGCCTGACGTGGATCTCGCCGCTGCCGCAGCGCACCAAGGAACGGGCGCTGCGGGCGGGACTGGAGGTGGACCACCAGCAGGAGGTGGACATGGGGGGCTTCCCCGCATCCATCCAGCTCTTCCGCAAACGCGCCTGAAAGGCCCTCAGGCCCCGTGGCACTTCTTGAACTTCTTCCCGCTGCCACAAGGGCAGGGATCGTTGCGCCCGGCCCCCGAGGGCGCAACCGTCGGGTTCAGCTTCTGCCGCCGCTGGTAGGCGATCAGCGGGATCATCACCTGGCGCAGGTCCGAATAGCGCTGCACGTACATCTGGGAAAGCCCCTTTTGCCCCCGGATGATCGCCTGGACCAGCAAGAAGAGCCAGTTCGGATCGGTCCCCGGCGCGGTCTGGAACACCGCCGGCTCCTGGGTCTTGAAGTCGTAGATCACCGTCCCCGCAGGCCGCGCCTGCGGCCCCACGTTCACCTGCAGGAGCACCCGACGGCAATCGCACTTGGGGTCCACGCAGTACGAATCGCCCAACTGCACCTGGATCCTCGACGGCTCCTGCGCCCCCGGCTCCTGCGGGGCGTCCGGCGGAGACCCCTCGATCATGGTGAACGACGCCAGGTTGTCCGTCCGAAACACCTCCTGCCACGAGAGCAGTTGGTTGGGCTTCAGGTCCGCCCAGTTCATGAACTGGAAGTGGTTGAACTTGCCAAACTCGCGCGCGCGGGCGTAATGCGACCGCAGCCGATCCAAGACCCCCTCGCCGCGCACCGCATCCGAGAGCGCGCCGTGCAGGCGGTCCTGTCCCGCCACGGAGGGGTCGCTGGCGATCTCCAGGTTTGCCGTGCCCAGGTCCAGGGTGAAGCGCACCCCGCCGTAGAACAGGTGGGCGGTGACACAGTCGCAGCGGGCGTCGCCGCAGTATCCCTCGTACACCGGATCCGTGCCGATCAGGATTGCCGGGTCCTTGTCGCCGGGGAGGATCTCGTAGGGGATCAGGGCCATCTTCTGGGTCGCTCCTTGGTTTGGCCCTTACGGGCTCGATGTGGCGTGCGCGGCCTGACCGGTCTGACCGACGGGCGC
>JBBRLA010000267.1:0-10589 GCA_038231615.1 Polyangia bacterium | reverse complement strand
TCACGTCCAGTGGGGCGCAGGGGGTCTACAACGCCACCCTGGCGCTCCTCGGCAAGCAGGACGACATGCTGGAATACGCCATGCCTTTCGCGCCCTCGGTCGGGCAAACCAGGCCTGAGCTTCTCGGACATCCGCCGGTATGGATCTCCGCCATCGGCAGCACCGCGCTGGTGCCGCTGGCGGTGAAGTGGCCCGAGGACCATGCCCCGGGCGCCCAAGGCTATCTTTTCGTGCGAAATCCGCCCAGGACCGGTGGGCCGCAGGGGCTCCTTCTGGGGTTTCAGCTCGGCGTGTTGCAGCTCGCGATTCTGCTCATCGGGGCCTTCGTGATTCTCATCTGTGTGGGCTACTTCTATGTCACCTGCTGGCAACCCGACATGGATCTGCTCTATCCCTGGCGGATCTTCATCCCCTTCCGGCCCCTGCCCCTCTGCGATGACACAGCCCATGACAAGGCGAAGCGCCGGGGCGAGCAGCGCTGGCAGCAGGTTTACCTGCTGACGAGCTTCTTCTCGCTGACCTGGATCTACGGTTTTTTGACCCACCTGTTCTTCATCCCCGAGCGCAGCGACCTGGGTCAGTTGAACTTCGCGATGTGGCGGGTGGCGCTGCGGCACAGCGGTCTGGAGGGCTGCCTGGGCATTCTGTGCTGCCTCGGGCTTCTGGCGGTGCTCCTGCACATTGTCTTCCGCACCTTCCTGCTCATTCTTGGCAAGTCCGCGGACAAGCCCCAGGGACGGCGCATCCTGTGGCTGACGGTGTGGGGCGGCCTGATGGCCAGCCTGACGGTCGCGCTCATTCTGCTTTGCCTGTGGGCCACGGGCTGGTCCCGGGGGGCGGACGTGGTGGGTTCGGACCCGGTCAGCGCGCGGATCTTCCTTCTGAACCGGCTGGGCAATCCAGGTTACGGGCTGTCTCCCGCGGTACCCCTGCTCTGCCTCTCGGCGGCGCTTTCCATCTGGGGTTATAGCGGCCTGCGGCGCCTGTCTCTTCTGGCCGCGGCGGGGGACCGACAGGTGCTGGACGGGCTGTGGCCCGAAAAGACGGAGGAGCGGGACGCGGTGGAACAGGTGCTGGTCTCGCAAGGCGCCGGCCCGCGCCTGACCCTGGTCGTCGTGGTGCTGTGTGCGATCTTGCTCTATCCCGTGCTCGGGCAGCTCACCACCCTGGAGGGACGGCTGTTCGATCGGGTGTGCATGGCGCTCTTCGGCCTGGTGTATGGGCTGATCATCCGGGCCTTCGTGCGCTTCTTCCTGCTGTGGCACCATTTGCAACGATTCCTCCGCCACCTGGCCGCGCAGCCCATGGTGGACGCCTACGACCGCATGCCGGTGGCCTTCTCCCGCACGGTGGGCATTCAGCTTCTGGAACGCATCCCCCTGGCAACCGAGATGGAGGCGTTGGAGCGGCACTTCGGCCTGCTGGCGAACCACTTCGATCTCTTCGAGAACGACATAAAGACCAGCCTCGACGCGACACCCGAGGTGCTGCAGCGATTCAAGGAGAAGATCGCCGCGTTCCGCGAATGCCAGAAGTGCGGCAAGGACGTGAAGCCGGAGTTCTTCCTCTCGGTGTTCGGAGACCTGAATCAGCTCCTGAAGCTCTTCTGGCGGCGCCGGCCCCTGCGCTCGGCGTTGACCGGGAAGCTTCCAGTGGACGAAGGACCGACGCTCCTGACCACCAACACCGCGACCCTCTACATGCGCGTCCTGCCCGACGAGGTCCACCTGTGGCTGCGCCTGGCGGAGGACTTCATCGCCATCCACGTGGTGACCTACATCAGCCATGCCTTTCCCCTGCTGCGCAGCCTCCTCATCTTCGTGGTCACCGGGATGCTGCTCCTGCTCTTCTCCCTGAACGTCTATCCCTTCCAGCCGCAGCACCTCCTTTTGAGTCTGAGCTGGCTGATGATCCTGTCGATCGTGGCGCTGACCCTCTTCGTCTTCGTCAGAATGAACCAGGACGAGGTGCTCAGCCGCATCGCCAAGAGCGAACCGGGCAAGATCACCTGGGACCGTTTCTTCATCTCGCCGCTCCTGCTCTACGTCGTGCTGCCGCTCCTGACCCTGGTCAGCTCGCAGTTCCCCGAGATCCGCGGCCCGATCCTGTCCTTCATCGAGCCCTTCCTCCGCGCCCTGAAGTAACAGAAGCACCTGGCCGGGCATCTTTTGGCGTACCTCTCCCCCATGTCCTCGCATTCGCGAGGCCACGGGTGGGCCAACGCTGACTCGCGAATGCGAGTCGGTGGGGAGTGCCCCCACCCTCCCTCGGTCACGTACAGTAGTACGCTCCCTCGGTCGCTGCGGGGGTGCGCCAAAATCTGCTCCGGCCAGGTGCTTCTTGCTGAAATGACCTTCATCAACGTGAAGGGGCTGGCGTCTTCCCCCAAGGCAGAGCAGGATGTGGGGCGAAAATCCGCCGACGCGATCGGTCCAAAGTTCATTTTCGAGAGAGGCTACATTGAAGATTACGGTCCACAAGTTTGGTGGCGCATCGGTGGCGGACGGCTCGGCGATCCTTCATGCGGTCTCGCTGGTCGACCCGGGCGCCGCGGCAGTGGTGGTCTCGGCCCTTTTCGGGGTGACCGACATTCTGCTCGCCGCGGCGCGCAAGGCCGGCGATGGCGATGACACGGCGGCCCGGACCACGGCGGCGGAGCTGGGCGAGCGCTACCGGGCGGCGGCGCGGACGGTGGTGCCTGCCGGGCCGATCCGCGCCGGCCTCATCGCGCAGATCGACGAGGCGGCACAGGAATTCGTCACCCTGTGCCAGGGCCTCCTGGTGCTGCGCGAGCTGACGCCGCGGACCCTGGATTATCTGCTGGCCCGGGGAGAAGTCCTCTCGGCCCGGGTGATGGCCGCCGGGCTCGCGGCCAAGGGACGGCAGACGCTTTTCGTCAGCCCCCTCGAACTGATCCACACCGACGGTCGCTTCGGCGGCGCCTCCCCGGACCTCGCGCGGACCGACGCGGCGATCCGCAAGGTGCTGCGGCCCCTTTTGCGACAGGGAGTGGTGCCCGTGGTGCCCGGCTTCCTGGGCGTCGCCCCCGATGGCCGCGTGGCGACCCTGGGACGGGGCGGCTCGGACCTCACCGCGACCCTCTTGGCCCGGGCGCTGCAGGCGCAGGCCGTGTATCTATGGAAAGATGTCGAGGGCCTGCTGACCGCCGACCCCCGGGTGGTGCCCGATGCCAGGGTGATCCCGCAGCTCAACATCCGCGAGGCGGCGGAGCTGGCCTACTACGGCGCCAAGGTGCTGCATCCCCGGGCGCTGACCCCGGTGATCGGGAAAAAAGTGCCCATCTTCGTGCGCCCCTTCAGAAACCCCGGCTCTCGCGGAACCGAGATCTCCGGCAGAAAGACCCTCACCCGCTACCCGGTGAAGGCCCTCTCCGCCGTCGGCGGCCAGACGTTGCTCACAGTGACCGGGAACGGCATGCTGGGGGTCCCCGGCGTGGCCGCCCGCACCTTCGCCGCCCTGCACAAGGAAAGCATCTCCGTCTCGCTCATCTCCCAGGCCTCGTCGGAGCATTCGATCTGCTTCAGCGTCCCCGAGGGCGAGGCGACGCGCGCCCGGGGCAGCCTGCTTTTAGCCTTCCGCGAAGAGATCGCCCGCCACGAGATCGACGACGTGGAGGTCCGCGGCGGCCTGGCCACCCTGGCGGTGGTGGGCCTGGGCATGGCCGGCACCCCGGGCATCGCCGCCCGGGTCTTCTCTGCGCTTTCGGCGGAGGGCATCAACATCGTGGCCATCGCCCAGGGGTCATCGGAGCTGAACATCTCCCTGGTCATCGAGGCCAAGGGCGTCGCCCGAGCACAGCGCTGCATCCACGACGCCTTCCAGCTTTCCAAGATCGGCGGCGGGGCAGTACCGGCGACGGCGGAGACCGACGTGATCCTCCTGGGGTTTGGGCTGATCGGCCGTACCCTCGCGCGGCTCTTGCCGTCCTCGCGCAAGAAGGGCACCGCCCTGCGCCTGGTGGCGGTCATCGACCGGGGCGGCTTCGTCTTTCGGCAGAAAGGGGTTTCCCCCCAGCTCCTGAAGCAGCTCTTGGCTGCCAAGGACGCCGGGACTTCCCTGGCCGAAGCCACCGATGGCATCCGCGCCACCCCGGAGCAGGCGCTGGCTCAGCTTTCCCGCTACGCTCTCTCGCGGCCCATCCTGGTGGACGTCACCGCCAACGACACCCTGCCGCTCCTGCTTTCCGTTCTGCCCGCGGGGATGGACCTGGTCCTGGCCAACAAGCGCCCCCTCTCTGGAAAGCGTCGCGACGCCGACCAGCTCAAGGAGGCCGCGACCCGCGCCGGCCGGCGGCTGCGCTTCGAGGCCACTGTCGGGGCGGGCCTGCCGATCCTCGACACCTACCGCAAGCTGGAGGAATCCGGCGACAAGGTCCTCAAGATCGAGGGTTGCCTCTCGGGCACCCTGGGGTTTCTCTTCACCGAACTCGAACGCGGCATCCTCTTCTCCGCTGCCGTTCGCGAGGCCCGCGCCCGCGGCTACACCGAGCCCGACCCCCGGGACGACCTGGGCGGGGCCGACGTGGTCCGCAAGGCGCTGATCCTCGGGCGCCTGCTCGGCTTCACCGGCGAGAGGGACGGCATACAGGTCGAGTCCTTGGTGGCGGCCTCGGCGCGGTCCCTGTCCCTGGAGGCGTTCCTCGCGCGTCTGGAGCAGTTTGACGAGGAATGGGTGAAGCGGCTGGAAAAGGCCCGGCAGAAAGATCAGGTGATGCGCTACCTGGCCACCGTCACCCGCGGCAAGATCGAGGTCGGCCTTCTGGCGCTCGACCGGACCAGCCCCTTCGCGGCCCTCAAGGGTACTGACAACCAGGTGGCCTTCACCACCCAGAGGTACCGCAAAAACCCCCTCATCATCACCGGCCCCGGCGCCGGCCCCGAGGTCACCGCCGCCGGGATACTCAACGACATCTGCGAACTGGCGGGGCCCTGAGGCGCTTTTACCCGTCCAGCCGCAGTGCCTCCACTGGGTCCAGGTTCGCCGCCCGCCGCGCCGGCATTACCCCCGAGAGCACCCCCACCACCGCGGAGAACACCACCGCCAGCACCGCGCTCTGGTCCGAGGTGGAAAGCGGCAGCTCCGGGCTCACCACCCGCGCCACCGCGATGGCCCCTGCCCCCACCAGCAGCCCGATGACCCCCCCCAGGATGCCGATGAGCAGTGCCTCCACCAGGAACTGCCACAGAACATCCCGCCGCTTCGCCCCCACCGCCCGCCGCACTCCGATTTCCCGGGTCCGCTCGTGGACCGAGACCAGCATGATGTTGGCGATGCCGATGCCCCCCACCAGCAGCGATACCCCGGCGATGCCCAGCAGCACCAGGGACAGGGTCGAAAGCACCCCATCCAGCGTCCCGAGCAGGTCGTTCTGCGACACTACGGTAAAATCCTCCTGCCCGTGCCGGCGCCGCAAGAGATCGGTCACCTCCAGAAGGGCCAACGGCACATGGGCACTGTCCCGGGCCCGGGTGAGGATCGAGGTGAACCCCGAAAGGCCGAAGAGGTCCGTCGCCCCCGTGCTCGGGATGTACGCCTGGTCATCAAGGTCCATCCCCAGGCTGTTGCCCCGCCGGGCAGTGACCCCGATGACGCGGAACTCCGCGCCGCCGATGCGCAGCACCGCGCCCAGGGGGTTTTCTTCGCCAAAGAGTTCCGCCACGAGGGTCGGCCCCAGCACCGCCACCCGCCTGCGGGCGGAGATGTCCTCGGCGCTGAAGAAGCGCCCGGTCGCGACCTCGGTGCCGCGGATGTCGGCGAAGCGTTCCCCCACCCCAGTGATGGCCGTGTCCCTGCGGCGGCTGCCGTAGCGCACCGTGCCGCTGCCCGAAGCCATGCCCGACACCGCGTCCGCCGCCGTCATACGCCGCGTCAGCGCCAGTTCGTCCTCCCGGGTCAGCCGGCGGCTGCTGGTCAAGGGCGCGCTGACGAACCCCTTGGCGTCCCGCTTGCCGGGGAAGACCTGCACCAGGTTCGCCCCCATCCCAGCGAAGGTCTCGGCGACATACTGACGCATTCCCTGCCCCACCGAAAGCAGCAGCAGGATTGCCACCGTCCCGATGACCACACCCAGGGTGGTCAGGAACGCCCGCACCTTGTTGGCCCACAGCGCGTCGAAGGCCGCCAGCACCAGTTCCCACAGAAGCTGCGTCGTGATCCTCCTTGCCCAGAAGGTACCCCGCCTCGCCCCCGGCCGCAACTGGCATTTCCCCACCAGTATACGTTGTACACTCCTTTCGCCTACCCAAGGAGCGGCCATGGCGAGCATCCAGAGCAAGCTGCTGATCGCGGCGATGAACCTGACCTGGCAAAAGAGCTTCCTGACCACCGGCAAGCGCTTGCGGGCCCGCATCGCTAAGGACCGCCGCAAGGGCCCCTTTTGCCCGCCGGCCTCGGTGTACAGGAAGGCCGTGGTCCACCAGAGCACCCGGCACGGCTGGACGGTCTACACTATCGCCCTGCCGGACGCCGATCTCGGCCGACATGTCCTTTACCTGCACGGCGGGGCCTATGTGTTCCAGATCGGGCCGCTCCACTTTGGCTACGCCATGCGCCTGTGCCGGGTGCTGCGCTGCCCCATCACCATCCCGATCTACCCCCTGGCGCCGGAGCATACCTATCGCGACGTCTTCCCGGCGCTCGTCGAGATCTATCGGGAACTTTTGGGCAGGCATGATCCCGGCAAGCTGATGGTCACCGGCGACTCCGCCGGGGGCGGCATGGCGCTGGCGCTTTTGCAGTGCCTCAAAGCCGAGAAACTCCCGCAGCCCCGGGACCTGGTCCTCATCTCCCCCTGGCTCGACGCCACCCTCGCCGACCCAGCCGCCGCCGCGATGGAGAGCAAAGACCCCATCCTGGCGCTGCCGGGCCTGATCCAGGCCGGGCGCATGTATGCCGGGGGCGACGATCCTGCCACGCCCCTGTGCAGCCCGATCCACGGCGACCTCGCCGGCCTGGGCAGGGTCAGCGTCTTCATCGGCACCCGCGACCTGTTCTGGCCGGACTGCCGACGCCTTCACGCAAGGATGACGACAGAGATCGGCGCGGCCATCGAGACCTTCGAATACCCAGGCCTCTTTCACTCCTGGCCCCTGTGCCCCCTGCCCGAGACCCGGGCCGCCATGAACCAGATCCTTCAGGTCATGCAACGCTGATACACGGGTCCATGTGCAAACGGGGAGGCAGAAAAGAGGCAGAGTTCGATCACGCCGAAGTAGTTCTGGGCCTCGGTACACGTGCAAGCCGGGTTTGCCACCTACCCCAGCCAGTCCGGATGCTTGGCGGTGCCGTCAAACTGCACCGTGGTCTTGAAGGGTTCGAAGCGCCCCTCGCGGGCAGCCTCCCCCGTCCGACCCAGAAGCGCCGCGATCTGCGTCGAGGTCAGCGCCTTGAAATCCCGCACCGCCTGCACATCCTGCTTCAGGATGTCCATGTTCTCGATGCCGGTGATCACCACCGAGGTCGGCAGGCTCATCGCGTAGTGCAGACACTCCACCGGCGTGACCGTCTTGCTCTTGAGGATGTTGCCGTCTCCCATTGACTTCATTCCCAACACCCCGATGCCCTCCTTGACCAGCACCGGCACCACCTTGTGAGCGAAGCTGCGGAAGTGCGCGTCCATCACGTTGAGCGGCATCTGCGCCGTGTCGAAGTGAAAGGCATGGTCCCGGGCGACCTCGATCATGCGCAGGTGGATCAGCGGGTCCTTGTGCCCGGTGAAGCCGATGAAGCGCACCTTCCCCGCCTGCTTCGCCGCCCGGATCGCCTCCATCGCCCCGCCCGCGGCGAAGATCCGATCCGGGTCCTCCATGCGCAGGATCTCGTGGAACTGCAACAGATCGATGTGGTCCGTCTGCGGATGATGCGGATGCCCTCGCTCTCGTCCTTCGGACGCCCAATGTGGTGGCCGCCGACCCCGATCAATGACACCGATTCGCCGGTGCGGCCAAGCTGCCGGTAGCGCATCCCGTTCTTCAAGGTCTCGGCCGGGCGTGGCAGGTCTCAGGGCGCCTCGATGCCACCCGGCTCGGCCGAGGCCAGTTTGCCCGCGGCCCCTGCATCCGTGGCGGACAACACCCCGCCCGCCGCCACGCCTGCTCCGGCCACCGTCACCATCTTGAAGAACTCGCGACGCTCCATGAGACTGCCTCAGCTTCCTTTATCGGGCCTGACTACATGAACCACGTTATTTAATGGGGCTCGCGTGGGCCCCGCGCAAGAAAAAGAGGGGGCATCCCGGTGGATGGAATAGACCGCCGAGACCTACTGAAGGGTGCGGACCTTGGGTTCGCGGTCGAAGAACCGACGCCTGGCGGCCTTGATGAAGTCGGATTCACCGCCGTCGAGAGCGACCACCCCCTCGTCGGGCTGGACGCCGGCCTTGTCCAGAAGCGCCTGCGCCCCTGCGGTATGGCCAATGGCCTTGAGGTGCCCGAATGCGTCCATCACGAATTGCACCGCGGCAGACTCCGAGGTCAGCTTCTTGGCGGCATCTCCGCTCAAGACCAGGGCCACGGCATCCACCAGCACCGATGGAGTGCCCGCGAGCTGACCCTGGGCCGGACGCTTCTTGCCGCCGGCAAGCTTCACCTGGCCGACCTTGGGGGCGATGATCAGGGCGCGGCCTCCCGCGGCCTCGACCGCCTGCACTACATGGTCCAGTACTGCCCCGTCAGAACCGTCGTCGATTAGGATGCCGACCGTGCGTCCCTCCAGGGTATCCTTCATGTTGCCGATGATCCGCAGGGCAGGGGACAGCGGCAGATCTTTTGCCGGCACGCCGGGCTTGCTGGGCGGGGGCAGCAAAATGCCCAACCCGTGGGCCACCCGGCTGGCCAGGTCCTCATCGACGTTCCGCAGGTTCGCCACCACATTCGATCGCACGTGATCCAGGTCCACCTTCGACAGTTCGAAGGTGAGGGCCGAGGCCACGTGCGCCTGCTCGGGAGGCAGAAGCGAGCGGAAAAACATCCGCGGCTGGCTGTAGTGGTCCGCGAAGCTCTTGTCGCGAATGCGCAGCTTGTCTCCGGCCTCAGGGCTGGGGAAGGTGGTGAAGCCCTTCTTCGGATCTTCTCGCGGGCCGCCGTCCTCACCCGCCTTGGCCAGGCTGTTCGGTTCATAGTTGGCGCGGCCCTTGGGCACATGCATCTGCATGTGGCCGTCGCGCTGGAAGTTGTTGAAAGGGCAACCGGCCCGGCCTTTGGCGGCGTTGATGGGCAGTTCGTGAAAATTGGGCGAGCCCAGGCGCGAGAGCTGGGTGTCGGTGTAGCTGAACAGTCGCCCTTGCAGGAGCGGATCGTTGGTGAAATCGATGCCCGGGACGACGTGGCTGGGACAATATGCTACCTGCTCTGTCTCCGCGAAGAAGTTGTCGGGGTAGCGGTCAAGGACCATCCGCCCGACCTTGCGGATCGGGATGATCTCCTCGGGGATCAGCTTGGTCGCGTCGAGCACGTCGTAGGGCAGGCTGTCGGCGGTCTTCTGATCGAAGAGTTGCATGCCCAGCTCCCACTCCGGAAAGTTGCCCCGGGCGATGGACTCGAACAGGTCGCGGCGGTGGTAGTCGGGGTCCGCGCCGGCGATCTTGACGGTCTCGTCCCAGACCGTGGATTGCAGGCCGAGCTTGGGCTTCCAGTGGAACTTCACGAAAGTCGATTTACCCGCCTTGTTGACCAGCCGGAAGGTGTGGACGCCGAACCCTTCCATCATTCGCAGCGAGCGCGGCAGGCCCCGATCGGACATGGCCCACAGAACGTGGTGCATGCTTTCCGGCATCAGCGACACGAAGTCCCAGAAGGTGTCGTGGGCCGAGGCGGCCTGGGGGAAGCCGCGGTCCGCCTCCATCTTCACGGCGTGGATAAGGTCCGGGAACTTGATGGCGTCCTGGATAAAGAAGACCGGCATGTTGTTGCCGACCAGGTCCCAGTTGCCCTCCTTGGTGTAGAACTTGACTGCGAAGCCGCGCACGTCACGCGGCGTATCGACCGAGCCGGCGCCGCCGGCCACCGTCGAAAAACGAGCGAACACGGGGGTCTTTTCGCCGGCATGCTGGAACAGGTCCGCCCGGGTGAACTCCGACAGCGATTCGTAAAGCTCGAAGGTCCCGTGCGCCGCCGAGCCGCGCGCGTGGACGATGCGCTCGGGAATCCGCTCGTGATCGAAGTGGTTGATCTTCTCGCGGAGGATCTCGTCCTCAAGCAGCACCGGTCCGCGCGATCCCGCCTTGAGCTGGTTCTGGTCGTCCGAGACGGGAATACCCTGGTTGGTGGTCAGCACATTTTTGGGGTCATGCGCCGTCTGGTGCGTCTCCCCGCCGTTCCCGATGTAGGACTCATCTGCTGGCTTCGTCATTCACCACACTTCCTTGCCTGTCTGAATGGGCCCATGAAGCTATCACGAATTCTCTCCCGCGGCTCGAAAATGATGCGCAGAGAACTGCTCAGTCGGCTTGTTCAGCAGACCCAGCTACTCCTCTCACCAGACCCAGCTACTCATCTCAACAGGCTACTCATCTCAACAGGCCAGCTACTCATCTCAATAGAATAGATAAATGGCCGGCGACGGATCCGCGC
>JBBRLA010000266.1:0-10696 GCA_038231615.1 Polyangia bacterium | reverse complement strand
GTGCGCAAGTTCGTCTCCGGCGACCTCTTCGGCATCGAGAAGTACATCCCGCCGGGCACCGAGATCCACCTGACCCGGCTGCGCGACTACCAGGGCCGTCAGCGGGCCATCGACGAGGTGCTGGAGTACGCGGAGCAGGTGGGCCTGCGCCGACAAGTGCGCAATGCGGTGGCCCAGGTCAGTGAAGAGCTGCTGATGAACGCCTTGTATGACGCCCCGGTGGACAACCAGGGCGTGCCGCTTTTCGCCGACGTAGACCTCAAGGCCCGGCTGGAACGACTCTCGCCGCTGCCTGTGTCGATTCGCTATGCGGCGGTCGGCAATCAATTCGCCATTGCGGTGCGGGATCGCTTTGGCCGCCTGGACAAGTCGACCATTCTGCAATACATCAAGAAGTGTCTGCGCAGTCCGGAACAAATAGACAGAAAAGTCTATGGGGCCGGTTTGGGTTTATATCTGATTGCCAACGCCGCATCACAATACGTTGTCAATATCGCGCCGGGGATTGCAACAGAGGTGGTGTGCACCTTTGAACACGGGGTGCGCCATCCGCTCCAGGCGATCTCGGTGTTCATGTATCCCGGCCTTCCCGTCCCCGCGGCGCCGGCGAAGGCCTGAGCACGTGGATGAGGCTGGGATGCCGCGGAGGGGCCGGACGAAAGGGACCGGGATGTCGTCAGGCAGGCTCGTCCCGCTCCAGCGCCTTGCACAGGTCGTCCAGAAGCTGGTCGATGGCTGCATCCCGCTCGAGCCGGGGGATCCCCCCTTGCAGCCAGCGCCCCTGGATGCGCTCGTATTCGGTGCGCACCCGCTGAATGTGGGCCTCGTAATAGGCCCGCCTTCCGGCCACTGCCCGCGACGAAAACGACAGAAAGACAGTGGCCCCGGCGCCCAGAGAGCCCATCAGCGGCCCGAGGCGCAGGAGACGCAAGAGGCCCACCCAGGACATTCCCAGCCAGAGCAAGAGCCGCGAGGCCCGCACCCGGAGCGCCAAAAGGGTCCGTCCTTTCGTCGCCAGCAGCAGCGCCAGAAGGTGCACCTCGCGCCGGTTCGAGAGGCCCGCCGCGGCGCGCTTCGCCGCCTCGTCGGCGCGGCCGGGAGAACCGGGAGAACCGGGAGAACCGGGAGAATAAATCACGCCGTCGCACACCTCGACCGCCAGTTGGCGCTCGAAGGCGGGGTAGTCCCGATAGATCTCGGCAGGACGCCCGGGGGGCTGCACCAGGCCCAGGTTCTCCCGGGCCAGCGCTCCCTCGGGGTTCAGGCGCAGCGCCTCGCGAAAGCGGTGCCGGGCCTGCATGGGCCGGCCCTGTGCCAGGTCCACGCAGCCCAGGTTGTTCCAGGCCACCGCGTCGTTGGGGGAAAGGAACAGGGCCTGCTCGTAGGCCCGCCGGGCGGCCACGCGGTCCCCCGAGGAACTGGCGACGAAACCCAGAGTCACGAAGTTAGCGGCCCGATCCGGTCCCAGTTCCACCGCCCGCTGCGCCAGGCCGAGCGCCTCGGGGAATCGCTTTTGCGAGGCCAGCAACTCGGCCAGGGCCCTCAGGTAGACCGGCTCCTCCGGCAAAAGGCGCAACGCCCCGCGGTAGTGCACCTCGGCCGTCACCTCGTCCCCGACCTCGCGGTCGGCATGGCCGAGCAGGTAATGCCCGTGCGCGTCCTCGGGGGCTCCGGCGACGGCGGCGCGCAGGGTCTCCCGCGCACCCTGCACATCGCCCGCCCGCAAGAGGCACAGGCCGTGAAGCTGCAGCGTCTCGGGCTCGTTTGGGGAAAGGGAAAGGGACAGGGCCGTCTCCCTCGCGGCGGCTGCCGGACGCCCAAGGTCGAGCAGCGCCCGCGCCCGGGCCAGAGCGGCGGCAACCCGAGAATCGGCCGGAGGTCCCGCATGGAATCGACCGGAGGACATCCCCTTAACGATAACCGCAGGACAGCGTCCGGACAATACGACGACGTGTTAACCATCCGACCCGGTCCAAGAAACATCGTTAGCCGTACCCTCCCCACGATGCCATGCGGACCCCCTTCCGAAACAGCCCGCGCGAGCGTTTTCCTTGTTGGTAGCGCGCAGCTCGGCAAAGCGCGGTTCGTCGGTAGCGCACAGCGAAGCGGAGCCTCGTTCATCGAAACAGTCGTTAAGAAATGGTCGGGCCACAGGCCCTTTCACTTTTTGTTTGCCAGCTGGCCAAATAACATGCTAGGTACGCGAGCTAACGCTTTTGCGCATTATCGGTACTATCGGCCCTTCGCACTGAGTGCCCTGGCCTCAGAAGAGAGAAGCATCACAGGTGACTGATGGATTTCTCGATGTTCGATGACGAATCAGAAGACGTCGGCCAGGAGATCGAGGCGTACTGCGCCAGGTGCAAGGCGGACACAACCCACACGGTAGTGAGCCGCTACGAGGATGAGATTCGCCGGGTGCGCTGTAACACCTGCGAGGACATCCACGCCTTTCGCAAGCCCCGTGGCGAGGACGCCGCGGACGAGCAGCCCGAGACCCCGGTGCGAAAGAAGGCGCAGAAGGCCAAGCCGACCTGGGATCAGGTCATGGCCAAGAAGAAGAGGGAACCGCGCATCTACAATGTGAACGAGGTTTTCGGCGAACTGGATGTCATCCAGCACCCGACCTTCGGCGTCGGCTTCGTCTCCGAGATGATCGGGCAGGACAAGATCGAGGTCACATTCCAGCAGGACAAGCGCATCCTTATCCACAACCGCCAGGGGCTCTCGCTGCACATGGTCCAGCGCCAGCGGCAGGAGGCGGACGCCAAAGCCAAGGCCGACGGCAAGGCCCGGGCCAAGGAGCTGAAGGAGGCCAAGGAGGCCGCGCGCCTGGCCAAGGAGGCGGTGCGCGACATCGATGAGATGCCGGACCTCGGCGATGACATGCCGGACGGCGACCTGGGGGACGGGGACCTCTCGGACCTGGAGGAGCCGAAGATCGAGGTCCCAAAGATGAAGTCGGGACGGCCGGGGAAGCTCTCGCCCAAGGCGCTGGCCGAGCTGGACGAGGACGACGCCGAGGAGTTCCACGGCGACGACGAGGACAAGCCGCGGGGCAAGAAGTCGTCCCGCAGCGCTCGTCCTTCCAAGGGGACCCAGGACGACTCGCCCCAGAAGGGCCGCGCCGCCAAAGACAAGGGCGAGGGCGGCGAGAAGCCGGCCAAGGAGAAGGGCCCGGAGAAGCCCGTCAAGGCAGAGAACGCCCAGGAAAAGGCCGAGAAGCCCACCAAGGCCAAGCCAGAGCAAGAGAAGGCTCATGGTACCGAGGGCGTCAAGGCAGTGTCCCCGGAGGTCAAGCCGGCTGCCCACGGCCCCAAGGCCGCCTCCCCGAAGGTCAAGCCGGCTGCCCACGGCCCCAAAGCCGCCTCTCCGGAGGTCAAGCCGGCTGCCCACGGCCCCAAGGCCGCCTCCCCGGAGGTCAAGCCGGCTGCCCACGGCCCCAAGGCAGCTACCCCAGCCAAGGCGACCGCAGCGGTGAAACCGGCTACCGCGGCGAAACCCGCTGCAGCGACGAAACCGGCTGCCCCAGCCAAGCCGGCCGCAGCGGCGAAACCCACTGACAAGCCCGCCGCGAAACCCGCTTCTTCCGACAAGCCCGCTGCCGCGAAGCCGTCCGCATCCAAGACCAAACGCTAGGCTCCTCGCGCCTCCATTGTGTAAATACGAAGACCGAACCCCTCGACTGTAGGCGGGGCTGCCGTTCCCTGAAAGGAGCGGCAGGCTCGCCGGCTAGATCCGATAGTCGAGGATAGCAATACCGCGATCGCCGACGGAGGGCTCACCCCCATCAATGTGGTTGGCGGGGGCCGAGGGATGCGCGGGGCGTTCCATGGGGATTTCCAGCACCGGTCGCTCATCGCGATATCGGCGCTCTTCTCGTTCCCGCCGCCGGATCTCTTCAATGATCCATGGGTCGAGCATTGCGTCTTCTCCCCGGTGGTACCGGACCAACCGTTCTTCTTGCTTCCTTTGATTCCGCTGCTACTGCATCCGTCTCTTGGTGCACCGGCACCAGGGCTCCATCTCCTCTGAATAACTCTTAGCTAAAGATTCTAGCATCTCTCGAAAAATCTACCAAGTTCCGACCGGCGGGCACCTGTGGCTTCCGGGGGGGAAACTCGAACGAACGCGACGCTGCTTTGCGGTTGCCCTCCCACGCGTTTGTTCGCTCCTTCCATTCGCGCTATTGCAGTTGCAGGACCCGCCAGCCAGCTTCATGGTTTTCTATTCCGTTTTCGTTTTCGCCATCCGGTTCTTGGACGAGACGCACGGCCTTTCCTTCATCTCCACCTAGCGGCAGGCGGGCCTCGGTCCCTTCGATGACGAAGGGCTCGCCACGATCGAGATGCTGCTTAGCCGCCTGCACCTGAGCCTGCATCTCGGCCCGCCCGGGCCCCTCCAAACTCTCCCGCAGCGAATCCGCCGTGACCTGGCCCTTCAGCCGCGCCGGAATGAAGCGCAACGCCACGTCGTAGCGTCGTGCCTGGAGGGCGCGCAACAACGAGTGCAGCGCCAGCCTCGGAGTCGTCTGAGGGTAGAAGTCCAGCGGGTCGCCGCTGATATTCCAGCCCCCCCCGCTGCTGGTCAGCTTGACGGCTGACTTGTCCCCAAGGGCGATCTCGCCGCGAAGCTCGGAGGTGACCGGAAGGTCCCTGTGCCTTGCTGTTTCGCCGCCAGTGGCGCGCCTGGTGAAGCAATCGAGATCGCATTGCTGCCGGAGCGCCGGGGTCATCATCTGGTAGGCCTCGGTATACTTCCCGTGCGATAGCAGGCGCTTGTACCGGGACAGGGCTTGCTTCGGGCCGGACTGGCTCCCGGCACAACCCACCGAAAGAAGCACGGCCATCCAAAGCGGCCAGATGCACCCGCGCGGTCCCCAGGCCACGAATGGCCGGCGGGGCCTCATGGAGACGGCCCGGCCCCTCGCTCTGGTTCCACCCGGGCCAGCAGCCGGTAAGGCGCGTCAAAGAACGGCGCTCCGCTTCGCTGCGCGCTATCAGAGCATCCGCGGGCATTCGCCACCACGCGCACCTGTGCCCACCCGCCCGCCTGAACATGCAGCGTCAGAGTCTTTCCGCTCCGCGCTCCGGCGACGGAGGACGATTCGGACGACTCCCCATGCCGCAGCTCGGCGCCGCACCCGACTCGGTCGTCCCCTGATCCATCGAGCTGGAACGTGACGCTCGCAGGCCCGCCAACCACCCCGACGGGGACCTCGTAGCAATCCACGTCCCCGGGCCACAGGAAACCGGCCAGGCCGCCCTCCTGCGCCGCGCCCCGCTGCACCAGCGGGATCGGGTTGGCGTGGGCGCAGTCGTCATTGGGCTCATGCTCAGCCCCTTCCAGCGGCGGTTCGACGACCACATGCAACTGATAGCGGGTGGTGGCCGCGCTGCGCTGCCAGTTGCCCGAACGCAGCGCGAGCAGCACCTGGATGGTCCTCGCAGGCAGGCCGACGTTCCGCAGGCGCATCTCCGAAGCGCCCGACTCGGCCTTGACTTCCAGGATCTTCTTCGGCGGCGTCCCCGGTAAAAACAGGCGCAGAACCGGCGCCACCCCCGGCGTGGTCGCCTCGACTCGCAGGATCGACCCCACCGCCACGGGGCTGCCCGGGGCCGCACCCAGCGTCAGCAGGAACCAGTCCTCATCCTTCGCGCTCGAGAGCACCCCGCTCAAGTCCGCCCCGACGGCCTCGGTGGCCTGCTCAGGGGTATCGTTGGGCTCGGTCTCACTGCCGATTGCCGCCACCGACTGGCGTACCCCCAACTCGTAGCCCATTCCTCCCGCGGTCCCACCCCCGGCCTTCGTGGACGCCCGCACTCGCAGGTAGAGCGTCTGCCCGATCTTCATCACCAGCCCGGAGAAGCGTTTGGGCCCCCTCCCCCGCTCGTCCAGACTCAGAAGCTTCTTCCCATCTCCATCGAAAAGGTCCAGCGCCGGGTCCAGGCCCGGGTCCCCGGTGAGCACCACCTCCAGCGCCTGCGGCCGATCCGCATCCCCCGGCCCCGCGCCCCCCTGGACCAGATAAGAATACCAGTCGTCATCGCCCTTGCCGGCCCCGCCGGGCGTGGGCGACGCCAGCGACCCCCGGACGCCCTTCCCCGCGTCGATCGGCTGCGCGTGGTCGCGGTCGTCATCCGGTTCGTGTTCATTTATCATGGGCATAGGCAGACCCTGCCCCGAACTCGCGGACGCAGGGATGGGTTGTTTCTGCTGGACCATCTCGACGGCGGGACCCAGGTCGGCGGCGCGGGGAATGGGCTTTCGCGGGGTGCGGCAGGACGTCGTGGGCCCCATCGCGGCGAGCAGCGCCAGACCGAGGGCGGGAGCTGCTCGCCGATTCATGGGGCGGGGTCCGGCCCTTCTTCGGCGCGGGCGCGAGGTTGCAGCGTCGCCAGGTACTCCGCCTCGGCGACCAGTTGCCCGGCGACGTGGGCCTCGCCGCGGAACTTCCACACCTTGCCCCTCCCGCGCAGCACGTTCGAGGTCAGCATGAGCTGATCTCCCGGCACCACCGGCTTGCGGAACTTGGCCCGCTCGAAGGCCATCAGGTAGATGACGTGATCGTCGCAGGTCTGGCCCATGAGAAGCAGGGAGTGGGCCGCCGAGGTCTGGGCCATCGCCTCCAGGATCAGCACCCCCGGCATCACCGGATGACCGGGGAAGTGGCCGGCGAAGAACGGCTCATTGATGGTGACGTTCTTCAGCGCCACGCAGCGATCTTCCGCCAGCTCCGTCACCCGATCGATGAGCAGGAACGGGTAGCGGTGCGGGAGCAGGCGCTGGATCGCCACCACGTCCAGGGGCAGCGCCGGGGGCGAGACCTCTGGCATCACTTGGCCTCGTTAGCCTTGCGAATCACCTCGCTGGTGATGTCGTACTCCGAGTGCTGCGGCCACAGGACCACCTCGGCACGCAGGACCGTGCTGAACTTGTCCCGGGTGGCGATGACCGCCACCGCCTTGAGGAGCTTGTCGACGATTGGCTGGGTGGCCTTGGCCTCCTTCTCCTGCAGCTCTCGCTGGGAGCGCATGGCCGCCTCCTGCCACTGCATCGCCTTCTGCTGAAGGTCGGCCTTCTTCTTCTCCAGCACGTCGGCCTTCAGCACCGTCGCCTGCTTGGCGAGGTCCTGGTCCATCTTGGTCAGCTCTTCCTTCTTCTGCTCCAGCTCTTTCTGCTTCTTGTCGACCTCCGCCTTGAGCTTGGACAAGGCGGCCTTGCCCTCGGTGGTCTCCTCGATCGCGCGCTGCATGTTCACATAGGCGATCTTGTCCGCCCGGGCCGCGCCCTGGCCAAGAGCGACCGCGAGCAGGGCAGCGATGCCCAGCACCCAACGCATATCACGGTGCAACATTTGTACGGTTCCTCCAAAGGATGAATCGAAAAGGCTTACTGAACGGGGATGCGAAAGTCAACTTTGTGTGTTCCAGCGGCTGGCTAGAAGAAGTTACCGATTGTGAATTCAAATACAATCGAGTCCTCTCCCTGCTGCTTGTTCAGCGGAATGCCCCACTCGAAGCGCAAGGGGCCGATGGGCGAGAACCAGCGGAAGCCGAAGCCGACCGAGTAGCGCAGGTTCTGGAAGGTCGGGTAGAACTCGCAGGGATTGAAGACCTTGGCGATGTTGGCGCTGGATGCCGCGCTGGGGCAGTAGCGACGCTCCAGGTTGTACCCGTTGCCCGCGTCGAAGAACACCACGCCCTTGATCTGCACCGCCGGCAGGATCAGGAACTCGATCTCGCTGTTCAGGACGATCTGCCAGTTGGCGCCGAAATTGAACGGCTGCTGGAAGGCGTCCGGGTTCTGCTGGGAGAGCGGACTGATCTTGGGTCCCAGGGAAAAGAGCCGGTAGCCGCGGATGCTGTTGATGCCGCCGAGGAAGTAACGCTCGTAGATCGGCACCCCGTCCGGGCTGCGGGAGATGACCACGCCGGTGTCCAGGCGCAGGCGGAAGATGAAGGGCCCCCAGATCGGGCGGTAGAACTGCCCGGTCCCGGTCACCCGGACGTAGTTCTTCTCCGAGGCCAGGTAGCGATCGGCCACCTCCACCGAAAGGGAATGGAACATGCCCCTGGTGGGGAAGAGCCGATCGTTGCGCGAGTCATAGTTCAGGGCGAAGCGCACCGCCGAGGTCCAGCCCCGGCCATAGAGGTTGGCCACGGTGTTGCTGGGAATGGTGACCAGGCCGATGCCGCCCAGGCCCACGCCGCTCTGGTTCTGCCCAACGCTGACCCATTCGAGCTTGTAGGTGCCGAAGACGCGGACGAAGTCGCTCAAAAGGTAGCCCCAGGTCAGGTCCCCGCCCCGGGTGGTCCGGTTGAACGACGGGTAGTAAAGGAGCTGGTTATACCCGGAGAAGGCGAAGGTGACGTTGGTGTCCAGGAAATAGGGATCAACGTAGCGCACCGAGAAGAGCTGCCGCAGGGACGAGATCTGCGCCTGCAACTGCATGGTGGTGCCGCGGCCGAAGAGGTTGTTCTGCGCCACCTGCGCCTGGCCGATGAAGTTCTCGATGGACGAGAAGCCCGCGCCGATCTGGAAGGTGCCGGTGGGGCGCTCGGTGACCTCCAGGTTGACCTCGATGCGGTCCTCTTTGGTGCCGCGCTTCGTCGACAACTCCACCTTCTCGAAGAACCCCAGGGCCTGGATGCGCTTCTTCGACAGGTCCAGGAACGTCTGACTGAAGAGTTCTCCTTCAGAGACCTTCATCTCCCGGCGGATGACCTTGTCCCGGGTCTTGGAATTCCCGCGGATGTTGATCCGCTCGAAGAACACCTTGGCCCCGGTCTGGATGTCGAAGGTCAGGTCCACCGTGCGCTTGTCCACGTCGACGGCGGTGAGCGGAGTGACGTTGACGTAGGCGTAGCCGCGGTCCTTGTAGGCGTCGTTGACCTTGATGATGTCGTTGCCCAGCTTGGTGCGATTGAACACCTCGCCGCTCTTCACCGCCAGCCGGTGCAAAAGGACATCCCGCGGCCAGAGCAGCTCGCCCTTGAAGTCCAGCTTGCCGATCTTGTAGATGTCCCCCTCTTCCAGGGGGATGGTGATGTAAAGATAGCGCTTGTCGGCGGACAGCTCGATCTGCGGCTTGCCGACCTTCACGTTGACGTAGCCTCGGTCGTAGTAGGCGGCGGTCAGAAGGAGCAGATCACGATCGAAAGCGTCCTCGCGGTACGTTCCCGTGGAGGTCAAGAAGGACAGCCAGCCGCCTTCCTGGGTCTGCATCGACCCCTTCAACTCGGCCTCGGCGATGTGGCGGTTGCCGATGAAGCGCACCTGGCGCACCTCGACCTTGGCCCGCTCATCGACGATGAAGTAGACGTCCACCTGCGTGGGCGAATAGTTCTTGATGTCTGACTTCACGTCGGCCAGGTAATAGCCCTTCTCGACGTACAGGTCGTGGATTTTCTCGGCGTTGCGCTTGACCTGGGCCGGGTCATAGATCTTGTCCTTCTTCAGGTCCAGGACCTCGTTGATCTTATCCAGCCCGACCTCGCTGTTGCCGGCAACGTAGATCTTGCGCACCGCGGGTTTCTCCCGCACGGCGAAGATCAGGATCACCCCCTCCTTGCCCTCCTCCACCTCGACCCGCACGTCGTTGAAGTAGCCCATCTTCCACACGGCGCGGATGTCGTCCTGGACCTTCTTGCGCGAGACCGTCTCGCCCACCTCAGACGAGAGGTTGAGCTGCATCGCCTCAGATTCGACCTTGCGGTTGCCGCGAAAGCGCAGCGCCTCGATCTTGCGGCTTTCGATGTCGTCGCCGGCTGCGGCCGTTGCCCCTTGGGCATGCGCCGGGGGCAGGAAAAGGCAGAGGCAGAGGGTGAACACGACACCCCACAGCCCGGCCCAGGAAGGGAAACAGATCGCGAAGCGCCGCAGGCGCCGCGGTCCATTGATCGCGAGGCGCCGCAGGCGCCGCGGTCCCTCGATCTGCCCAAGACGCCTCAGCTTCACAGCCCCATCTCCCGCAGCGCGGCGTCGCCCTCGTGGATCAGGCCCTTGATCATGTGCAGCCGGCGAGGCATCCGCGCGGCCAGGTCTTCATTGTGCGTGACCACCACCATCGTCATTCCCCGTTCGCGGTTCAGCTCCACGACCAGCTCGTGAATCGCCGCACCCGTCCGGGTGTCCAGGTTGCCCGTGGGCTCGTCCGCCAGAAGGATCCGCGGCTCCATCACCAGGGCCCGCGCCAGCGCCACCCGCTGCTGCTCGCCCCCGGACAGTTCCCCCGGGCGGTGCAGCAGGCGGTCGCTCAGGCCCACCCGGTCCAAAAGCGCCGTGGCCTTGCGCTCGGCATCTGCCTTGCAGAGGCCCGCGATCATGGCGGGCATGGCAGCATTCTCCACCGCGGTAAACTCCGGGAGCAAATGATGAAACTGGAAGACGAAGCCGATGGTCCGGTTGCGGAACTCGGCCAGCTGTCCAGGGCTCATGGTGGTCACATCGTGCCCGTCCATGAGGATGGCGCCGCCGCTGACCCGATCCAGGGTGCCCAGCACATGAAGGAAGGTCGACTTGCCGGCCCCCGAGGCGCCGACTACCGCAACCATCTCTCCTGCGTTGACCTTCAGATCGATGCCTCTCAGCACGTCGATCTGCCGTCCGCTGAAATCGAAGGTCTTTCGCAGATCTTGTATCTCGACGCGGGCACCTGCCATCTGGGTCGGCGGAGCGTACTCACGGGGTAGGG
>JBBRLA010000265.1:0-10717 GCA_038231615.1 Polyangia bacterium | reverse complement strand
CAAAGGGCCCGGTCCCGCTGGTGCTCTTCCTGCACGGCGCGGGGCAGCGTGGCGACGACAACTTGGCCCAGCTTCACCATGGCGTGCGAATTTTCGCCGAAAAGACCCATCGCGCCCGCCATCCGGCCTACGTGGTCGCCCCACAGTGCCCCGCCGCCCACCGCTGGGTAGAGACCGACTGGTCCGCCGCCGCCCACGCCCTGCCGGTTGCCCCCAGCATCCCGCTGCGCCTGACCCTTTACCTGCTAGCGGCCCTGCGCGCCGAGTTTCCCATCGACTCCGACCGCATCTACGTCACCGGCCTGTCCATGGGCGGGTTCGGCACCTTTGATCTCATCGCTCGCGAACCCGATCTATTCGCCGCCGCGGTCCCCATCTGCGGCGGCGGCGACGAGGCCACCGCCGCGCGCATCGCCAGCCTGCCATTGTGGGCCTTCCATGGAGAAGACGACCCGGTGGTCGCGGTGCGACGCTCGCAGCATATGATCGACGCCCTTCGCCGGGCCGGCGGCGCCCCCCGCTATACCGAATACCCCGGCGTGGGCCACGACTGCTGGACCCGCGCCTACCGCGAAGCCGCCCTACTCCCGTGGATCTTCGCCCAGCGCCGGTCCCCTGCCGAGACCTGATGATCATCGCCTCAGAAGAGGAAGACACCATGAGCGTAGGTAGCGAAAAAGATGGCCCGATCACTTTGATCACCCTTTGCCGCCCCGAGGTCAGGAACGCGGTGGACCGCGAGACCGCCGAGGCCCTGTCGTCGGCATTTCGCGACTTCGACGCCGACTCGGAGGCCCGAGTGGCGGTGTTTCACGGGGACCACGGCACCTTCTGCGCCGGCGCCGATCTGCGGGCCATCGCCGCCGGCCGCCCCAACCGCGTCGCACCGGATGGCGACGGCCCGATGGGCCCAACCCGGATGGTGCTGTCCAAGCCGGTCATCGCCGCCATCGCCGGCCACGCGGTGGCGGGCGGCCTGGAACTAGCGCTCTTCTGCGACCTGCGGGTCATGGAAGAGGACGCCATCCTGGGCGTGTTCTGCCGGCGCTTCGGCGTCCCCCTGATCGACGGGGGGACGGTCCGCCTGCCGCGGATCATCGGGCTCGGCCGCGCCCTCGATCTGATCCTCACCGGGCGGCCGGTCGGGGCGGCGGAGGCCCTGCATATGGGGCTGGTGAGCCGCGTGGTCCCCCGGGGGGAGGGACGCGCCGCGGCGCTGGCCCTGGCGCTGGACCTGTGCGCCTTCCCACAGGCGTGCCTGCGGGGGGACCGGCTCTCGGCGTATGAAGGGCTGGACCTGCCTTTCGCCGAGGCCCTGGGCAACGAGCTGCGCCATGGAATGAGGGCCCTGGCGGCGGACGGCCTGCTCGGTGCCGAGCATTTCGCCACGGGCGCGGGACGACATGGATCATTTGGCCCGGGTTGACATGGCGAAAGCGCCCGGTCGGCATAAGCTTGATGAGATGGCGCGGATAGATGAGAGGCGGCGGTTGCCCATCGGGGCGGAGATGGCTCGCGAAGCGCCAGGCGCCGCGGTGATGGCGCCACGGGGCGGAGTGCATTTTCGCGTGTTCGCCCCGAAAAGTCAGAAGGTCTCCGTCTGGCAGCCAGGCGATCGCGGGGCGGTCCCGCTGCACCCCGAAGAGGGTGGCTACTTCTCGGGTCATGTCTCCGAGGCCGGAGCCGGAACGCGCTACTATTATGAGCTGGAGCCGGGAGGGCGCCGCTGCCCCGACCCGGCCACGCGCTATCAGCCCGAAGGTCCCCATGGCCCGTCGCAGGTGGTGGACCCGGGGGAGTTCCGCTGGTCGGATTCCGCATGGACCGGCTGCGCCCTCTCCGGGCAGGTGGCCTACGAGCTGCACGTCGGCACCTTCACTCCGGAGGGGACCTGGGCGGCGGCCACCCGCGAGCTTTCCGAGCTTTCGGCCCTGGGCATCACCCTGATCGAGCTGATGCCGGTGTCCGAGTTTCCCGGGCGCTTCGGCTGGGGCTACGACGGAGTGAATTTCTTCGCCCCGAGCCACCTCTACGGCACGCCGGACGACATGCGCGCCTTCGTCGACGTCGCCCACCGCCACGGCATCGGGGTGATCCTGGATGTGGTCTACAACCACGTCGGTCCCGACGGCAACTACCTACCCAACTTCTATCCCGACCTGTTCACCGACCGCTATCTGACCGACTGGGGCGATGCCATCGACTTCGACGGCGAACGGTCGGGGCCGGTGCGTGAGCTGATCATCGAGAACGCCGGCTACTGGATCGACGAGTTCCACATGGACGGGCTGCGCCTGGACGCGACGCAAAACATCTACGATGCCTCCTCCGACCACATCCTGGCCGCGCTGACCCGCCGCGCCCGCGCCGCCGCTCAGGCCGGCAGACGAAAGATCCTGCTCTTCGCCGAGAATGAACCGCAGGATGCCCGATTGGTGCGCCAGCCGATGCGCGGAGGGCTGGGCCTGGACGCCATGTGGAACGACGACTTCCACCACAGCGCGATGGTGGCGGCCACCGGGCGCAATGAGGCCTACTACCGCGACTACCTGGGCACGCCGCAAGAGATGATCGACTCGGTCAAGTGGGGCTTCCTGTACCAGGGACAGCGCTACCTGTGGGAGCACAAGCGCCGAGGCACCTCCAGCCTGGACCTCTTGCCCGAGCAGTTCGTCACCTTCTTGCAAAACCATGATCAGGTGGCAAACTCCGGCCACGGCCTGCGCCGGCACCAGCTCACCAGCCCCGGCCGCTACCGCGCCCTGACCGCCCTTTTGCTGCTGGGACCGGGCACTCCGATGCTCTTTCAGGGGCAGGAGTTCGGGGCGGGAAGCCCCTTCCTCTACTTCGCCGATCACCGGCCCGACCTGGCGCGGCTGGTGCGCGCGGGGCGGGCCGAGTCCCTGAAGCAGTTCCGCAGCCTGGCCACCCAGGAGATGCAGGCGCACCTTTCCGATCCCGAGAGTCCACGGACCTTCGCGGCATGCAAGCTGGACTTCTCGGAGCGGCAGAGCCAGAAGGGGACCTACCTCATGCACCGCGACCTTTTGCGGCTGCGCCGGGAGGATGCGACGTTTTCCGCCCAGAAAAAAGGCGCCCTGGACGGCGCGGTGCTGGGAGACGAGGCGCTTTGCCTGCGCTTCTTCGGCCAGCCGCCCTTTGGCGATCGCCTGCTGGTCTTCAACCTGGGTCGCGACCTGCCCCTTCTGGCGGCGTCCTCCCCGCTTTTAGCGCCACCCGACGGCGCCGTCTGGGAGGTCCTGTGGTCCAGCGAGGACCCGCTCTACGGCGGCACCGGCACCCCGGAGATGGATACCTTCAATGGATGGCGCATTCCGGGCCACGCCGCGGTGGTCCTGCGCCCGCGCTGCTGCCGGCCCGATGAGCACCCCACCTGGAAGGAGATGCAAACCACCCCATGATGGAACTGATTCGCCGCGTCCCCGGGTCGGCGACCCAGTCCACCACCGCCGAGGGGGCCCGCGAATGGCTGGTGACCAACGGCCTGGGGGGCTACGCCTCGGGCACATTGTCCGGGTCGATGACCCGCCGCTTCCACGGGGTGCTCATCGCCGCGCTTTTGGCGCCGCTGGGGCGGGTGGTCATGCTGAGCCACCTATCGGAGCGGCTGCGACTCCCCGGGGGCCGGGTCATCCACCTGGGTGACGAGGGGCCCGCCGGGCCGCCCCGGGTGGCGCGGGCCTGCCACCTGGCCGAGTTCCGCCTGGAGGCGGGTCTGCCGGTGTGGCGCTACGAGATGGACGGCTTCGTCCTGGAGAAGCGGCTGCTCCTTATCCACATGCAAAACACGGCGCACATCGGCTATCACCTGCTGGCCGGAAGCGGGCCGGTGCGACTGAAGGTCCTGCCCACGCTGCACATGCGCCCCCACGATGCGCCGCTTTCCCATCCGGTCGAGCCGCCCTACGCCATCACCGCAGTGGGGGACCGATACGAGATCTCCGCCGGCCCGGCCCTACCCCCGCTGCGCCTGCGGCTGCACGCGCAGGGAGGGGCCTTCACCATCCAGACCCGGACCTTCCCTGAGGTGATCTACCAGGTCGAGCGAGAACGCGGCTACGACTCGCAAGGGGATTTGTATACCCCAGGCTACTTTCGCGCGGACCTTCACCCCGGTGGCAGCGCCACCCTGGTGGCCTCCACCGAGTCGTGGGTGACAGTGGGCGCGATTTCGCCCGAAGAGGCAGTAGCGATGGAGCGCGAACGCCGCGTCCGGCTGCTGGCCGGGGCGGGCCGGGTCGCCTCCGAGGCCCCGGCGGCGGAACTGTGCCTGGCCGCTGACCAGTTCATCATCGCCCCGATCGGCCGCATAAAGGACGCCGCCCGCGCCCGCGCCACTGGAGACGATGTGCGCACGGTGATCGCCGGCTACCCCTGGTTCACCGACTGGGGCCGCGACACGATGATCTCCCTGGAGGGCCTGACCCTGACCACCGGACGCCACCCGGAGGCCGGCTATATCCTGCGGACCTTCGCCCATTACGTGCGAGACGGACTGATTCCCAACCTCTTCCCGGAGGGGGACCAGGCGGGCCTTTACCACACGGCCGACGCCACCCTGTGGTTCTTCCATGCGGTGGACCGCTACCTGACGCTGACTGGCGACCGTGAGACGCTGCGGTTGATCCTGCCCACGATGGAGGACATCATCGCCCACCACTTGCGCGGCACCCGCTTTGGCATCGCCGTGGACCCCCGCGATGGACTCTTGCGACAGGGGCAGGAGGGCTTTCAGCTTACCTGGATGGACGCCAAGGTCGGCGACTGGGTGGTGACGCCGCGCCGGGGGAAGGCGGTGGAGATCAACGCGCTCTTCTACAATGCCCTGCGCCTGCTGGAAGGATGGGTGCTCGAAGAACGTGGCGAAGCGGCGGCCCGGCCCCTGCGGGATCACGCCTTGCAGGCGGGGCGCAGCTTCAACGCGCGCTTCTTCTATCCGCAGGGCGGTTACCTCTACGACGTCATCGACGGCGAGTTTGGGGACGATCCGTCCTGCCGCCCGAACCAGATCTTCGCCCTCTCGCTGCGGCACCCGGTGCTGGATGCCTCACGCTGGGAAACGGTGCTGGAAACGGTAAGGCAGCGGCTGCTGACGCCCCTGGGCCTGCGCAGCCTGGCCCCGGGAAGCCCGGACTATAAGGCGCGCTACTTCGGCGACCTGCGGGCGCGGGACGCGGCCTATCATCAAGGCACCGTCTGGGCCTGGCTGATCGGGCCTTTCGTCGACGCGTGGCTCAGGGTGCACCCGGCCGAACGGGCCGCCGGCCGGGGCTTTTTGCTCGGCTTCCTGCCCCACCTGAATGCGGGATGCATCGGTTCGATCAGCGAGATCTTCGACGCCGAGGCCCCCTACGCCCAGCGCGGCTGCATCGCCCAGGCGTGGAGCGTCGCCGAGGTGCTGCGGGCGTGGGCCAGGACCTCGACGTGAAGCCGTCTTCAGCGGGTCGCCGGAGAAAAGATCAGGCGGGCCAGGGGATACCCCGGGGCCATCTGCTGCCAATGCGCGCCCGGGGGAAGGCACTCGCGTCCGATGAGCTGCCGGCTGGCGTAGTAAATTGGCCGGCCGGTTTGCGTCCAGTGCTGGATCAGGCGCCGCAGTCCCTGGCAGTCCCGGGCTTCCGTCAGGTCCACATATTCCATGTCCCGGGTCGCGCGCAGGGAAAGTTGCACGGCCATGCCCGTCGACGTGGCGCCCACCAAGGCGAAGCGCGCCGGGGCCAGCGCCGCCAGGGCGGCCACTTGCCGGTCATCTTCCAGACGCCGCTCCAGGATCTGTCGCAGGTCCAGCGCCGTGCCGGCGGAGGCGCCCAGGACCAGGGCCAGGGTGGCGAAAAGCGCGGCCCCGCGCCCCCACAGAGGGGACGCAAGGTGGCAAAAGAGCAGCCGGCAGAAAAGCCCCGCCCCCGCGCCGGCCAACGTACCGTAAAGCAGGAGCCAGCGCCGGGCATAAGTCCACTCATCCCCCAAAAGCAGGTAGAGCGCAACCGCGAGGAAAAGCAGCGCCCCACCCCACAGGTGCCAGCGCTTCCATGGAAGGTCGCGCAGCGCCGCGGCGGACAGCACGGCCAGCGGGGGGACCACGGGGGCGGCGTAGCGCATGACCTGCCGGGTGGCGCCCAGCATGTGGAAGACGGGCAGATTGGCCCGCAACGCCAGCATCAGCAACCCGGCCAAAGTGGGCAGGATCAGCAGCAGCGCCAGCGGGCGCCGGGGACCGGCAGGGATGCGGACGCCGAGGGCCAGGGCCAAGATCGGCGTAGTTTGCAGGGCCGACCGGACCAGGCTGCCGTCCATCATGACCCCCAGCCCGTCCGGAGCGGGCGCGAGTGGATACTGGGGGTCGAGTCCGCCTGCGTTGATGTTCAGCAAAAAGTACCACAGGGCCTGGCCCATGCGCAGGACCCGCTCGCGCAGCAGCGTCGAGGGCAAAAGAAGGAAGAGAGAAACCGCCAGCACCAGGGCGACCGGCACGTGGGACCGTTGCCGCCGGAGGGCTAAAACGAGGCCGAGGCCGGTGGCGCTCAGCCAGAGGAGCGCCGGGGCGGCGAAGCGCAGGGAAGCACCGGCGGTCTCCCGGATCAGGTCCTCCGACCGGCAGGCATCCCAGATGCAGGGGCCGTAGGTGACCGGGTCCCACGATCCGAAGCGCCGGTGGTTGATGAAGGCCACCAGCAGAAGCGGCACACCCAGGCCCGCGGCAAACCACGGCGCCAGCGAGACCACAATGGGCGCCCGCGGCCCGGTCGGGGATCTCCCCAGCAGCAGCGCCGCCCCCGCCGCCAGCGCCATCGGCACTGCCAGAAGGTGGCTGCCCGCCGCGACCCCGCCCAGTAGGCCCGCCAGCCATCCGCAGGCCGCCGCCCGGCGCTGTCCACCCGGCTCCGACGCGGCTTCAATCCCCGCTGCCGCGGCGCACAACATGAACGTCAGCGCGGCGATGACCAGCGAAAAGGGCGCTATCATGAACCCCCGGCCCCAGACCAGCCCCGAGGTCAGGGTGATGTAGGCCGCGACAGTCCCGACCCACGGGTCGGCGCTCATCCGCCGCCCCAGCCAAAAGGTCCCCAGCGCCGCGAACAGCAGGAAGACGATGCTGCTGCCCAGCACGGCCCACGTGCCCCCGACAATGAAGAGCGGCAGCATCAGGTACGGATAGAGGGGAGGATATTTGCCCCACTGAAGATCGCCTCGCTGGTTCATCCAGCGGGCTTGCAGTTCCGGCAGGTGCCAGCCGGGCACGTTCACGGTGGCGGGAAAGCCGCGCTGGGCGATGCCGCGGATCATCTCCAGGGTGGTGAAGTCATCGACGCCGCCGCTGCTCAGCCGGGGGGCGAAGGGCAGAAGCAGGAGCACCCCCAGAACCAGCGGCAGGAGCAACCAGCGGGCCCGGCGCTCGCTGGACGGGTCAGGGCCGGGTGCCGCCATCGGGCCGCCTCGCGGTGAAGTGCGTGGTCAGCGCGAAGAGCACGCCCAGCCCGGCGCACAGGTGATCGAGCAGCATCAGCGGCGCCATCCCCACCGCCGCCCCCAGCGATAGATTGGCGGCCAGGTAGCGATAAAAAGGCAGGTTGTTGAACCCATACCCCCCAAGGAGCAGCGGCAGAATCGGCAGCGCCCCCACATGCCACGCGATGAGCGGCGTGAAACCCAGCAGCAGGTAGGAAAGGACAATGCTCAGCACGAAGCCGCCGTTCACGTTGGCCAGCCCCTCCATCGCCAGGCGGTGGGTAGGGCGACCGGCCCGCAGCGCCAGCCGACTCCACCCGTAGGCCCGGCGCAGGTCGTTGCTCAAAAGCTCGCGCAGGGCGTAGCGCTTCAGGTGGACCACTTCCAGGTCCTTGTCCAGGTGGATCGACACCCCCGCGCGCACCAGCCGCTGCCCGAATTCCACGTCGCCACCGCCGAAGCGCACCGAGTAGTTGGGCCGAAACCCCCCGGCCCGATCCCACAGGGTCTTGCGCACCGCGCCAATGGCGGTGAAGAACCAGCTCGCCTGCTTCGGCGCGCGCAGATAGGTAAAGCGGACCCACGCATTCTTGTATACGGATGCCAGGTTCTCGTTGGGATGGCTCAGGCTGTACAGGCCGATCAGGCACTGCGCCACCGGGTCCTGGAAGTGACGGGCGCAGCGCGCCAGCGTGTCCGGTCCGACCACCACGTCGGCGTCGATGAAGAGCAGCACCTGCCCGTGGGCCCGCGCCGCACCCAGGTTGCGGCAGGCAAAGGGCCCCTGGCTGGTCGGCAGGGTGATGAGCACCTCGGGTGCGTACTGCCGCAGGAGGGCCGCGGTGTCATCGGTGGAACCGTCGTCGATGACGATCAGCTCGAAGTCCTGGAAGGTCCCCGCCCGCAGGGCCTGGAGGCACCGGTCAAGATAGCCCGCGCCGTTTCTGACCGGCAGGATGACCGAAAGTGCGGGCGCAGCCCCGCTAGGTTGCATGCTGACGGTCCATGGTCTTTCTGTGGCAGGTTTATTTTATCATTTGTTCACCTGCCTTTGGGCGAACTTCTTTTGGCGACATGTAGGCCGGGGTGCCGAAGGCGCCCGGTAAGGCCAGGACAGATCATGTCACATGCACGTGCCGGGACGCGGGTTATGTTCAGTACTTGTGTTGCTTGTTACGTTACTTGTTACTTGTACGGAGGCATGATGATGCGCTCGCTCTACCCAGCTTTTGCCCTGGCCTTCCTCACGACCGCTTGTGAGAACACAGCGCTCGATCACCCTTCGTCCCCGACCCCTTCCGTCCTGGGCACATCTTCGGTGGCCAAGCTGGGCGCGTACAACGCCGACATCCACCAGACTTCAGTGTCAGGCATCTCCTCGGGCGGCTACATGGCGGTGCAGATGCATGTCGCCTTCTCCAGCATCATGAAGGGCGCCGGCATCTTCGCCGGGGGCCCCTACCACTGCTCGGGCAGTTCCGGCTCGACCCGCGAGGCCCTGACCACCTGCACCATCGCCTCGCCCCATGCCCCGGATGTGAAGAGCCTGATCCAGGTCACCGACCAGCGCGCCGCCGCGGGCAGCATCGACGCGACCGCTAACCTGTCGGCGCAGAAGGTGTGGCTCTTTTCGGGGACCCAAGACAACACGGTGAAGCGGCCGGTGATGGACGCGCTGCAACAGTATTACCAGCACTACCTGCCCGCGGCGAACCTCTTTTACCAGACCGACCTCGCCGCCGGCCACGCCCAGATCACGGATACCTACGGCAGCGCTTGCGGGACCACCCAGGCGCCCTACATCAACAACTGCGGCTACGACGGCGCCGGCTTGCTCTTCCAGCAGATCTACGGCGCGCTGAACCCGCGGGCCACCGGAACCCTGGGCGGTCAGCTCATCCAGTTCGACCAGTCGCAGTTTCTCGGCAACCCCGGCCAAAAAGGCATGGACACCACCGGTTGGGTCTACGTCCCCTCCGCCTGCGCCGGCAACCAGCCGTGCCGCATCCACGTCGCCTTCCACGGCTGCGAGCAGTACCAGGGCAAGATCGGCAGCACCTACTATACCCACGCCGGCTACAACGAATGGGCAGATAACAACAACATCATCGTGCTTTACCCCCAGACCGTCTCGTCGAACTCCTCACCGGGGAACCCCAAGGGCTGCTGGGACTGGTGGGGCTACAACGACGGCAACACCTACGATACCCGGGACGGCGATCAGATGGCGGCGATCAAGAAGATGATCGACCGGCTGACCAGCGGCCACCCGGCCCTGCCCGCCCCCACCGGCCTTTCGGCCAGCGCCGTGGGCGATGCCTCGCTGACCCTCTCGTGGAACAGCGTCGCCGGGGCCGGCGGATACAAAGTCTACCGCGGCACCAGCGCAGGCGGCCCTTTCGTAGCGGTGAACGTGACTATGATCACCGGGACCACCTACGGCGACTCGGGCCTGTCTTCGGGCACGGCCTACTACTATGAGGTGCGGGCGCTGGACGGCGGGGGCTCCGCGGGCCTGCCATCGGACGTGCTGAGCGTGACCACCACCGGCACGCCCCCCTCGATCCTGCCGCCCACCGGCCTCGCAGCGAGCGCAACCACCACCAGCGGGATTTCCCTGAAGTGGACCGGGGCCACCGGGGCCTCGGGCTACAACCTGTACCGCTCGACCGCCGCCGACGGCGCCACCACCCAGGCCAACGGCGCCCCGGTGACCGGCATCCACTTCACCGATTCGGGGCTGGCCGCTTCAACAACCTATTATTACGTTGCCACATCTTTGGACAAGGCCGGCACGGAGAGCGCCGCCTCTACCCAGGTCAGCGGGACGACCGCCGCCGCCTCGACCTGCTACAGCGACAACAACTGGAACCACTTCGTCGCCGGGCGGGCGACCTTCTGCCTGGGCAACGCCTGCGCCGTGGGCTCGGGGCAGAACATGGGCTTTTTGAACATTCTTTACCACACCACCTTGAAGAAGACCGCCCCCAACTACTACGTCATCGGCACCTGCCCGTAGGCCGCAAAGGAGCGCTGATTGCTCGCCAAGCGGCCACGGGTGCCTACCTCAATCGGGGGCCCCCTGCTCGTGAGCGTGAGCGTGAGCGAACTTGAAGGGCTGCCCGCACTCGTCGCAGCTGATCTGCTCGTGAGCGTGAGCGTGAGCGTGAGCGCCTACTGGCAGAGCCTGCTGAGCATTCAATCACCCGATCAAGCAGCTCATTGCCTCGCTGATAGGCGTCGAGCCGTT
>JBBRLA010000264.1:0-10738 GCA_038231615.1 Polyangia bacterium | reverse complement strand
CCGCGACATCCGCCGCGCCAGCCGGTAGGCCATCTCCAGCGCCTGCCGGTAGTTCAGGCGAGGATCGCAGCGGCTGGCGTAGTTCTTGTCCAAATCCTTCTCGCTGAGACCGCCGCCGATGCACTCCGTGACGTCCTCCCCGGTCAGTTCGAAATGCACTCCGCCCAGCACCGAGCCCAGCGCCTGATGCACGTCGAACGAGATCTCCACCTCCCGCAGGATGTTGTCGAAGCTCCGCGTCTTCAGCCCCGAGGACAGCGACTGCGTGTTGCCGTGCATCGGGTCGCACACCCAGAGCACCCTGCGCCCCTCCCGCTTCACCCCTTCCACCAGCTTCGGCAGCACTTCCTCCGCCCGCGCCGCGCCCACCCGGGCGATGAGCAGGATCTTCCCCGCTTCGTCCGCCGGGTTCAGCACCTCGCAGAGCTGCGCCACCTCGTCCGGCTGCGCGCTCGGGCCCAGCTTGATCCCGATGGGGTTTTTCACCCCGCGGAAAAACTCCACGTGGGCCCCGGACAACGCCCGCGTGCGCTCGCCGATCCACGGCAGGTGGGTGGTCAGATCGTAGTGCCCCGGCCACTGCGGCACCACCCGGGTTTGCGCCGATTCGTAGAACAGGTTCAGTCCCTCGTGGCTGGTGAAGAACTCCACCCGGGTCAGCGTCTCCACCTTGGATTCGCCCAGCGCCTCCATGAAGCGCAGCGCCTCGCCCATCTCCCGAGTGGTGCGCTGGTACTCTTCGCGCAAGTCGGCGGGCAACTCGGCGCGGTCGAAGAACCCCAGGTCCCAGTATTCGGGGTGATGCAGGTCGGCGAAGCCGCCCGCGGCCAGCGAGCGGATGAAGTTCAACGTCAGGGCCGCATGCTGGTAGCCGGTGACCATCAGATCCGGGTCCGGGCGCCGCGCCGCCGCGGTGAACTCGGGGCGGTTGTACAGGTCGCCGAAGTAGCTCGGCAGCTCCTGTGGATTGGCTTCGGGGCCGTCCGCCGGGACCATCCGGCGTTCGGTGGGGCTGGAGCGCGGCTTGCCGTACTGCCCGGCAAAGCGCCCCACGCGGATGATCGGCCTCTTCGAGCCGTGGACCAGCACCAGGGACATTTGCAGGAGAATCTTGATCTTGCTGGTGATGATCGAGGCGCGGCAATCGTCCAGGGTCTCGGCGCAGTCGCCGCCCTGCAAGAGGAAGCGCTTCCCCTCCTGCGCCTCCGAAAGAAGGTGCTTCAGGCGCTCGACCTCCCACGAGTTCACCAGGGGCGGCAGCGAACGGAGCTTGTGCACCGCCGCCTCGACCGCGGCGGGATCCTCGTAGTGGACATGCTGCGCCGCGGGGCGCTCCCGGAAGGAATCCGGCGACCAGGGCCCGCGGACAGAGTCGCTGATGGTGCTCATGATGGAAGCTTGCCCCAAGGTGCGCCGCGGGGAAAGAAAGGCCCTCTGGCCGTGGCGGGCGGACTGAGCCGGAGATGGGATCTTGTTCCCTCAAATGCGGAGGGTACCGCGAAGACAGCGAAGACGTAGGACCCGCGGCAGTATGGCCCCGGCGTCACCCGAAATCGAAACCCGAGATCGGGTGATGCCGGAGCAGTCCCGCCGGTCACGATGCGTTGCGGCCTCATGTTCTTCCCGCCGCCGCCCGACAAAGGGCCGTCAGGGCCGCCGCGCACAGCGGTGCCGGCGCGACCAGCGGCTCGTCCTGTCCCTCCACGAAGAGCGCGAGATAATCCGCCGGGACCACCCATCCGAACGGCTTGAACACGAACGCCCGCAACACCCCTTGGCCCCTACCCTGCTCTGGGTTCGCTTGGCCTTCACCCTGCTCTTCTTTCGCTTGGCCCCTACCCTGCCCCTCGTCCCCTGGGTCCCTACCCGGCTTCTCGTCCGCCCGCCGCCGCCCCAGCCACACCTCCATTCCCGCCCCGTTTCGCGCATCCCCGCACAGCTCCTCATCTAGAGGCCGGCCATAGCGGGCAAACACTGCCGACAACGCCCCCGCCGGCAACGGCAAGAGTTCGTCCGCCTCGCCGCCGCCCGAGAGCAGCACCGCCGCTTCGCCGCCGCCCGAGAGCAGCACCAGGAACGTGGAACGCACCTCCCCGTCTGTTCCCCGCTCCCCGTGGATGCGCAGCCGCGCCGGGGCGTCCGCCGTCACTGTGCCGGCTTGTCCCGCGACGACAGATAACGATCCAGGTTGCCCGCCGCCTTTTTGCGGATCGCCGACTGCACCGGCGGCAGCCAGCCCATGAGCATCCCTTGCAGGCCCAGCGCCATTGCCGCCCAGCGCCACAGGTTGAAGCGGTCCTGGTGTCGCACGATCTTCCCGTCGCGGAAGCTGAACTCCGCGTCGATGACGTTGTGCACCTTCCGGCCGGTCTCCGAGAAGGTGTACGTGGCCTCCCAGTGTGCCCGGCCACGCTGGTCGTCCGCGAAGATGCCGCCAAACGTCAGCGTCAGGTCCTTGGCCCGTCGCGCCAGCATCTCCCACATCGCCCCCGCCCGGTCCCCCTTGAGGCCGGTGAACACCGGGTCGCAGAACTCGACCTCCGGATGGTAACAGGCGATCATCGCCGCCGGGTCCTTGTTCTGAAAGGCGGTGTAGAAGGTCTCGATGAGCTTCTCGTTGGGATGCACGGTGGTGGGTCCTTCCTCGCTGCTGAGCGACAGGGGAGCTTAACGTGCCCCGAAGCCCCCTGTCAAAGGCCCCCCCGCCCCGCAATGGGGCGCGGGCCGCGGAGTCGCCCGCGCACGCCCGTGGGGCCCGGTCTGAAGGGGCATGGCGCTCCCCTTCTTTACGGCTGCGGCCAAGGCTGCGACCGCGGCTGCGGGCCCGCGATGCGATGCACTGCGAGGACCGGCTTTCCCACATTGGGCGCTAAGCGGAAACCTCTCTGCCGATTCCGCTATAGTGCCCGCCATGGAAGCCATTCTGATCCCCATCTTCATCTTTTTCGGCCTGCCGGTCGGGATCGTCTTCATCCGCGCCTACTTCCGCCTCCGCGAGAAGCAGCTCGATGCCGAGCAGCAGCGCCTGCGCCTGACGGGGAACCCTCAGTCGGACTCCGCCGATCGCAAGCGCGCCGCCGACCTGGAGGCCCGCATCCAGAACCTGGAATCCATCGTCTGCTCCGTCGACTTCGAGCTGAACCAGCGCCTGAACCGCCTGGCCGCCCAGGCCTCCCAGCGACTTCAGCGACCTGGCCTGCCCGACCCGGGCCCCAGCGGCGGCGCCAGCAACGCCGCCCAGCAGGTGGATTCCCCCCGGCGCCCGTACCTTCCTCCCGGCAACAACACCCCCGGGCGTCGCGGCGGCCAGGGGCCTGGCCAAGCGGGCAAGGGCCTTTTGGCAGACGCAGCAACCGACGGCTACGGCCTGGGCGAGCTTACTCCCGGGCAGGAGGTCCTGTCCCGTTACACCGTCGAGCGTGAGCTGGGCCGCGGCGGCATGGGCGCGGTATACCTGGCCAGCGACGCCAAGCTGGGCGAGCGCGTGGCGCTGAAGACCATCTCGTCCCTGTCCTCCGGGGGCGGCGACGCCGCCGAGCTGGCGGTTCGCATCCGCCGCGAGGTGCAGGCCGCCCGCCGGGTGACCCACCCCAACATCATCCGCATCCACGACCTGCACGAGGACGGCCCCCTGCTCTTCCTCTCGATGGAGTACATCGACGGCGAGACCCTCTTTGCTCGGGTGCGCCGCCTGGGCCCCCTGTCGATCCCCGAGGCCCGCCGCGTCCTTTCCGAGATCGCCGCCGGCGTCGCCGCCGCCCACCAGGTCGGGGTGATCCACCGCGACCTCAAGCCACACAACGTCCTGCTCGGCAAGCCCGCCCGCTACGGCCAAGGCAAAGGCCAAGGGATGCCGGGCCCCGACGACGACTCCGCCGAGAAGTCGGTCAAGGTCATCGACTTCGGCATCGCCCAGGCCGCCTTCGCCGACGGGGCCACCACCGGCACCGGGATCATCCTGGGCACCCCCGAGTACATGGCCCCCGAGCAGATCCGCGGCGGCAAGATCGATGCCCGCACCGACGTCTACGCCCTGGGCGCCATGGCCCACTTCGCGCTCCTGGGCCAGCCGCCCTTCGTCGGCGACACCCCCATCGCGGTGGCTTTTGCCCAGGTGCAGGAGGAGCCTCGCCCGCCGCGCTCCATGCGCCCGGACATCCCCGAAGACTTCTCCGCCGCCATCCTCTTGGCCCTGTCGAAGGACCCCGGGGCCCGCCACCCCGACGCCGCGGCCTTTCGCCGGGCCATCTGCGCCTAAAAAAACGCCCCGGCCTACATCATGCCCTTGGCCTGGCGCATCGCCGCCGAGAGCATCCCCGGCGCGTGTCGCTGCAAAAACACCGCCACCTTGCCGTGGGTCGTGATGACCGCCTCGCGCTCCCTGCGGGCGACCACCTCGGCGATCTCCCGGGCGGCCTGCGCCGTCGGCATGCGCAGCCACGACGGGACCTTGTCCGTGCGGTCCTCCTTCAGGATGCCCTGGTTGTCGATCGAGCGGATCTCGCTTTCGACGAACCCCGGGCTGATCAGCGTCACCGACACCCCCGACGAATGAAGCTCCGCCGAGAGGGAGTCGCAAAGCGCCCGCACCGCGAACTTGCTCATGGAGTAGGCCGAACTCATCGGCGTGGCCAGGTGGCCCGAGACGCTGCCAATCAACACCAGCCGGCCCTTGCTGCGTTTCAGATCGGGCAGCGTGGCGTAGATCGTCCGCAGCACCCCGAAGACGTTGGTCTCGAACTGCCGGCGATAGTCGCCCAGGCTCAGCTCTTCCAGGGAGCCCCACACGCTGAAGCCGGCGTTGGCGATGACCACGTCGATGCTCTGTAGCGCGTCCCGGGTGGCCCGCGCCGCCTGCTCCATGTCGCCGTCGCGGGTGACGTCGCCCTGCCAGGCCAGCGCCCGGCGCCCGTTTTTCTCCAGCTCCTGCGAGAGCGCCCGCAGCCGATCCGCCCGCCGCGCCACCAGCGCCAGATGCGCGCCGCGCTTGCCGAACTCCCGCGCCAGCCCCTGGCCGATGCCCGAGGACGCCCCCGTGATGAAAACCACCTGTCCGTCGAAAATGCCCATGACGCTCCGCCGACCTTCCGTGAGATCGAACCCGCAGTGTATGCCCATTTCGACGCAGAGCAAAAGAGCCCCGGCGCGTCATTTTTTGCCGGCCCATGACCCGGGTCCCCCGGGTCCCCCGGGTCCTTGGGAGCCCATGGGGTCAGGACCCAGGCCGGCGTCGGCGTCCCTGGCGGCGGCCTTCACCTGGCTGGCCTTCGCCGGGTTGACCTTCGCGGCGGCCTTCGCCTGGCTGGCCTTCCGGTTTCGCTTCCGGCTCGTGGCGGCCCGCTGCGCCCCCTTGGTGCGCAGGCGCTCCGCCTCCTGGAACAGGGCCCCGATCTGGTCCCGCCTCCACAACGGCAGCGCCGGGTCCATCCGCACCCCCTGCACCGCCTGCCACACGCGCTGGTTCATCTGTTTCAGCGTCATGTCGATGAGCGCCATCTCGCGGTCGGCCTTCATGACCACCCTCAGCGCCCCTTGTATTCCCTGCTCCATCGCCGCCTCGCGCACCACCACTTCGTGCAAAAGCTCCGCCGAAAGCTCCGTCTCCCGGGCGATGTCCGGCCGGCGGCGCAGAAGACGAATATAGGCCAGCGTGATCGCCCGCTGCACTAGCGGATCGCAGGTCGGCGGGTGCGGGACCACGTCCAGGTGGTCGATCCTCAGTTCCACCGGGATCTGCCGCAGCCGATGCACCAGCGCCCGCAGGGTCCGCAGGCCCTCCGGCGTCGGGCAGATCGGGCGGAAGTACTTTCTCAGGAGGTTGCTTCGGGTCAGTCGGGCCATCGAATTTCTCCTTTATGCAATCCAGCACCAGCGCCTGCAACCGCTGCTGCCGCCTTTGCCTGCGTTCGGTCATCGGCTGGGCGAGGGCCCCGGCTTGAGCCGGGTCGGCGTCTCTTTTTGCCTTGCGCCACTTGCGCACCCCTTCCAGGCGGCGTCCCTCGCGGGCGACCAGCACATTCGTGGCGCCCTCCAGGGCCTCGAGGCGGGCGTCCCGGCAAAGCCCCAGGTCGAAAGGCAGCCCGGCCTCGGTCTTGACCTGCTGGACGATCTGGAGGGATTCGCGCACCGCCAGCCCTTGCTCGTAGACGTAGGAATCCTGGGCGCGGCGCAGAAGCACGGCGAGCTGATCGCGGACCTGCCGCCACTTCTCGGCCCGGTCCTGGCGATCGCCAAGCGCCCCGGGGTCGACCCGGATGTCGGGGAAGAGGTGCGGCTGGTCGACAAGAGCGCCCGCGACCTCGCGGACCAGGACCGCGCAGCCGTCGAAGCAGAACCCCCCCAGCAGATGGCTCTCCTTCTGAGACAGGGAGATGGTGGGCAGCCCCGCGGTGGCGCGAAAGAGGCCGCGGCTGTATTCGTGGATGCGTTCGGTCAAGCTGGTCATGCCCGATCGCATCGGCGGGATGGAGCGGCGGCTTGATGGGGGGCGATCCAAGCTGATCTTTTGTCGCGGGATGGCAAAAGAGGGCCACCGCGGCGGGCACGCGAGCCGATGCCGGTCACCGCGGGGGCCAAGCGGGATGGGGGGCGATGCCGGCGGCGGTGGGTGAAAAGGGGTACGGCGATGGGCGGGTGGCGATAAAAGCCGGGAGGATGCTGGCGATGAGCGATTGAACTCGCCGGCAGAAGCCGCCCCGTTCCCCGCTACAGGTCGGCTTTCGTTCCGCCGACCTATCTTTTCGTCATCTTCTCGCCCGTCTTTAGGACCGAGCCGCGATCCGGCAGTCAAATGGGGGATTTTGTACTACGCATCGGTCAGGAGGCGTGCGGTATCGCGGCCCAGGCGAAACAGGGCATCCAGGATGCTCAGGCCGGGCAGGAAATCTCCGGGTCCCTGGGGGTAGGGAATGGGCTTATGGACCCGGACTTCCAGGGCCATGCCGGCGCGGACAAATTTTTCCGGATCCTGGTAGTTCTGCCCGCCCTTGCCCGACACATAGGTCGTGGCAGAAAGGGCCCGGCAGATCTCCACCAGGCGATCGTCCCCGTGCGCCTCGGACGAAACGGCGAGTTCGCTGGACCGAACAAAGCCGCACGGAAGACCCAGGTATCCAACGACGGCCCGGATGAGGCGCATGTTGAAGGGCGAAAGCAACCCGGCCTCCTGCGCTGCCCCGGCTTCGGCAGAAGCTGGCCCAAGAGCTAAATAGATCGGCTCCAGAAAGGCCAGCACCTCGGCGTAGCACGGGGCCCTGCCGTAGAGGGACCGCAGGCTCATGAGGTGTTTGCGCGACCAGCCCGTCTCGGCGAAGCGCACGTCCCGGATGAGGTCGTTCTGCCCATGGTGCACCGGCACCGAGAGCCACATCGGCCCGCTTTGCCCCAGCACCTGGCAGCGCGACACGTAGCTGCGCCCGCGCGGCATTTGCACGTCGTCGAGGAAGACGAACACGTCGCAGGCCCGCATCTTGGCGAAGGTGCCGCACCAGGGCGCGTAGTTGGGCTGGTGAATGGCGACGCGCAGGTTACTGCCTCAGGTGGACCAGCGTGAAGTCGTTGGGGCGGTAGTCGTGCACCAGGGTGCAGCGCCAGTCGATCTGCCCCTGGAACTGCTGCAAGAGCCAGGAGGGCTCGACGTAGCGGCTCTTCTCGTCTTTGGTCTTGGCGCAGGCGCTGAGGAAATTCAGGGCAAAACCGGTGCCGCAGAGTTCGTAAAAACGCCGCAGCACCCGCAGCACGTATTCCTCATACCCGTCGAAGGGTACCGCCATGATCCCCGAGGCGACGATGAACTCGGGGACAAAGGGCGGCTCCTCGGCCAGCACGTCGAGGACGCGGAACTCCCCGTCGGGGTGCCGTTTCTGCGCCCCGGCGAGGATCTGCTCGTCCAGGTCGACCCCCAGGTAGCGCGAGAAGCACGCCCCCCGCTGCCTGGCATAGGCCAGGAAGTCGCCGAAGCCGCAGCCCACGTCCAGCACCGCGGCCCCGTCGAGGGGCAGGTGCCGGAAAAAGACCTCGTAGCGCGCCTGCTGGGACTCCTGGCTGCCCCAGAAGGCATGCCAGCCCTCGCCGCGCTGCTCCACCAGCGCCTCGTGGAAGCGGTTGCTCTCCTTGCGCCAGGCCTGTGCCTTGTCGTCTTTCGCGTCGCCGGTCATCTCGCCCCTCGGTAAGCCTCTGTCGAATGCTAGCCGCCCCGGGCACCCCGCGCAAGGGCCCGCTTGCCGGCGCCAGCCGACTTTATCCGTTCATGGGCCGGCTTCGGGCACGGGCAGCACCACGGTGAAGGTCGCGCCGCTGGTGGCGCTGCCCTGTCGGCTGCGCATTTCAATGACGCCGCCGTGGTTCTCGATGATGCGCTGGCTGATCGGCAGCCCCAGGCCGGTGCCCTTCTCCTTGGTGGTGTAAAAGGGGATAAAGAGGTTCTTCTGGGTGGCCGGGGCCATCCCGGGGCCGTTGTCCTGGAAGCGCACCTCCAGGTGCGGCGGGCTGCCCGGACGCCCCCGGCGCAGGGCGGTGCTGATCACCAGGCGCCCCCGCACCCCCGCCATCCCGCCCTCCATGGCCTGCACCGCGTTGAGCGCCAGGTTCAGGAACACCTGACGAAGTTGCTCGGCATCGCCTCGCCCCCGGGGCAGGTCGGAGGCCAGATCCAGCACGATCTCGGCCCGGGTGGCCCCCTCTGCCGCGCCCGGCTCACCCGCAGGCAGAAGCAGCGGCAGGGTGCGGCGCACCACCTCGTTGATGTCGAGCGGGACCATCTCCCCCCGGTAGGGCCGGGCATAGTCGAGGAACTGCGAGACCACGCGGTTCAGGCGGTTGGTCTCCTCCACGATGATGCGCAAAAAATCCCCGGCGTCGTCGGGGATCTTGCCGCCGGGCAGGGGAGCGACAAACTCCGCCGCCCCCTTGATGGCCCCCAGGGGATTGCGGATCTCGTGGGCCAGGCCGGCGGCCATCTCACCCAACGCCGCCAGGCGATCGCGTTCCTTCATCCGCTCGTAGAGCTTGGAGTTTTGCAACGTGATCCCGAGCTGCGCCGCCACCGCCGCTATCATATCTAGCTCGGCCACGGCAAACGCATCGCTGGCCCGCTCGTCTTTGATGCACAGAAGGCCCAGCGGCGACTCCCCCGGCACCCACCCCTCGTTCTCGCCGCTCCGCTCGGCCCGGTTGCTGGGGAACACCCCGATGACCACCCCGGCGTTCAGTTCGGAAAGGGTGCGGCCGATGGCGTCCAGGGTCTCGATCTCCGCCGTGCCCTGCGCCGCGGTCTTGCTTTGCCGCTCCCGCGCAAGTTGCTCCAAAGTCACCGGCTGCCGGGTGCCGTAGAGCCGCGCCAGAAGCGGCCACCTTGCCGCCGCGTCGATGCGCTCCACCGGGCGTGGGCCGAAGTGCCCCTGAAGATCGTAGCCGCTGCCGTCGGCGTCCAGCAAATACACCGAGGCGTGGGTCATGCCCTGGGTCTCTTCGAAAAGGGCCAGCACCAGGCGCACCGCCTCGCGCAGATCGATGACGTTGATCAGCGTCTGGCGCAGCTCGGACAGGTGCTGCCGCAGCTCGTAGCGTTCCCGGGCCGTCCACCGGTGCACCTGGGCTTCCAGGCGGGTGCGCAGCGGCTCGTAAAGCAGAAGGATCACGAACGCCACCAGGGTCACCACCTGCCGCTGCTCCACCTTGATGATCGACATCACCGTGAGGATCGCCGACAGGAGCAGCACGAAGGCCGAAAGCACCACCACCTTCCCGAGCAGCTCGTTGATGTCGAGCAGCCGATCCAGGAACAGGGTCTGTTGCAGGAAATAAAGGTACACGATGGTGAGCAAGCTGCCCAGTGCCGGCCCGCTGCGGCCGGAGGGGGAAGGCAGGTAGTCCACCGCGGCCAGAGTGATGCTCAGCGCCCCGACGGCCAAAAGGTAGAGCAGCCGCCGCTTGTCCACCCTGGACAAGGTGCGCAGGTAGGCCCGCCAGATGGGCATCAGCGCCCCATAAAGGCCCAAAAGGGTCGCCACCCGGATGGCCAGGGGGATGCGCGCCGCCCACGGGTGGTGCAGGCTGTCGTCGCGGATGCTGTAGGCGTAGCCCAGGGCCAGCTCGAAGGCGGTCAGAAGGAGCCACAGGAGCCGCGGCACCGCGTTGCCCTGCTCGGGATCCGCGATGCGCGTCTCGCCCAGCCAGGTCCGCAAGTAGAGCAGCAGGCTCACCGGGGCGAAGACCAGGAGCGCGTCGGCCAGGTACACGATCAGCGCGTTGGTGTGAAAGATCGAGAAGAGGTGCCACAGGAACAGGTTGGCGCACAAAAGGATGAAGGCCAGGTAGGCCGGCTGCCGCCGTCCGCTGAGCACCACCGCGCCCCCCAGGACGAAGGTCAGCGCCGCCAGCAGCACCGAGATCGACGAAATGGCCGGGATGTCGTGAGGCGTGGTTTCCAAAAGACCCGGTTGACAATAAACCAGGCCGGACTGTCCGGCCAGTGGGAATGCAGGCTTTTGTGGTCGGACCACTATGCCATTTCTGGCGTCGAAACTGGCGTCGAAACTGGCATCGAAACTGGCATCGAGACGGCTGCGGCTTGCCTTTCGGTACGGGGCGAAGATGCTGCACAGGACCCAGCGAAATTCGCGTATACTGGTTTCTGGAGTTTCACCCTGAGACCCCTCAATGCTGCGTGCAAACCATGAGACGCACTCAAGAGTCGGGTCAACGTGAGGGACTGGCCTTTGGCGGTCCTCTCACCGTT
>JBBRLA010000263.1:0-10751 GCA_038231615.1 Polyangia bacterium | reverse complement strand
TGCTTTAGAGATGGGCGCAGGTGAAGAATACATCGGGCCGTGCGCGGATCGAACACCGGAAGTGGGCGTTCCGTCAAGCGAAAGCAGCGGACCTGGTTGCTGGCTGATCACTGGCCCGCTGGGCCCTACGAACACCACGGTGGGCCCCACGAACACCACGGTGGGCCCCACGAACACCACGGTGGGCCCCACGAACACCACGGTGGGCCCTACGAGCACCACGCTGGGCCCCAGGAACACCACGCTGGGCCTCTCGCCGTGCTGGCTGGCCTATGGCGATGGCGTCCCGGCAAGCACGTCCGCGCAGGTCTCCGCCGCTGCTCCGGTCATCGCCGGTTCCGCCCTGCAACAGCGAATACTGACGCCCATTATCGCCACGCAGTTGCCGGCACATGCCAACCCCTTCAGTCCACAAGAGCATGGGCCGGAGGAAATGCCAGAGATAGCGGCGAACATGATGGCCCGAGCGGAGCGGGCCCGCCCGGTACCGGCGGAGGCCATCAGGAGCTTCAGCCATCGACAACTCGGCGGGTATGCGTTCGATGAGCTGCCGCCCCTTTCCGAGCACTACGATCCGGTGCTCTCGGCCTTGGCGACCGCCCCCTATGAGTCGCGGCTTCTGGCGACGAACCACCTGCTTTGCCTGGTCGAGGAATTTGAGAACGAGGACGTGCCGGAACTCTTGCGGCGATTCCGCAAGCTTCTGGTGCATGCCATGCCGGAGCCGGATCTCGATCTGGTGGCCGAGGTCATGGGGGAACTGCAGAGCCAGGACCGGGTGCGAGGGGGGACGCTGGCGCTTCAGCTCGTCATCGACGCGGGCCTACCGGTGAGTTGCGAAGAGCTGACTATCCTGCGGCGCGATGCACAGGACCCGGACCTGTGGCTGGTGATCGAAGACGCGCTGGCCATCGTCTGCGCCGTCGTGCCGCCAGAACTCGCTGCCTCGCCCGGCCCCTGGTTGCGCGCCCTGATCGTGAGCGGGACATTTCCCGCGGAAGGGCCCGGCATCAACAACGCCAAACCCCGATTCAGCCATCGACAACCCCATCAAGACTGGTTCCTAGATCTGCCGACGCTCCCCGATACCCATGAGCCGCTGCTCACTGCCCTGGGCCCCTCCCTGCCCCGCCAGTCACGGCTCCTTCTCCGGCAGCTCCTCTTCAAGGTGCTGCTGCGCCACGACCTGCCGGATGTGTTGCGGCAGATCGGCGAGCTTCTGGCACAGGCCGTACCCCTGCAGGGCCTGGTGAACGACATCATGGGACAACTGCGCGGCGGGGACCGGGTGCAGCAGGGGCGCCTTTCGTTGCAGCTCATCATCGACGCCGGCCTGCCGGTGTCCTGCAATGACATGGAGCAGATGATGGGCAAAGATCATCCTGACGAGCTGGCCCCGGCGCTGGATGTGGCGATGGAGGTCCTGCTCTCGCGAATCCCGGATGGCCAGGGCAACGTGTCGTACTGGCTGCACGCGCAGCTCGCCGGCGAGGACCCCCGAAGCAAGGGCCCCAATCCCCCGTCGCCCAACGCCCCTGGTCCGTGACCCCTACACCCACTCCAGCATGCCGGTCTACCGGATCGCCTTGCGACGAAGAAATGGATTGAAATAATCCCACGGGGATCGCGTACCCTCGAGTTCATGTACCCCAAGAGCACCTTGGGCCGCGTTCAGGTCATCGGCGGGAGTTTTCTGCTCGCCACCCTGCTCGCCGCTTGCGCCGGACAGACCGGATCCGCCGACGGCGGAGCCGGTGCCTTCAATGCGCCCTGGCTGTCGTTCTATGGCACGGCGGCGCAGCTCGGAGACTCAGGCCAGGTGGCGGCCACCTTCCGCCTGATCAACATCGACGCGGACTCGGAGATCAACTTCACCAGGGAGCAGATTGCGACGCTCAAGGCGGGCGGCAGGAACCGCGTCATCAGTTACCTCAACCTCGGGGCCTGCGAGCAGTTCCGCAGCTACTACAAGACGGCGCCGAGCGGGCTGGTTCCGTGCGAGACCAACCTGGCGGCGCAGCGGGGGCCGTACCGCGGCTTCCCGGACGAGGTCTGGATGGACCCAAGCAACGCCGACTACCAGAAGCTGATCCTGGACCACGTCGCGCCCCGCCTGGCCGCCACCGGGGTCGATGGCTTCTTCTTCGATAACCTGGAAATCGTCGAACACGGCACCCAGACCTCCGACGGCCCATGCAACGCTGCGTGCGCACAAGGGGGCCTCGACCTGGTGCGTACGCTGCGCGAGCGATTCCCAGCCCTCTTCTTCGTGATGCAGAATGCCACATCGGACGTGACCCGGTTGGGCATGACGGGCGGCGCCTCGTTCCCGCTGCTGCTGGATGGCGTCTCCCACGAGGAGGTCTACGCCCCCACCTACGACCCCCGCGCCGAGGCGCAGCTGAGCGCGTGGAGGGGCCTTTACCTGATGCCGCACGGTCACCCCTTCTCCATCACCACGGAGGACTATGTGGGTGACTGCGGCCAGACCGACGCCGCACGGGCCGCCTACGAGAAGAGCCGCGCGTACGGCTTCTCGCCCTACGCCACCGATGCCAGCGCGGGCCAGCGGGTGGTATGCTTCTGGCCGTTCTGATACCGCTGTGCCAGCCACTGGGTCGCTCAGAGACGTGGGGCTCTGAGCGGTGATCCTTGGCCATAGATTCATGCTACCGTCCGCCTGCGCGCGCCGGATGAGAACCCTTACCCCTTCACGCATCGCGTCATCTCCCGGGGAACCTCTGTCCCAAGAGAACTGTCCGTTAAGCCGGGAGCTGGTCGATCAGGTCCTGGCCAGAGAGCCCCAGGCCCTCGGGGTCTTCTTTGATTTTGTCGTCCAGCTCCTCTTGCCGGTGGTCGCGCGGGTGCTGGTGCGCCGCGGCGGCACACGGGAAGATCGGGACGACATCCACCAGCAGATCCTGGCCCAGCTCATCGGCGAGCTGGACGAGCGCCTGGGGAAGTGGGTGCCCGACAAGGGCAGCCTGTGTATCTACCTGTGCATGTGGGCACGCTCTCGCGTCCTGGACATCCTGCGTCGACGGCGGCGGGTGGAGCCGCTGCCCCCGGCAGATGACTTCGATGGCCCGACGGAGACGGTAGATGTGCTTCACCAGTTGGCGGGGATGCAGATCCTTTCCCAGGTGGCCGCCGAACTCGACGGGGAGAACGCGCAGCTCTTTACGCTACTGCGACAGGATCTCACCTGCGAGGAGATCGCCGAAAAGCTGGGCTTTTCTTCTCAGAGGGTGCACCAGCGCAAGCGGCGGCTCATCATCAAGATGCGCGAGATCGTGCGCAAGCTCTTGTGCTAGGCCGGGAAGACGAAACCCGGTCAGTCTTTCCGGGTCCAATACGTAGGGCATTCATGAGGCAAGTCCGCTGATGGATATGAAAGACCAGGCAAAGGCGGTCCTTCTGGCGCTGGACCGGGAGGATGAGATCGACCGGGGCGAGCGACTCCTGCGCGGGGAGCCCCAGGGTGACGAAGATGGCGATGAGGATGAAGACGAGGTCGCCACCTGGCGAGCGCGGGCGAAGGAGGACCCGGAAACCGGCAGGGTGGCTGCGCTCTATGTGCCCCTGCCCGTGGAGGCTCGCCAGCGGTTGACCCGGTCGCTGGTCGAGCAGGCCCGGCGCTCCCGTGGCGCGCCGGCCCAGGTGATCCCCATCGGGACGGCGAAGCGATCCGGCTCGGCGCCGCTCGGAAGCAAGGGAACTGCCCGCCACCCTGCAAGAAGCAGGTGGCCCCTGGGGATGGGGATCGCCGCCATGGCCGCCGCCTCGTTTCTCCTGTTCCAGTTCCGCGCGCCGGCGCCACTTTCCCCGTATCAGGGCCAGATCACCCTCTTCCCCATGGACGGGACTCAGTTTCTCTCATCGCCGACTTCACCTGGCGACAATCCTGCGGCGCGCACGACGCTGTCCCGGGGGGGCCGATTCCAGGTGCGCATGCGGCCGGCGTCTCCCGTGTCGGGGCCCGTCGAGATGACGGCCCACCGTCTCTCCAGCCAGAGCGGGCAGACGGTCTTGTGGAAGCATCGGGGGCAGTGCGACCCCAAGGGCATGTGCTGGCTGGACGCGCGCACCGATGACTTGCCGCCCGGCGTTTCGGGGCCGTGGAACCTGGAGATCCAGATCGCCAGGCCGGGGATGCCTGGACAGACCATCAGCTTGCCTGTCGAGGTCCGTCCGTAGCTGGCCCTGAACGAATGTCAGGCTCTCGAAAAAATTCACTTTTTCAGGTCATGATCGCTGGTCCGACATCGTACCAGAAACAAGCTGCACACATTGTGTGGTGGCCTCGATCACAAGGTGGAAAAGATGAGCCAGACGCCGGTTTCCAAGATCAAGCCCGACACCAGCCACAAATCGACCGCCACGGCAACCCACGACGCCCCGACGAACACGATCCTCGCGCCGGACCGCGCCTCGACGTCGAAGATCGTCCCTGTATCGGAGCCCGACTCCATGTCGACAACGGGTCTCCACGCCGACGGCCAGGTCGTGGTCATAGGAGACCACGGGGGCGGCAATTTGGGAGACCCAGGGGGCGGCAATATGGGAGACCACGGGGGCGGCAATTTGATCGTCCAGATGACCTAGCCTGATCGGCGATCGAGCGAGGGTTCCAGGTGTCGATAGAGGATTCGATGATCATCCGTCCAAGACAACCGGGACCGCTCTTGCTGCTGCTGGCGATCGGGTCCTTGTGGGGCTGCACCCGCGCCAGGCTGGAGGTGCAGCTTCTCGGGTGCACCGAGGAGATCAGTCCTCGCGTCTGCGAGCTGCCCGCGGATCGCATGCTGCGCTTGCTTTGCGCCGATGTGCCCGCGGGTCCGGTCGCGGTGTGCGCCGGAGATCGAGTCCTGCTGCGGGACGTCCGCGGCACAGGGGGAGAGCGTCTGCTCCTTCTGGCAGTACCGGCGGGGGTGACCTCGCTGCGGGTGGAGGCGGGGGCGACGTCCTCGGGGGCCTACACCCTGCGAGAGGCCCCGGCGATCCCCGCGATCAAAGATGCGCGGGCGAAGGTCGGGGCGGGGAAGCTGCGGGAGGCCGCCGCCGCCCTGGAAGAGGGGCTGTCCCGCGAGCGAGCGCCTGATGCGCGGGCGCGGATGCTGGCGGATCTGGCCAAGCTGGAGCGTCGGCAGGACCAGAGCGACCGGGCCATCGGGCACATGAAGGAGGCACTGGACGCGGATCGCCGCGTCGGACACATCATCCAGCGGGCGAGCCACGCAGCGACGCTGTCCTTCATCCTGGCCCACCACCAGCGGCGCTACGCCGAGGCGCGGCAGGTGCTGGCGGCGCACCGGGATGCATTCGAGCACGACCCGGACCAGCGGTCGCAGGCGGACTACTTCGAGGGCCTGATCGATCTGGAGATGGGCGACCTGCGCTCGGCGGTGGAACGCTTCCATCGGGCCGGCGATCGGGCTGTGAGGACCTCGTATTTCGTGCTGCTCGGAGACATCCGCAGCCTGGAGGCCGTGAGCCTGGAGCAACTCGGAAAGCCGCGCGAGGCGCTGGCGGTGTTTTCATCGCTGCTCAATTCTCCCACGGGTGGGCTGGGGTGCGCGCGGATGGAGCAGCTCTTGACGCTGGCCGAGATCCAGCTTCGGGCCATCGATGTGATCGGCCCGGCCGCCACAGGGGACCCGATGGACACCCTGCATCAGGCCCAGGAGTTCTCCGAATCGCCACGCTGCAAAAACCCGCGGGCCGAGGTCAACATCAAGACCTGGTTGGCCTATGCTGCAATGCAGCGCAAGGACCTGGACGCGGCCCGGGGGCATCTGGCGCAGGCGCGGTCGGTACAGCGGGACCTGGGGGAGAAGACCTCGGTGGATCGGGAAATGGAATGGCTGGACCTGGACGGCCAAGTGGCCCTGGCTACCGGGGCGTTCGACGATGCGCTGAAGGCGTACCGGAAGCTGGCGACCCGGGCCCGGGGGATCTCGCCCGCGGCGCAGTGGCGAGCGACCTATGGGCAGGCGCAGGCGCTCTTGCTGCTGGGGCATGGCAAAGAAGACGAGGCGCTGGCCGCCTTCCGCCGTGGCGAGGAGCTTCTGGACCAGCGCAGCACGGTGGTGTCGATGGTCGATGACTGGTCCACTTTCCTGGCGTCGCACGAGCAGGCGAGCCGCGCCTACCTGGCCGCCCTGCTCGACCGGGGGCGCGCGGCGGAGGCGCTGCTGCTGGTGCGCCATCTGTATGCACGGAAGTCGCTGAGCCTGCGGCTGACCAGCGGCCTTTCACGCCTGAGCGAAGCGGAACGGGGCCAGGTGACCCGGGAGATCGCGGCCTACAGCGGCCTGCTAAAAGAGCTGGACGAGTTGCCGGACGAGGACTGGGTGCCCGGACGGATCGGGACCGAAACGCAGGTGCGCAGGCCGCAGCTCGTGGAGAAGCTGAGGCAGCAACTCGGCAGGGTGCTCGAACGGCTGCGGCTGGCGGAGGACCCGCTCTGGCCCGCCGCGCGGCCGCCCCCGGGGACGGTCCTTGTGGCGTGCCATCCGCTGCCCGCCGGGTGGGCCTGCCTGGCACAGGACGATCAGGGGGTGCAGCCGGCGATGGTCCCCACCCTGTCCAAGGAGCTGCTGGCGGAGTTCTCGGGCAAGCTGTCGCGGGCGCACACCCTGCGGGTGCTCTCCGAAGGGGAGCTCATCGCCATCGATTTCGAGGCCTGGCCCGGGACGCAGGGGCCGCCGCTTTCGGGGCTGATGGTGGTGCGGGTGCTGGATGGGGCCAGCCTTGCGGGGGGGAAGGTGCCGGCAATCTTCGGCGCGCGGGCCTTTGTCCTGTGCAACCCGGAGGGCAACCTGCCGTATACCGCCGGGGCGTGCCCGGAGGTGGCGCGGCTGCTGGAGCACGGGGGAAAGGTGGACCTGCGCCTGGGAGAGGGGCGGACCGGCACGTCGGCGGTGTGGCCCTTCTCCGAGCTGGGCGCGCTGCTACAGCATCGGCGTCGCAGCCGCGTCGCCTCGACCGCCGTGCGTGAGCAGGTGGGCCAGGCGGATGTCTTCGTCTATATTGGTCACGCTCACTTCGCCGGCTGGCTGAGCGCGCTTCATCTTTCGGACAAGACGGCGCTGCACGCAGGCGATGTGCTGCTTCTGCCCCGGGTGCCGGACCGGGTGACGCTGCTCGGCTGCGAGACCGCGGGCTCACGAAAGGACATTACCACCGAGAGCGGCCTGGCGCAGGCGTTCCTGTACCGCGGCAGCACTGCCGTGGTGGCCACAGCGCGGCCGACGTCGGAGCGGGCGGCGGTGGATCTGGCGCTGGCACTGTACCGGCACGAGTTCCACACCGGCGACCCGGTGCGGGCCTTCCGGCTGGCGCAGGAGGAACTGCGGCAGCACGGCGAGGAATGGGCGGCCTTTCGCCTCTTCATCCGATGAGCGATCGGGACGCGATGACGCCACACCCGGGATCTCGTCACACCGCCGCGGGGCTGGTGCTGCTGGCCGTGGTGATCTCGGGTGGGGTGCTGGGGCCGACGGCGATGGACCACCTGGCCCCGCTGCCGGCCTATGCCCTGAGGGTCCGGGTCAGCGAGCCGGGCTCTCTTTGCGGCGAGCAACTGGAGGACGCTACGGCGCGCCCGCTCTCGCCGACCTCGGTTTTGGAGATCGCGCTGCGGCCGGAGGAGCCGGTTTCGGGGACGGTCAACGCGCAAGTCTGCGTCCGCCGCGCCGGCCCAGGGACGTCGATGGCGCGCAGCGAGGCAGAGCGCCGTTCATCGGCGTCGGCCTGGGCGCTGCCCCTTGAGCGCCTGCCGGACGGGGTCTTCGGCCTGCGGGGGGCAGTCTCGGATTTGCTGCCCGACCCGGACCGGTGGGAATTGATCTTCGCGATCGGCAGGACCCCGCCGCCGCCCTGCGAGGAAGCCGCCGCCCTGGCCCCGCGAAAGGCCGGACGCTGGCAGTGGCGGCGGGCGCCAATCGTGGTGGAGGCGGACAGGCGAAGGAGATGCGACGTCGGCCAGGGGCTCGCAGAGCGGCCCCGCGCTACGGCTCCTTGACGCAGACCTTGTCAAGGAGCTGGGTCTTCACGGTCAGCACCGTCGGGTTGGCGGCAAGACAGCGCCAGCCCCGCGGGCACTTCTGGTCGGACTTGCAGTACACCGTGCAGTATGCTCCACCCTCGACGTCGACACACTCGGCCCCGCCCAAGAGAAAGCCGTGGCAGCTGTAGGAATCGGCGCACGGGGCGCCCATCTGCGCGCCGAAGATCCAGATCCACACAAGACCGCCCCAAAGGGCCGCGATGACGATCCCCAGAACCCCCAGCAACCGCCGCTCTCGCCTGGTGATGTGAGCCTGCCTTTCAGTACGGATACTAACACGGCGACGTGATTTCGATCGATCATCGGCGCTCTGCACTGGACGCGGCGGCAGGCTGTGGCAAACTGTAGCGAATGTACAGCGTCATCCTCAGTCTGGTCGTCGCGGCCCTCACGTTCGCGGGGGCCTTCTCCCTCTTCGACAAGTGGTCCGCCATCTTGCTGGCGCCCATCGCGGGGGTGGGGGTCTACATCCTCCTGGGCCGGCGGGTGCGCAAGAAGGTCGAGGCGGCATCCAAGGACATCGAAGGCCACATCAAGGGGCAGCGATTCGAAAAGGCCATCCAATCCCTGGAGACGATCCGGCCGTTCTATCGATGGCAGCCGCTTCTGGGGGCGGCCACCGAGGGGCAGATCGGCATGCTCAAGTACGCCTACCTGCGGGACTTCGAGGGCGCCCGACCCGACCTGGAGAAGGCCCACCCGTGGTTCTGGCAGCCCTTTGCCATGCTCGCCGCCGGACATTACAAGAAGAAGCGCTATGACGAGATGGAGAAGGTCTTTGAGAAGACCGTCTCGCGCAACAAGAAGGAGGCCCTTTTGTGGGCGGCCTTCGCGTGGTGTCAATGGAAGCGCGGGCTGACCGACAAGGCGCTGGAGATCCTCGGCCGCGGCAGGACGGTGCTGCCCGGGGACGAGCGCCTGAAGACGCAGCAACTGGCGCTGCAGAACGGCAAGAAGCTGAAGATGCAGGGCTACAGCGCCGAGTGGCTGGCGCTGCACCTGGATACTCCCCCCGGCGCCGGGGCGGCGCCCCCGGGTGGTCGCCGTCCCGGCTACACCCCGCCCCCGCAGGCCTACGGACGCGGCGCCATCCGCCGCGGCATGATGTCGAACTGACGACCCCTCTCCCGTCCGGCGCCCTTGGGCGTCGGGGTACCTGGTCCTTGACCCGCGAAAGAAACGCCTCCCGCTGCCGCACAAGCCGCTTGCGCAGACCGCACCGCAAGCACCCGGGCCGCCTGAGCATGTTCTCACCCATTGGGACGTGGATCAGCAGCTACATATAGGGGAAAATGAGGATGAGGGCGGAAAAACTTGCGCCGGCGGGCGAGCTACTTGGCGAGGTACTTGTTCATGAACACGGCGCTGTCATCCCAGCCCGCGCGGAGCTGCTTTTCGGCGGTGCTTTCCAGCAGGCCGCCGACCCCGAAGATCTTCGCCTCGATGATCATCTCGGCGACCCGGCGGACCTTGCCCTCGCCTGCGGGTTCGACCCGCAGGGTGCCCTCCTGGCGCAGCTTCTCGGCCAGGACGCTGGGGGTCATCTTCCAGCGCCAGGTCTTCTGCGCCTTGTCGAAGGTACCCTCTTCGGTGTAGCGGAAGTTGGGCCCGAGAAGCTTGGCCAACACGCCCGGCAGGTTCATCTTGGGGGTCCCGGTGACCCGGCGGGTGATCTGCCCCTCGGTCTCCTTCTGATCCTGGATCTGGAAGTCGGGAAACCCCAGCGCTTCAAGGTACAGGCGTTCGTTGAAGGTCTTGTCGAAGAAGGTATTCCAGAAGGTGTCTGCGTCGCAGTGGATCTCGTGGCTAACGTTGAACTTGCCCATGTCGGTTGTCCTCGTGGCGGCAGCGGCGTGCCGGAGGCGGATACGGTGGCAGAAATCCATCCCGCTGAAAAGGCCAGCCGCTTTATAATCCCGGCCATGAACACGACTCAATCTCTCAACGAAGCCGACCACATCTGCCGCGAGGCGTTCATCCAGGCGCCGCTCGCACAGGTCTTTTCCTACGTGACTGACCTGCGCAACATGGAGACCTTCTGGCCCGAGCACTGGCGCTACCGCCGTCTATTTGGAGAAGGCGGTGCCGGCACTCGCTACGGCTGGCTCTACGTGGCGGCGGGCCTTCCGGTGGTCGGCATCACCACCATCGACACCCTTGTGCCGGGACGATTCGAGTACCACACCGGCGTCCCCGGCCTGCGCCTCCACGTGACGTGGCAGTTCGCGGAGGAAGGGACCGGAACCCGCGTGCAGACACGGCTGCGTACGGTCGCGGCACGGCTGCCGTTCTTCGCGCGGCGGGCTGGCGCGGAGATGTCCAGCGCCCTTGACCGGTTGTCCGCTGCCTTGCGGTAAAATTTTCATTCCGCTGCGTTCTTGCGCTGGACTGCGATCTTGAAGAAGCGTAGGCTACCGCTCAACATGAAAAAAACAACGACCGCCAAAAAGCCGGCAACAACCGCGAAAGCGGCCAAAAAGTCCACCGCGAACAAACCGGCCAAGGCCGCCAAGAAAGCCAAGCCCGCCGCCAAGAAGGCCAAGCCCGCCGTCGCCAAGAAGGCCAAGCCTGCCGTCGCCAAGAAAGCCAAGCCGGTCGCCAAGAAGGCCAAGCCGGTCGCCAAGAAAGCCAAGCCGGTCGCCAAGAAAGCCAAGCCGGTCGCCAAGAAAGCCAAGCCGGT
>JBBRLA010000262.1:0-10766 GCA_038231615.1 Polyangia bacterium | reverse complement strand
GGGCCGGTGTACGCCGCCTGGCTCGGGGTGCCGCTGATCACCTTGCTGCGAGGCAACGACCTTGACGCCGGGGTCTTCACGGAGCGGCGGCGCGAGGTGCTGCGCGAGGCGTTGATCGGGGCGGCGCGGGTGTGCGTGGTCAGCCGCGACCACGCCCGCAAGGTGGCGGCGTTGTATCCCGGGGCGCGCACCGCCTGCATTCCCAATGGCATCGACCTGTCCCGGTGGGCGCTGCTCCCTTCGGATCGCGAGCACGCCGCCGCCTTTCGCCGAAGCCTCAGCGGAACGGAGCCGCGCCGGGTGCTGGGCATGTTCGGTCACATCAAGCGCAAAAAGGGTGGGCTCTTCTTCCTCACGGCGCTGCTGGCCTCCGGCCTGGCGGGCCGCTTCCACCTGCTCTTGGTCGGCGAACTGGAGCCGGCGGTGATCGCATTTCTCGACGCCCACGCCGCTGAGATCTCACACACCCGCCACCCTTTCACTGACCGCTACGAGCTGCTCGGACACTACGCTGCCTGCGACTTGCAAGTGATCCCCTCCTACTACGACGGTATGCCCAACGTTCTTCTGGAGGCCGCCGGGCTGGGCGTGCCGCTGCTGTGCTCCACCGCGGGCGGGATGGCCGACGTGCTGACCTCCGAGCACGCCTTTCTTTTCCACCCTGGCGATGAGGAGGGCTGCCGCGAGGCCCTCGAAAGGGCGGCGGCGGCGACCGACAAGGATCTGGCCCTCAGGGGAGCGGCGTGCCGGACGCTCTGCCAGACCTGCCTGACCCCTGGCGCCGAGACCGAGGGCTATCTGTCGGTGCTGCGCGAGACCGCAGGGCTCTCGTGACCCTATATTATGCCATGGGCGGCGGCTTGGGGCACCTGACCCGGGCGCGCGCGGTGCTGCACACCCTGCGGGTCAAGGAGCCGGTGACTCTTTTGACTGCGTCGCCCTTCGCCGACGATCCCCGGGTGGTGGGGGAGGCGGCGGTGGTGCGGGTGCCGGCGGGGCTGGAGGTGGACCCTTTTGGCTACCGCGCGTGGTTGATCGAGACGATGGGACGCCTGCGCCCCGATGCGATCTACCTCGACGCATTCCCCGCCGGCCTGCTGGGGGAACTGTGTGACTTTCCTTTTCCCTCGGGGGTGCCAATCTACCATCTGGCGCGCATCCTGCGCCTGCCCGAGTACCGCCGGCAGCTTCAAGGCCACGGGACGATGCCACGGATGGCGCGCAGCTATGTGCTCGAACCGCTCTCGGCGGAGCATGCGGAGTGGCTGCGCGGCCTCTCGGACGAGGTGCTGCCGCTGACGCTTTCGGACCCGCCCGCGCCGTCTCAGACCGGGCAAGAGCCGACGTCCATCGATGAAGAGAGACGCCCCATGTGGCTGGTGGTGCATTCCGGGCCCGCGGCGGAGGTCGCGGAGCTTCTGTCCTACGCCGCCGAGCAGGCCCGGATGGAGGGCGTCGACCCACGCCTCGTGCGGATCGCCCCCCGCCCGCCTTTTCTTGCCCATGCCCCGGGCCCTGAAAAGGACCCGCACCTCATCTCGCTGGATGTCTACCCCGCCGAGCCGCTTTTCCGGCGAGCGGATCGCATCATCACCGGCTGCGGCTTCAACACCATGAGGCAAGCCGCGCCCTTTGCCCTTCGCCACCGCTACCTCCCCTTCCCCAGGCGCTTCGATGATCAGTATCTGCGGGCCGCACAGGCCGCCTCTGTCCAGAGGGCCCCATGCTAGCCACCCCGCCGTGGAAACTCGCGCCAGACCTGCCCTGGCACGTCTTCACCAGCCCCCTTTCGAAGTGGGCCGTGCAGCCGTCCTTCGTGATCGGCGAGTACCTCTTCATGGCCTGCGCCGCGGTTGCGCTGGTTCATGCCCTTTTGCAGGGCGAGCAGCGCCGCAGGCATCTTCTGGTCTGGTTCGGGGCCCTTCTGGCCGGCACGGCCAACGACATGATCTTCATGGCCCTGCCCCTGGTCGACAACTTCTGGCAGGCGCAGGCGACGGTCATGCTGACCCCGCGACTGCCCCTTTACATCCCCTGCGTCTACCTCTGTTTTATGTATTTTCCCACCGTGTCCACCTGGCGTCTGAACCTGCCGCCGCTTTCGTGCGCGGCGCTGACCGGCCTGGCGGCCCTCGTCTTTTACGCCCCCTACGACATCGTCGGTGCCAAGTTCCTGTGGTGGACCTGGCACGACACCGATCTGCCAATCGCCAACCGCCTCCTGGGCGCCCCGATCGGGAGCAGCCTGTGGATCATCACCTTCACGGCGACCTTCGCCTGGCTGCTGAACCGTGTCATCAGCGGTGATAAAGCGGTCTCGAAGCGGACCTTCGTCAGGGGCCTGGTGGTGGTGGCGGCCCTGAGTTCGCTGATCATGGTGCTCCAGATGACTGCCATCCAGCAACTCGACGGCGGCATCCCGGGCATCCGGGGGCTCCTGGGGGTGATCGCCCTCTACGGAGGCATCGCCTTCGCCGGTTGGCGCCGCGCCCTCCCCGACGCCCCCAGGAAGGGCGACCGGGCCCTCATCGCCGCGGCGCTTTTGTACTTCGCCACCCTGATGGTCGTGCTGGCGGTCTTCGACCCCCAGACCCACCGCAGCGCCAGCCTGCACCAGACCTACGGGCCCTGCCATGTGAAGGCCACCGACATCGCCGGCCACGTCCGCTACCGCTACCTCTGCGCCGACGACTTCGACGAGGATTTTTCCTTCGAGTGCATCAATCGCGAAGCCCCGCAGGGGCCGTGGTTCATTAATAAACGGCCCGCCGCGGGCAGCGAGTGGTACACAGTCTGTGGTCGCCCTCACAAGAGCTTTTCCCGGTGGATGCTCGGGGTGTCGGCCCTGTGCCTGCTGGGGATGCTGCTCTACTCCTACTTGCTCGGGGGGGTTTGCCGGGAGTCCGGCGGCTTCCAAGGGCCCGGCAGTGCCTGACATTGCCGGGCATTACCGACAAGAACCGGCAATAAAAAATGGGGTCGTGCCCCTTCTGGCGGTTTTTCCTTGCGCGGGCGCACGGAGCTTGGTAGAAGGGCCCTCACCTCTTGATCACACGTCATCATAGTCAACCGGGGCTGTAGCTCAGTTGGTAGAGCGCTAGAATCGCACTCTAGAGGTCAGGGGTTCGATTCCCCTCAGCTCCACTTCATCCACCGACGGAAAATCCCGGCAAATCAATGCCGCCCAGAACGGGGCCAAAGCGGCTGGAATCGAAATGGAATCGATTCCCGTCACTTTAGATCCCCGTTGATCACCCGCAACCTGGCCTGCTCGCGGACCTCCGAAACGGCTTCGTCCGCTGCATAGCTGTCCAGTGTCGTTGACTTGTGAGAGTGGCCAAGCCTCTGCCGGGCCCGCTCGAAGGCTTCCTCAGCGCCGCCGAGGGCCGCCAGTGTCCCGGCCAGCCCCCTCATCCCGTGGGCGTGGGTTAGAGGTACGCCGGCAGAGTCGCAGACGCCAGCCTCAACGCAGATCCGCTGTACCCACTCGCGGGGCCAGTCACGCCACGGGTGCCCCGACTTCCCCTTGGTGGTCCTGAACAGGTACGCCATCGGGGACGCGCCTTCGCACAGGGCCAGTAGGTACGGGCGCAGCCATGCCGGCACGTTGATCTGGCGCCTCCGGTTCTCCGTCTTGGCCTGCTCCTCACCGACCCAGAGAATCGCCCCTTTGGCATCGACGTCCCGCACCCGCAGGGTCACGATCGCCGAGGCGTCCACCCCTTCGCGGGTGAGGAGCGCAGCCACCGGGCCCCGCTCGCCCTGGTCGGCCAGTTCCAGCGCCTTCGCCAGCCAGACGGCATCTTCGTTGAGGCGCAGCTGCTTCTTGCCCTTGCCGCCCGGGTTGCGCTTGCCGATGCCCTTGACCTCGGCCAGGGGGTTCTTGTTCAGCCAGCAGCGGGGCTTTTCGCGACACCAGTTGAAAAAGGTGCGCGTCTCGGCGAGATAGTTGCGGTGGGTATCGCTGGCCAACTCCTGCACCAGTCCACCAGCCGGCTTTCCATCCCGCCCGGGACTCCCGAAGTAGCGACGGGCGCACCACTTCGCGGTCACGTCCGCCAGCGGCCGATCATCAGGCTGAAGGAACCGGCTCAGGGCAAATCCTGTGCTCTTCACCGCTCCGGGGCGGTTGCCCTTGACCTTCATGTGCTCTTTGTACTGTTCTACCGCTTGCATCACCGTCCTTTCTGGGGGCGCCTGAAGGGTGGGCTTCAACTCCTCGATCAGGCGCTCCGCTTCTTCTTCCGTTGGTGCGTGGCAAGTAGTCTTCTTGCCGTCGGAGATAAGGATGAAAGTCCACCTGTCTCCGGTCTTGTAGGGTCCGTTGATTCTTGCGGGCCCGCGCTTTCTTGGCATTGGTCAGCTCCTTTCTGCGCGGGACCTGCCGACCGGCGCACCATATCCCCCGCCCCCCTCGCGATCAACTCCTCGGCGACGCGTGCCGGTAGCTCGGCCAAAAGCTCCTGCACGATTGCCTGGACCCAGGTCCCCGCGCTAGCGCGGGAGGGCCAGATCATCGTCACATCGTCACTTTTTGTCCGCGCTTCGTCGCTGAAAAGCGGCGACGATGCGATTTTTTCATCGTCACGCATCGTCACCCTGGACTTTCATCGTCACCGGCCGAACCGCCCAGTTCGCTCCGTGTTTGCCCCGTCCCAAGGAAGTCAGCGCGCATTTGCCCATGCTGCTCATGACGGGCCGCCCCTTGAACTTTCGAAAGAGAAAGCCCACGTCCTCGCTGGACGGGATCTGATTCTGGCGTAGCTTGATGATTTCTCCTAGACGCTCCACAGCGTCGATGGCGGTCATTGCATCCATCCCCTCGGCCTTGCGTAGCATCACCAGGCTATCGGTGGTGCGGTCGGCAGCCTCTACCAGCCCTTCACGTGCATCATACGGATCGGGCAGCGCCACGCTGGCGGGGCTGGCGTTCTGCGCGATCCACACCTCTCCGCCCTGGACGCCGGGGTCATTGAAGCCATTGAAGCCATTGAAGTGGATGGAGAGAAACACCGCAGCGCCGGCCTGGCGCGCGAAGAGCAGCCTCTCGGACAGGCCGCGGTTCTTATCGCTGTCCCGCGTGAGCAGTACTTGGCCAGCGGGCAGGCCATGGGCGACCAGGTAGGCCCGCAGGCGCCGGGAGACATCGAGGGTGAGATCCTTTTCTAGGGTGCTCCCGGGGCCCCGGGCGTTGTTGGCGCTCGACCCCCCCACCATGCCGTTACCGCCGTGGCCGGGGTCGATGACGGCCACGGCACCAGGCTGGTCGCCCTCCCCCTCCCGCGGGTCCAGCGCCGGGTCCGGGTCCGGCGCCGGCGAGCTGGCGGCCAGGGCCAGGGCCCCGAGGCCCAGGACACCGACGGCGCCCAGGGCGATGAGGACGGTCCTGGCCCTCACCTGCCCACCGCAGTCATGGTTAGTCGCGCAAGGCGGCCTCCTTCATGGTTCCTGGCCATCCCGTCCAGCATGGCCACGACCCGGGGAAGGTCCGGGCGGATACTTACACGGTACTTACACAAAGGGCTGCCAGGGGGGCCCGCGGCGATGCCGACGCCGAGAGGGGACCGGCGGGACTCGAACCCGCGACTTTCCGAGGCACAGAGCTGTTGACGCTCGCCAAGCATCTTCTCAAGACTCATGATCCCAAAAAAGCGCAATTGCAGTTGGATTTCACCATCCTCGATCGGGTGACTGCGTGGGCTGAGAGCTGGAAAGCGCTCGACCGGACCATTGAGGCAGACTTGAAGACATGACGAAGGTGGATGAATACGCCTGCGGGGCCTGCTCACCTACGCCACCGCGGCGGCGCGGCGCGGCGAGCGGCCCGGTTCGGGATGGGGCTGGGGAAGGGGTCGGGGGACTGAGCGCGGGGGGAGCAGCGCCACCTTTTGGTGTGGCACTCGTCTTTGCAAAACTTCAGGTCCTTGCGCCGCCGTCTTCCCGATCCGGAGACCTGGGGCAGCACATTTCCACACCCCTCGCACAGCTCCTCGGTGGTGGGACTCTCGGAAGCGATTTGAAGGGCCGCCATAGGCACGATCGTAGTGAGCGAAACAGATCATGGAAAGCGCAAAGAGGCGGTTTTCCTCAACTTGCGAACGGGTCACGATTCGTTTCCGCGATCAGAGGTGACCCGTTTCCGCGATCACGGGTCCGACCAACTGCCCGGCGGGAGCGGACTTCGGCCCCCTTTGCCCCCGGTGATCCGTTTCCGCGATCGGCTGGCGAAACGGATTACCAGCGATCGTGATCCGTTAGTCATCTCCGAAAAGCTGGGCATCGAAAACTTCGCGGCGAACACCCAACCCGGCGTAGCCGGAACCATAGGGCCAGCCGATCGTGAAAAGGAAGGCGCTGCGCGCTGCGCTCAGAATCTACTCGTACTCATCCGGTGGAAAGGACAGCAGCAGCCCTTCCGGGCTGGCATAGTCGCCCAGGTACCGCTGCCTCAGGATCAGTTCCAAGATCGCCTGCGTCCTCGGACGTGGCCCGCTCGACTTGCCCCTCTTGCCGGCATGGTGCCGGCGGGAACGTCGGGGGCGGCTACATCAGAGGAGGGGGAGACCGGGCGGGGCATGGAGGGGGATCATACCCGGATCTCGTAGATCAGATCCTTCGGGACCATGCACCTCCAAATCTTCCAGTCGAGGTGTGGTCAGACGGGGAAGATCGCCAAGTCAGCGGCGGAAGTGATCTGCCGGGCCTGTCTCCGGCCTCTGGCGTCGAAGCTGCTCATCCTCGGCAATGCCAAGAAGCGGGCATCACGCAGGGCGGGGCGCCGGGGTGAACGTCCCGCTCAGCCCTGATCCTCTCGCGGGTCCCGAAGCAGACGCGCGGCAATCCGGCTCGCCAGCGCAGGGTCGGAAGTCCGGCGGCAAGCGATCAGGCGGTCGTATTGACGAGCTGGCCCAGGTGGGGCGGTAGAGGAGCCGCCGGCATCTGTGGGAGGGCGTTGATCAGGGCCAGTGCGCCGGCACTCTCCTGATCGATGGCTTTTTTGAGAATGGTCACGCCGACGACCTCAGCCGTGTTCGTCTGCGACAGGTCCGTGGCTTGGCTCGCAATGCTGGTGATGTCCATGGTGGCTCCCTACTTTGGCCAGGTTACCCTTGACGTGTCGCGGCAGGTACGTGGAAAGGAAGCACTCGGCGGCCATACCCCCGCTACCAGATCGAGTGCGGCCCGCGCCACTGTCTGCAGCACAGCCCCCTGTGTCCCGAGGGGGCCGAGGCCGCCACCGGAGCGGTCCGGCAGGGCGAGCGGGCGCGTTACTACTGGCTCTATCCCAACTTCATGATCAATCTGTACGATGGTGTGATGGACACCAATCGGGTGGTGCCGCTGGGGGTGGATCGCACCCTGGTCGTGTTCGACTTCTACTTCACCGACGTGTCACCCGACGCGGGCGAGCGCCGGCAGGCCAGCATGGCGGTGAGTCAGCGCATCCAGGACGAGGACGTCGCCATCTGCGAGTCGGTGCAGCGCGGCCTCGGCTCACGCGCTTATGACCGCGGGCGCTTGAGCGTGCGCCGCGAGGCCGGCGTGCATCTGTTCCATCGCCTCTTGCACGCCGACCTGTCGGGAGGGAGCCACGATGTTCCATAGGGACTTGTGGCATGGACCTCAGGACTTGTGGCACTTGCCACTTGCGTCCCACCGTCCCACCCTCGTACAGGTGCCTCCTACCCATCCCCAGGTGCCGTTCACCCATGTGCAAGTGCCTCTCACCTATGTGGGTGCTGGCCGGTTCCGGCCACTCGATTTCAAATCCAGCCAGGCGATTTCAAATCCAGCCACTCGATCCGGCAAAACCAGCCATCGATCAGAATGTGTAAGCTGGCTCAAGGGGGGGCCTGAACTGGCCGGTTTTGGTGACTGGGCACTCATTGGCCGTTGTAGAGCTAACGTCGGGCTGACCTTATCCAGTGTGATAGCGCAATCTGAAATATGCATCACCATCCTCATCTCGCTCATTCTTGGAGATGAGAAGTCCCAATCCAACGAGTTTCAGTTCTGGCGTAGAGTTCCAAAAGAAAACCCCATCATTGGGTTCCCAATCCTTGGGAGGCTTCCTCGTGACCCACCTTTGTCTTCTTCCAGGGACAAGCATTTCTCGCAGATCAGCCCAGTGCTCGGTGCCATTCCGGTTGCCCTTCACGATCCAGAACCTTTTTGGAGCGATTTTGGTGCGCATACGAGGAGCATGCCAGAGGCGACGGGCAACGACCACCGGCCCATCTACGATTCCATCTGGCGACCACAATGGGGACAGGCCGGCGGAAACCTTCCGGCGAGCACGTCATCCACCGGCACCCCCGCAATCCGCGCCAAGCGCAGGGCTACACTGGCGCTGGGCACGCGACCATAGGCGAACATCTTCAGGGAGCTGCTCTTGAACCGAATGGCCCTGGAGAGGGCCTCCCACCCCCCGTAGCGCGTCTTCAGGAAGCGGAGCGCCGACCGGACGTTGCCCTGCTCCTGCGCCGTCAGATCGCAGATGCGGCCCCTTTGGATCTTGTGGGCCACTCCGGCGGGCTGGGCTTCTGGGGGGCCTGCGGCGGATCCGGGACGATCTGGGCGCCATCCGGGGTAGCGCTGATGGCACTGGCCCGGACGAACTCCACCGCCCACTGATGCTTGCACTTGGTCGGGTGCTTTTGGAAGGCCAGCACGTCGCCCAATGAATGTACAGCAGATGATCCATCGGAACGGGATGGCCAACTTCGCCTTGCTGGCCGGGATCGAACGCGGTCGCCTTGCTATCCCCGGCGGGTTGAGTTTCGTTGACTATTATTTCAACGACGGGAGGTTGTGGGACATGTCCGGCAACGTCTGGGAATGGACTATTCCAGCTGATAATGCTCCCGCCGATAAGGAACGCAGCAGTGCTATCATTCGAGGTGGTAGCTACCGAGAAGGCGAGAATGCTATTGAACTTAAGTCTACCATGCGGAAGCGGCTAGTCACATCATGGCATAACGCCGATCTGGGATTTCGCTGCGCTAAATAGCGGACGGCTCATCTAAGGATTAGACTACCCCGTAGATCCCGTAGAGTTGGGGAACCCCTCCGCGAGTCCGGCGCCCAGGCCCAGAGGGGGCTCATCCGAGCAGTAATTCCAGCATTTCGGCTAAAATTGAGTCCTTTGGGGGCTCCCGCTCCATACCCGCGACCGTCCAAGTCGTCCCGCAACTTCTTGGTCGGATACCGCTCCTTGCGACGACAGAGGTAAGTCGTTCGTGGCCGTATTTTAGCTCTCGAGGCCCATGTCCATCCTGAGAACCACTGGTAGCACCCGGTAGACATTCTGGAGGAACGTCAGCAGGGCGATCGACCGGAGTTTTTTGTCGCTGAACACGCAATTATAGGCGGTATTACTCTCGAAAAGATCGGCTGCGTGCTCTGCGTGGTAGAGGTTGACCGGCACAGCAGGCGAAGGGTGGACGGCAGGCATTCCCTGGGCGTACATCGCAAACGAGGCGCGCTGGGCGACATTTCTGAGGGCCTGGCCGATGAGGGAGAAATATTTGCTCAGCCTTCGCTGGTCGGAAAGAGTCTCAGGGTGTCCTTGCAGGCCCGAGCGATGTAAGGCCGCAGGTCCGGCGGGATGGGCACTGCCTTCCGCCGCTCCTCGGTCTTTCCATCGGTGATGTGCAGCATGGTCCCTTTGAGGTCCACATCCCGAACGATACGCTGGGTGATCTCCTCGCCGGAAAGCCCCATGGCGATCGTCATGAGGGCGCCGACGGCCCTGTCATCGCCTTTATCAGCGAGTTGGAATGCCACCTCCAACCACTTGGTAGCCTCGTCGGCCCTCAGTTGCTTTTTGCCCTTGTTCCGCTTTCCCACTCCTTTCACTTCGGCCAAGGGGTTTTTGGACAGCCACCGCCTGGGCTTGGCCATGCACCACTCAAGGAACGTTTTGGCCTCGGCCAGCATGTTCCTGTGCGTGTCCGCCGCCATCTGTGGTTCGCCCAGATCCGCACCGCCGCACCGCTCGCAGGCTCTCAACCCGAGGGGCGAGACGTGCTTGCAGGCAGCGCAGGGACGGCCCGAAAGAGCCACATACAGCCGCTCGCACCACCTCGGGCTAAGGCCAGCGAGGGGCCGCCCGAGTTCCACCTCTGCCTCGGCTTCCTTGGCAGTCGCAGAAAACAGGCGCCTCAGTCGGATGGTGGTGGTGATGACCGAGCGAGGCTTGTTTTCGGTGGCGTCTAGCTGATGATTCTCGTATTGCTTGATCGTCGCTTCCACGGTCACCTCATGGCGTTCACTTCGCAGGCATCTCAGAACTTCTTCGGCTTGGTCGATAGCGTCCTGCTCCGACGTAGCCTTGACAGAACTTTGTCCACCTTGTCCGTCGAAGATCCTGCAGCGGTAGCTGTTCCGCTCTTGATAGGGTTTAGATCGTCTTGGTTCAGTAGAGACCGGTCCGGGTCGCATTCGTCGCTTCCTCCTTCCCGCGACGGACCGATTGCCGCGGGCAGAATACCCTCACCCCGCAGGGCAAGGGCAACATCATTTGGGATCTCGTCGCAGAACGCATCCACGGCGGCATGTAGGGCTCGCCTCAACCACCGCACGGCTATGCTCCGTCCTCACTGGCCCCCACGGCCGAGTAAGGGGGCCAAGTAAGGAAACCTGAAATGCCACCCATGGCAGCCTTACCGCACCGATGGATGCGAGGGGTGATAGTACGAAGGATGCCAATTTCCCACCCTGGCATGGTTACTCGCCGGTTCATGTATCCTCCGACTTGGCCGGCT